>AAZW01000014.1 GCA_000169995.1 Vibrionales bacterium SWAT-3 | reverse complement strand
CGCTCGACTCGACAATTAAACACGTCAATTCATATGAAAACTGGAGAGTTAGTGGATGTGGGGGGCGTGAACAACGACATTTTTAGGGTGATTTTGGAATAACTCGTTTAACGATGTGAATTAATATGATTTTTCGCTTTACCTCAACTTAACTTCAAGTCTTAAGCTTCTCTTACTTATTCAGAAGGAGCTTATTATGCAAAGTAATTACGTTAAGGAACTCTCCGTTAAAACTTACCAAGAAGCGATTGAGAGAGAGGTCGTTAAATCAAAAGTTCGACCATTTCATGCACCGAGTTTTTTTAGTGGTGCCTTGTTATCTATGGCGGTAATGGGATTGCTTGTGGTCACGCCAATACTCTGAGCGATGGTTAACTTCAATCAACCTAGATAGAAACACAGAGAGTTCGAAGTCTGAAAAAACAGTACTTTAAGGGAGCCTTATAGAGTTACTTATGGATATATCTATACACCTACTTCAACCAAGTGATGTTGGTCCTCTTTTCGAATTTGAAGTCGAAAATAGAGAGTGGTTTAATCAATTTGTTCCTGCTAGGGATGACAGTTTTTATTCTGATTCAGGGGTTGCCGAGCAAATTGCGCTCTTCCTGAAGGAATACCAAAATGGTGAGTTGATCCCAATGCTAATTAAGGACGCTAACGGCGTTATTTGTGGAAGAATCAACGTTCGCGATATCAGCAAAAATGGTGAAAGCGGGGAGCTCGGCTATCGGGTTGGTCGAGCTTTTGGTTCTAAAGGTGTCGCCTCTAATGCGGTCAGAAAGCTGCTAACCTACTTGTCTAAGCACGCATCCCTAAAATATATTGATGCTTATGCATTAGAAGGTAATGTCGGTTCAAATAAAGTACTAACAAATACGGGTTTCGACCTCGTTGAGCGTGTACAAAATTACGCAGTATTCAAAGGACAACAACAGAATGCCAACTATTACCGCAAGGCAATATCCGTGTAAGTGGGTATTTGATATCTATTATTTTTCCTATAATCAATGAGATAATAGGCTCGGAAAGATGAGCTCACACCATTGTGGTGCGAAACAATACAGAGATCAGTTTATGAACATTGTGACAGTCTATAGCGGTAATCAGCAGGTATACGCGAATTTATATCAGGGCTATGCGGCTGAGTTTTCAAAGATTATCGGAGACAAACCAGACGAGTATGGCTTGTTTGAGATTTACCCGACGCTTGGTGATGCCGTAACGGGTTATTTACTCTACATTGATGGAGTTCCTGCTGCATTAACCGCCATTGAAACCAAAGCGCCAAACGAGTTTGAGATTTGTGATTTCTATGTGGTGCCTTACTTTCGAAAAAATAAAGTCGGGAAGCAGTTTATCTCTGAGCTGTTTGAACACCTAAAAGGCAGTTGGGAGATTAAGCAAGTACTGGGCGCAGATCATGCTGTTAAGTTCTGGAGAGAAGTCGTTAATGACTACACCTCAGGTAACTATGTGGAAGACCAATACCAAGACGAAAAGTGGGGTTTGGTAACAAGACAATGCTTCAATCATGATGGTATTGCCAAGTAAAACATTATATATCAGAAGCTGGCGGGGTCCTTCTAGCCAGCTTCGGGCCTGTTTATTTCAAGATATAAGGTGTCTTCTAGATCTAGGGTAACCTTATTGCTTTATCGTTACTTTTGAGGTTTATTGCGTTCGATTACACTGATCGCGATTGCTAAAAATAGAATATCTTTCACTAAGAAGAAGTTAGTGACCAAAATACCATCCGATACTTTCCAAGCGTTTGGCGTGGTAATTAGAAAGCTCAGTGTCACAACAAAGATAGCCGCCGCAGCAATGCCAGAATAAAACGCGACTTGCGGTTTCTTAAATCCAATCATCAGTCCGATCGCGACAATGATTTCAGCACCACCAACCATATTAGACACGGCTTGGACTGAGAATAAATTGTAAAGCCAGTTCATTGCTGGGTGGTTTGCAATTAAAGGCTCAATCAACATCGCCTCGGTAGGCGTAAACTTATAAATTCCAATCCAAGCTAACACCAACGCGACACCTATCACGCCAAGGTTGTATCCGAAGTTGCTTTGTTTTAAATCATAGGTTTGAACATGCATAAAAGTACTCCATTAATAAGTTCTACACATGACCGCACTAGTGCAAAATTAATTTCACTGTGAGAGTATTACTCCTGCTTATGAATCATTGCATTTGGCATTTTAATGTTATATGTATCAATGGTTTATTTGAAGAAAATGAAATGATAGTTTTTATTAAGAGCTTAATACTACGGTACAAGGAGATAAGTTATCAAAGCACTTATATATGATGTATTTAGTGGAGAGTCGGCGAAAGGGAACCCTTGTGGGGTTGTTGAATTAGAGCAATGGTTAGCAGATTCAGAGCTACTAGAAATAACACATCAAATAGCCCAGCCTATTACTGCTTTTGTGAAAAAATCGGGAAGTCAGTTCGACATCCGTTGGTTTGGATTAGATGGTGAGATAAACCTGTGTGGTCATGGTAGTTTGGGTGCTGGTACTGATTTGATCGAGCGGTATAAGTTTGAAGAGGTTACTTTAAACAGTGATTATGGGCAGGTCGTGATTTCTAGAAAAGACGGCTTATCTCGATTGGAACTGCCAAGCTGGAATGGTAAATCTTATGTTGAGTGGATTGATGCTCCAATTGATCTGTCGGCTTTGAATCAGCCCGTTGTGGATGCATTCTCGACAAGAGATTTAGTGTTAGTGTTGGATTCAGAGGAAGCAGTAAGGAATTTTACTCCTGACTTTGAACAATATAAAAAAATCAATGATCTGCATGCTGTTATGGTGACGGCCAAAAGCTCGGATGACGGTTATGTACTTCGTTATTTTGCACCGAAGATCGGCATTTCAGAGGATTTAGCAACCGGATCTGCGCAATGTTCACTGGCTCCATATTGGTTCGATAAGTTAGGAAAAGACAAACTATCGGTTCGTCAGCTTTCTAGTGCTGGTGGTTATTTTGAAGTCGAGAAGGGAGCCAACTCTTCGATTGTCGTTTCTGCTAGAGTTGAATGCCGTCAGTGAAAGTGTGTTGAACCTAAGACCGATAGCGCGATCTAGTTTTTGTTTTCAATATTAGGGATTTGGATTAGATTACCCTGATGTAGATCCTAACAATAAGAAGAGAATAGCAAGTGAAGATTCATAGAATTAACCCGACCAAGCGTTGGTCTGATGTGACTGTTTTTAATGGTATTGCAAGCTTTGTTGAAGTTGCTGAGTCAGACACATCTGCGGGCATTAAGAGTCAGGTTCAACAAATCTTTGAGCAAGCTGAAGAGATGATGAGCCTGGTAGATAGCGATAAATCTCGCGTATTGTCGGTCACTATTTACCTAACGGATTTTGCTAACTTTGATGCACTCAATGAAGTGTGGGAAGCATGGTTTCCTGAAGGGTGTGCGCCTAGTCGCGCATGTGTGAAAGCTGAACTGGCAAATCCTGAACTGTTGGTTGAAATGTCATTCATGGTTGCTGCTGGTGAAAAGTTTCAATAAGCCGAACTATCGGTAGAAATAAGCTTCGCCGATACAAGTACCGAGCAGATAAAACAAAGCCACTCAGGTGATTCACTTGAGTGGCTTTTTTGTTCGAAACACGAAACCGAGGTTAGTCGGCTTTGTGATTAAGCGATGCCTTGCTCTTTTGCCATCTGTGTCGCGATCTTAGGAGCATGCCATAAACATGGTAGTAAGATGAATGACACAGGAACGGCAGTAATCACTATGAACGACTGCAACGCAGAAATACCGCCAGAGCCCATTGAGATAAGCGCAATGGCTACAGCACCCATGATGATACCCCAGAAGGTGCGTACTGCTGCGTTTGGCTCTGTTGTGCCTGTCATAACCACACTGATGGTGTAGGTCATTGAGTCACCTGTTGTTACGATGAACGTGGTGGTCAGGATAAGGAACAGAATTGCAATCAGGGTAGGGAATGGCAGTTGTGCAGTAATAGCAAGTAATACCGCAGGAAGATTGAAGCCTTCGAACGCACTAGAAATCACGCCAGGATTTTCTAATTCAAACGCTAAACCACTACCACCAACGATGCTGAACCAGAAACAGGTTACTAGCGGAGCAACGATGCTGATAGACACGATCATTTGGCGAATTGTTCGGCCACGTGAGATGCGAGCAATAAAGATTGCCATCATTGGGCCATAACCTAAGAACCAACCCCAGAAGAATACCGTCCAACCACCTAGCCACGCTGTATCTTGTCGGTAAAGCGCCATTGGGATGAAGTTATCGATCATTTCACCCATGCTTTGCAAGTAGCCATCAACGATGAAGCTTGTTGGACCCACAAGAAGGATGTAGCCGATCAGGCATACAGACAAGATGATGTTGTAACGGCTAACCAGTTGAATGCCTTTGTTCACGCCGCTCAATGCAGATAGGGTGTACATGGCGATGGCGAATAGAATAACGATGCTCTGCGTAGCAAAGATATCTGAGATACCAAACAGTTCACTTAGCGCATAACTGATTTGAAGACCTAAGAAACCAATTGGGCCGATAGTGCCTGCTGCAACAGCAACAATACTACATGCGTCGACTACGTTACCAATCCAGCTATTGATCGCTTTGTCGCCCAGTAGCGGGTAAAGCAGAGTACGAGGTTTAAGAGGGAGCCCTTTGTCGTAGTGTAGGTGCATCAGTACGATAGAGGATAAGCCCCCTAAGATTGCCCAAGCAAGAAAGCCCCAGTGCATGAAAGACTGAGATAGGGCGTTGAATGCCATTGCTTGAGGATCAGCGTTGCCGTATAGAGGCGGAGCAGAAACGAAGTGAGCAATAGGTTCTGCTGCTGCCCAAAATACACCACCGCCTGCGAGCAGCGTACATAGGACAATCGACATCCATTTGAAGGTAGTCATTTCTGGAAGGGCAAGTTTACCCAAACGAACGTGACCTGTGCGTCCTAGTGCAAGCACTAAGCCGATGATGAAGTTGAGTAGTAACAGAACCTGCCAAAAAGCACCGAACCATTTAGTTGAGTAACTAAAGCCGATGTTTACAAGTTCTGACAACACCGAGGTGTTGGTGAAGGCAAGAATGACAAAGAGAGTTAAAAAGCTCCCACTTAGCCAAAATACTGGATTTCCAAGCTCCAGTTTTTCACCCAAAGATTGGGCTTTAGTGAAGTTAATAGAAGTAGATTCTGCGTTGATGTTTTCGTTGGCGACTTGCGTCAAGTTGGACATTATTTCTTCGCTATATTTGGCTCTTTCGAGCCTATGTATTTCTCCCACACTTGCATTGGAAATGTGAGGTTCGTCAAAAAAAGTCGCGATACTATCACAGTTGTTAAGAAAAAGTGGGCGAATTTAGAAAAGAAATCGGTTCTATGGCTAAATCACTCCCTTTTGGTTAGTTTTAAGACGAAATTTCAGAACGAATGAATAAAGTCGATATGAATAGAGTTTTGTAATTAATGAGGTGAGTTAGGCGATATTTTTTAGCGTACCGAAATAAATTTAATATTAGTTGTTCGTGCAAAATAAGTGTCGACTCATTGCATGCTATAAACAAATTAATGCGAGTCATTTTATAAATATCGAATATTTTAGGTGTTAAATTGGCACTGTTACCTACAGTTGTTTTGCGAAGAGATTTAAGTGGTGAGAAATATGACACTTAAATTAAGCATCTTGAAACAATAACTTAAGGGACAGCTAACATGCACCTAAACCAAGGAAGAGTGGCCAAGAAGGTTTTTACACTCAGTACTCTCACCGCGTCATGCTTAATGGCGTTCAATAGCTACGCGGCTGTTGATTGTTCAACGTTAGAAGCGTGGGATTCTGCCACGGTATACACCGGTGGTGATCAGGTTTCACATGACGGCAGCGCGTACTCAGCGAATTACTGGAATCAAAACAACAACCCGAGCCAATTTGAAGGTGACTATGCACAATGGAAAAAGATTGATGTGTGTAGTGGTGGTGGAGGCGGTGGCACGCCAAATGAAGCCCCAACCGCTTCGTTAACAGCACCTACCGCGTCAGATGTAATCGTTGAGGGCGATAATGTCGTCTTAAGTGCAACGGCACTTGATACTGATGGAAGTGTTGCTTCAGTAGAATTCTTTGTCGATGGTACTTCCGTCGCAGTAGTAACAGCGGCACCATTTGAAGCGACTTGGTCAGCAACGTCGGGCAACCATCAGGTTTCTGTTGTTGCAACAGACAATGAAGGTGCAGCGAGTGTAGCAAGCGCGGTATCTGTTTCTGTTGATTCACTGCAACCTGGCAATGAAGCTCCAACTGTATCAGTTGCACTTTCAGCGGCTTCTGTGGATGTAGGTGGCGTGGTAACACTCACGGCAACGGCTGCAGACAGTGATGGTACGGTTGATAAAGTTGATTTTTATGTGGCAGGTTCTTTAGTTGGAACGGCTGCAACAAGTCCATATACGCTTGACTACACAACCACTCAAGCAGGTACTTTGTCTGTTTACGCTAAAGCGACCGACGATCAAGGCGCAACAACGGATTCAGCGTTAGCTTCTTTGACGGTGAATGGTGCTCCAACGGCAAGTACTTGTCGTCCCGATGGCTTGTATCAAACGCAAGGTGTCGATGTTCCTTACTGTACAATTTACGATGATGAAGGCCGTGAGAAAATGGGCGCGGATCACCCTCGTCGTGTGATTGGTTACTTCACCAGCTGGCGTGCAGGAGACGACCCGCAAGCGGCTTACCTGGTTAATGATATTCCTTGGGAACAACTTACACATATTAACTACGCGTTTGTAAGCATCGGTTCGGATGGCAAAGTGAATGTTGGTGACGTAAACGATCCAAATAATGCTGCTTTAGGTAAAGAGTGGCCGGGTGTAGAGGTCGACCCTGCATTAGGATTCAAAGGTCACTTTGGTGCGCTGGCAACCGCGAAGAAAAAACATGGTGTTAAAACGCTAATCTCAATTGGTGGTTGGGCTGAAACGGGCGGTCACTTTGCGACTGACGGAAGCCGAGTTGCTGATGGTGGCTTCTATACTATGACGACCAATGCTGATGGATCTATCAACCACCAAGGCATTGAAACATTCGCGACTTCAGCGGTTGAGATGCTACGTAAATATCAATTCGATGGCCTAGACATCGATTATGAGTACCCAACATCAATGGCCGGTGCTGGTAACCCATACGACAAAGACTTCATGGAATCGCGTCGTGAGTACCTATGGGCCTCATACCAAGTGCTGATGAAAGTACTGCGTGAGAAGCTTGATGTGGCGTCTGCTGAAGATGGCAATCACTATATGTTAACTATCGCGGCACCTTCTTCTGGTTACCTGTTGCGCGGTATGGAAACATTCGATGTCACTCAATATCTTGATTACGTGAACATCATGTCTTACGACCTTCACGGCGCTTGGAACGACCACGTTGGCCATAACGCAGCCTTGTTTGATACAGGTAAAGATTCAGAACTAGCGCAGTGGAATGTATACGACACAGCGGCTTATGGTGGTATCGGCTACCTGAACACGGATTGGGCTTACCATTACTTCCGCGGTTCAATGCCAGCAGGTCGTATTAACATCGGTGTGCCTTACTACACGCGTGGTTGGCAGGGCGTAACAGGTGGTGAAAATGGTCTTTGGGGCCGAGCTGCACTGCCTAATCAATCTGAATGTGCCGCTGGTACAGGTGAAGGTGAGAAGAATAACTGTGGTCACGGTGCGATTGGTATCGATAACATGTGGCATGATACCGACCCTAAAGGAAACGAAATGGGCGCAGGTTCGAACCCAATGTGGCATGCGAAGAACCTAGAGAGAGGTATTTGGGGTTCTTATGCGGACGCCTACAAGCTAGATCCTGTAAATGATCCAACGGATGTTCTAAGAGGTACTTACACGCGTAACTACGACAGCGTGGCGGTTGCACCTTGGCTATGGAATGCTGAAAAAGGCGTGTTCCTTTCTACGGAAGATAAAGAGTCTATCAACGTGAAAGCGGACTACGTTATCGACAAAGAAATCGGCGGCATCATGTTCTGGGAACTGGCTGGCGACTACAACTGTTATGTACTTGATGCAAGTGGAAACCGAACAACGGTTGATACCACAGAGCAAGCGTGTAACAGCGGTAACGGTGAGTTCCACATGGGTAACACAATGACTAAAGCTATCTACGATAAGTTTAAGTCGGCAACGCCATATGGAAACAAAGTCGCGACTTGTGCAATTCCTACCGAAGCATTAGACATCGCAGTATCTGTTGGTGGTTTCAAAGTCGGTGACCAAAACTACCCAATTAATCCTAAGATCACGTTTACCAACAATACGGGTCAAGCACTGCCTGGCGGAACTGAGTTCCAGTTCGACATTCCAGTATCTGCACCAGACAACGCGAAAGATCAATCTGGTGGTGGTTTGACTGTGATTGCTTCGGGTCATACTCGTGCGGATAACATCGGTGGATTAGACGGCACTATGCACCGTGTGGCCTTCACATTACCTGCATGGAAAGAACTGCCTGCTGGTGGTGTATATGAGCTGGATATGGTGTATTACTTGCCAATTTCAGGCCCTGCAAACTATGCCGTTAACGTAGGTGGTGTCGATTATGCCTTCAGCTTTGAGCAACCAGATTTACCTTTAGGTGATATCAGTTCTGGTGGCGGTAACCCTGGCGACGGTGGTACAAACCCTGGTACTTGTGATACTGCAGGCTTAACTGTGTACCCAGATCTGCCTCAGAAAGACTGGGCCGGTAACCCAAGCCATGCTAACACGGGTGACCAAGTGGTTCACAACGGTAGCATTTACCAAGCTAACTGGTGGACAAGTTCTGAACCAGGTAGTGATGGTAGCTGGACCAAAGTGTGTTCGTAGTATTGATTTGTTGATAGAGGTGAGAGCTTTCTAGCTTAGTCTTCTTAAACAAACCACTTAACGTAGAGTTAAACGCCGAACTCAATCCTGTTCGGCGTTTTTTTATTCATGGTCTTACTATGTTTTACGCCTGCTATGTCTGAACGGTGAAAAAGTAGAAGGTAGTGAGCGTGTAGAGGAATAACAGATATAAAAAAGCCCAAATAGAACGCTCTATTTGGGCTTTTTCAGAATAGTTTGAAATCGCTAGTCGCTAAATTAAGCTTTTGCTTCTTTCATCGCTTCCGCTTTTTTTTCCTTTTGCATTTTTGCAAGGAAGTAGATGTTTACACATGCGATGAAGCCGTTGGTTGCAACCACTGGCCAAGCGTCAATCATAACGCCGTATGCTGTGAAGAGTGCACAGCCAATAAAGTTAAGGACACGCAGGCGAACGATATCTTTCATTGTTAATGAAATTGCGACCATAATAGACGCAGCGTAACCTAAAATCTCAACCATATTGAATTCCATTGTTTGACCCTCTTAAATTTGCCGATACTTTGTCGGTACCAATTCTTCTCTTCATGAGATGATTGAGGAAGCTCCGTGCCTCGAATGGTCTGGTTATGTTTAACGGGGTAGACTATACCAACTCCGTTTTTGTGATTAAACCCCCAAAATAGGTAGAAGTGAAGGTTAGCGATTACGCAAACGTTTAATGCATTTTTGCTTAACATAATTACCGTTTATGTTGGCGGTTAAATTGATAGTTATTGATATATAGGTAAAGGCTCTAACCATGATAAAACGATCCATGCGTGCAACAAAAAGCATAAAGACCGCTGTGCTTGTGACCTTGATGAGCATTGGGCTGACGGCATGTACGACCCAAGAGCAACTGCCTGTGCATGATTATGGTGTCGTTACTAGCGGTGACTTCGAGTTTATGAAAAATGGCGTCACGACTTATTCATGGCACCCACAATCGGAACAGGTATATCTGTCTAAGAAATACAATGAAACCGTCGTGACTGACATGGTACGTGATTCGATTGAAGAGCAGTTAACTGAAAAGGGGTACCACTTAGAGCAAGGTGGGGGTGTTGGTGACGTGGTGGTTGGCTTTGGCCTAGCCGAAGAGTCAGAGCTGAATGACAACTCCATTTTCGATGCGGTTCAGCTTTCTACAGGTGTTCCATTCTATGATGGAAAGGGCAAACTCGCCGAAAAAGGCTCTCTATACATCGTGTTTTCGCTACCAAATTCTCAGATGATCCAATGGCAAGCGTTAGCTCAATCGGGGATTAAGCCTGACCTAGAAGCAAGCGAGAGCAAACAGCGCATTTCTGGCTTTGTTGAGATGCTATTTAGACGCATGCCAAAGATAAATTAAGAATATTTGAACAAGAGAGTATTTCCCTGGTCAATATTAACGGTCGGAAAAATGAACAGATCGCAGAATATACTTTTTTATTTGTAACTAAAGGTACATTTGCGTAAAGCAACGTAAAGTTCGCGCTTCTTTTGCTAGCATTTGTCTATACTGGTCAAAACGTTAACTTAGGTTTAATTCAATGAAACTGTTCTCCAAATACTCTCTCCCTTTATTAAGTATATTCATTGTAAGTAACGCTGCGATGGTTAGCACAGCAGCTATCGCCGCACCTTCTATCGTACCGGCTCCGCCTAGCTTAGGCGCGAAAGGGTATGTGTTAATCGACTTTAATTCTGGTGATGTGCTCGTCGAAAAAAATGCGCATACCAAGTTGAACCCAGCAAGCTTAACCAAACTGATGACCAGCTACGTGGCAGGTCAGGAGATGAAGCGAGGCAACATCTCCGCAGATGATAAAGTCAGAATCAGTGAAAACGCTTGGGCAAAGAATTTCCCAGACTCCTCAAAAATGTTCATAGAAGTAAATACCGATGTCGCTATGATGGATCTATACCGCGGTTTGATTATTCAATCGGGTAACGATGCTAGTGTTGCAATCGCAGAACAGGTCGCGGGCTCTCAGGATGCCTTTGTTGATTTGATGAACTCTTGGGCGACTTCTCTGAAATTGGAAAATACCCATTTCGCCAATGCACACGGTTTAGATGCGGAAGACTTGTATTCAACACCTTACGATATCGCGCTACTTGGCCGAGCGATCATTAAAGATCTTCCAGATGTCTATGGCTTATACAGCGAACGTTCTTTCAGTTACAACGGCATCACTCAACACAACCGTAATGGCTTGCTTCGTGATAGAAGCTTGACGGTTGATGGTATGAAAACGGGTTACACCTCTGGTGCAGGCTACAGCTTAGCGAGCTCGGCAACACAAGGTGAAATGAGGCTTATTGCAGTAGTGATGGGCGCATCGAGTGTTAAAAGCCGTGAGTCAGACAGCAAGCAGCTTTTAAGTTACGGTTTCCGATTCTTTGATACGCTTAATGTCCACCAAGGTGGCGACCAAGTGGCTGAGGAGAAGGTTTGGTTCGGTAGTCAAGACACGCTGAAGCTTGGGGTTGCAGAGGACACGTTTATCACGCTACCTAAATCAGACAGCAAAAAGCTAACCGCATCTATTGAGCTTAACTCGGAACTCAAAGCGCCAATTGCAGAAGGCCAAACTTTAGGTGTGGTTCACTACACGGTAGACGGTGAAGATGTCCAGACTCAGCCTTTGATCGCACTTGAATCGGTTGAACAGGGTGGGTTATTCAAACGTTTGATGGACTACATTAAATTGTTCTTCTCAAGCCTGTTCTAAGCAAGCTTACCACCTGACATCAAAATAAAATTGATGGGCGTTGTGAGATAATCGCAGCGCCCTTTGTTGTTTCAGAACCGGAGAAAGTGGGGGCGGCTAACTTTCTTTATTAGCAGTCGCTGATGGTTTCGATTACTATACGCAAAATTTCGCAGTGTAGTTACTTATGACCATAGAGATAAAGAACATCACCGAACCTGAAGTAACTTGTGCCAATTGTCAGGCATGCTGTTGTCGTTTAGAGGTTATGATCATTACAGATACCGGTGTCCCAGAAGAGCATATTGCTTACGATGAGTGGGGCGGTGAAACCATGAAACGTTTTGATGATGGTTGGTGCTCAGCGGTAGATAGGGAAACACTGATGTGTACCATCTATGAAAACCGACCATGGATCTGCCGAGAGTTCGAAATGGGCTCGTTTGAGTGTGTCGACCAGCGTAAAGAGGTGATGGGTTAGGTTGTATTAGCAACCAATTGATCCATATTATTAAATCAATACACGATTTCTTGAAAGTCAGGGCTTTATATCTCGATTTGATATAGAGCCCTGATTCGTTTTACTGGTTTAGTGTTGTGTGAGAACGAGTCGATTTAGAACTCAGAAGGCACTTCAAACTCCATCCATTCCCCGGTTGTTGGGTGAATAAGTTTTAGGTAGCCCGCATGAAGGTGCAGCCGTTCGCGCTTATAGCCATATAGGTCATCACCACGAATTGGTACGCCAAGTCCTTGTGGGTGAGCGCAGTGTACGCGTAGCTGGTGGGTACGGCCTGTTTTAGGATACAAGTGCACCTTGGTTTTGCCGCTATTAGTGCTGACGGCTTGCCAATGCGTTTCTGCGTTACGTCCGTGCTCATGACAAACGAGCTGTCTTGGCCTGTCGGTGATATCGCCACGTAAAGGAAGGCTGATGTCACCAGATTCACCCGTTATTACGCCATCAAGTAGTGCGGTGTAACGCTTTTCGACCGTTCTATCGATGAACTGCTTTTGGATGTGCTTGTTGGACTCGGCTGTTAGCGCCAAGATCAACAAGCCAGATGTCGACATATCCAATCTATGGATAATCAAAGGGCCTGTAGCCTCGGGGTAGCGCGCTTTTATACGCGTATACACTGAGTCTTCGATGAACTTACCAGGAACAGACAAGAACTCTTCAGGCTTGTTCACGACCACGATTTCTTCATCTTCATAAACAATATCAAACGACTTACCCACCGCAGGGTTTACGATAAGCGGATTATCTTCTAGATCAATGCCGTTTAGCTGGTGTTCAAGGATCTCAAAGCTTTTGCTCTGGCAAACTGGGTAGAGGTTCCCGTGTTGTCGAATGATATCTGTTGGTGGTAATCCCCACCAAAACTCAGCTAAAGCCAACGGTCTAAAGCCGTATTCAAAGGCAAAATTAAGCAGCTTTGGCAGGCAGCAGTCGCCAGAGCCTTCAAGCGCGTCTTTACCATCCAACAATTCAACTAGGCTCTTTGACTCTGCCGCTTGGTTGATAAAACGATAGTGAGACAAGCGCTGTGTTTCTAACTCTGCAGAAATGTCCTGGTAGTCGTTCTTACGGCTTTTAAGCTCGCTCTCGATAGCGTCTACTTGTGATTGTTTTTCAGCGACCTTCTGTTTCCACTCGATACGAAGTGCTTTTAGATCGCGCTTCTCTTGGCTGCTTTGATTTCCTAACTGTTTAAGTAGGTTGGCCGCAGACTCTAGATTGCCGAGTGCTTTCTCTTGGTTAGCTTGCTCTCTAAGCTCATTACGGTGTGCTTTGTTGGTGGCCATGGTGAGCTGAAAGGCTTCTATTGCTTTGCTTGCGTCGTTTTTAAGCCCGCTTAGCGTTGAAGTTAGTTCATTTAGGTTATGAGTTTGCTCTAGGTTCGTAATGTCGTTAGCTAATGTCGCTTGTAGGATTAAGCCTTGCGTGTTTAGGGCCTGAAACTGCTGCTTATCAAAAGCAGAAGGAACAAAGGCGGTACTCGATACCAGAGGCTCCAAAGACGAATCTAGCTGCAAACCTGAGAACGCAGAAAGGTAGCCCAATTCTTGAGTTTGAGGATGTTGAACCAGAAGCACGGCATAGAGATTACCTTGCGATGTTTCATTTACACCACAGTCAAGGAGTGACTGTTGAAGCTGCTGCATCGCTATCTCACACAATGGGTGCGGAGTATAGTAATACGGGAATGTAAAACGCTCTGGTAGCGATAAGTCTTGATTCGCCGTTTGGTTTAACGTGTGCAGTGGTGTGTATTGAGCAAGGTTTGCTGACATGAAGATCAAACTCTATGGGTATTCAGTTTAGAGCTCGATATTGTTGTCGAAATGAAGGTAAATGAGAAGCCAAAGCGAAAGATAAATCGGCTTTGGCTTCATTTAGACAGTCATTTTCACGCTATGGAAGCATTGAATAGACTTAATCTCGATTAATTAGAGTGTTCTAACTCGAGTTGCTCCGCCTTTTGGTAAGCAGGGTGGCTCGCCAAAAGCTCGCCGTATTTTGCAATGTTAGGGTAGAGCGCAGTAGCACCAAAGTTACCGACGATTTCAACGATGAACGACATCATAAAATCGGCGCCAGTGAGCGTTTCCCCTAAAAGGTAGGTTTTGCCTTCAAGAGATTGGTTTACGAAGGTAAGGATCTTTTGATTTTCGTCATCAGCGTAACCACCAAGGAAGTTTGTTTCGCAGCCATCTTTCATTACGAAGATCTTAAGCAACATTGGCAAAATGCCCGAGCTTTCAGCGAAGTGTAACCACTGTGAGTATTCAACATATTCAGCCGTGCCGCGTGCTGGTGCAAGTTTACCTTGGCCAAACTTGTCGATGAGATACTCAGTGATCGCGCCAGATTCACTGATCACAACGCCATCGTCTTCAATAACTGGAGATTTACCAAGAGGGTGAACAGATTTCAGCTCTGGTGGTGCTAAAAACGTGACACTGTCTCGTTGGTAAGGTTTAATTTGATAATCGACACCAAGCTCTTCCAGCAGCCAGATGATACGCTTAGAACGCGACTTATTCAGGTGATGTAAAGTAATCATAATTCTGCCTATTCTATCCTTGAGCTATTTTGGTTCGTTAGTTTTGATAACAAGTTTGCCGAAGTTCTGACCTTCTAACAAACCCATGAAAGCTTGTGGCGCTTCGTCTAGACCTTCAATTAGGTGCTCGCGGTAGTGCATTTTTCCTTGAGACAGCCATTCAGTCATTTGAGTTGCAAACTCGTTGTAACGGTGTGCGTAGTCGTCGAAGATGATGAAGCCTTGCATCTTAATGCGCTTAACTAGAAGAGTACCCATTAGGCTAGACATGCGATCTGGGCCTTCAGGGAGTGACGTTGCATTGTATTGTGAGATAAGACCACAAACAGGAATTCGAGCGCCTGTATTTAGAAGGGGCATTACTGCATCGAATACCTTACCGCCAACATTCTCAAAGTAAACGTCGATGCCTTTATCACACACTTTCGCCAATTGCTCTGCGAAGTCATCTGCCTTGTGGTCGATGCACTCATCAAAACCAAGAACCTCTTTTGCGTACTGGCACTTTTCTTGACCACCAGCCACGCCAATGACACGACAGCCTTTTAGTTTACCGATTTGTCCTACGGTAGCGCCAACTGGACCAGTTGCAGCCGCTACCACTAACGTGTCGCCTTCTTTCGGTTGGCCGATATCCAGTAAACCCATGTAAGCGGTAAAGCCTGGCATGCCCATGATGCCCAATGCGTAAGAAGGATGAGTCGGCGCTTTTCCTAGCTTGATAAGACCTTCACCGTTCGACACGCCATAATCTTGCCAACCTGTGTAAGCCAATACCCATTCGCCAACTTCATAATTGCTGTTGTTTGATGCTTCAACCTGACACACAGTTGCACCAACCATCACCTCATCAATAGCAACTGGATCGGCGTAAGATTTTGCATCATTCATACGACCACGCATGTAAGGGTCGAGAGATAGGTAAACCGAGCGAAGTAACATTTCACCATCATTGATTGTTGGTGCGGCAACGGTTTCTAAGCAGAAGTTATCTTGAGTTGGTGCGCCGACAGGGCGAGAAGCCAATACGATACGACGATTGTCTTGTTGAGTCATTGGATGTCCTTAATTTTATATTGTGTTTATTTAGAATTAGACCAGTCGTCTAGTCTTGTTTCCTAAAAATCCCGCCGTCATCAAATTGATAAGAGGGCGGGTGATTTCTTTTAAGCTAAAACAGTCAATGCCAATAAAACGCAGTGCGCGTTAATGGCTCTCACCTTTTAAAATTTGTTCGGTAAGGCGTAATGCCGATTCTAAGCTATGTGAACTTTGGCTTAACTTGCTTAATAAACTAGCGCCTAGCCACATTGAGTATAGGTTCTGGGCTGCTTCTTGACTGTTTTCTACCGAGATAGAGCCATCTTCAATACCGCCAACAATACATTGTTGAATGGTTATCGTGACTTTCTCAGCACCTTTTAGCAGAGCCTGGCGCATAGGATCAGAAAGGTCAGAAACTTCAGCGCTGAGCTTAACCACTAAACACTTGTGTGCGTTACAGGTGCCATCTTCAGTTTTCGCCCATAGTGAAAAGTAACCCAGAATTCGTTGATAATGGTTGCCTTCACCGTGCACTAAAATGGATTCAATCTTAGTGATGTAGTTTTCAAAATAGTGCTGAATTAACGCCTCACCAAATTGCTCTTTCGATTTAAAGTAGTGGTAAAACGATCCTTTCGGTACTTCCGCTTCTTTAAGCAATTGTGATAAGCCAACGCCATTGAAGCCGTTGTTCACTATTAATTGATAGCCAACATTCAAAATATGCAGGCGTGTGTCATTCGTTTTCTCGTTCATGGTCGATACTATAATTTAAATTAGACCAGTCGTCTAGTGGCTGTGTTTTTACTTAATCATTCGTGTTAACTGGATGGTTGCCAGTGATAAGGTGCTTTAAAGTAATGACTTACTAATAAAAAGCCCCGACATGTTCTGCATGTCGGGGCTTAACGTAATGCTCACTTTCAAGCGAGTAGATTACTGGATAGAGATTAACTCAACGTCAAAAATCAGTGTTGCTGATGGTGGGCTAGGACCTGTACCACCTTTGCCGTAGCCTAGCGTGCTTGGAATGAATAGGCGAACCTTTTGGCCTTCTAGCATGTAAGTCAAACCTTCTTGCCAGCCTTTGATTACTTGCTTAAGAGCGAATGAGATTGGCTCGCCACGTTCTACAGAGCTATCGAAAACCGTACCGTCAATCAGAGTACCGTGGTAGTGAACCGTTACTTTGCTGTTTTTAGTTGGGTGCTCTGTACCTGTGCCTTCTTCAAGAACTAGGTATTGAAGCCCGCTTTCAGTCGTGATCACACTTCTTTTTTTCCGTCTCTAGTAGGAACTGCTGACCTTGTTGAAGTTTTCTGCACCAGACTTATGATTTGTCCAAGTACGGTAAATCATGAAACCCGCCAAAAGAAAGACGATGACCGGGATGACAAATTTAGACATAGTAAAACCTATTGTATTTATTGCTTAGTTTATTGATGAGCTGACTAAAGCCGCGCTTATGGTTGAGTCAAAAGGTAGTTGATCGTTTTTGCGATGCCAGCAACGTCTTGGTGACCAGCTGTCAGTACTTGGTATTTGCCGTTAACGATAAACGTTGGTACTGAGTTGATCTGACCTTTTACTGAAACTTCTTCTGCTTTTTTAACATAGTCAAAAAGCGTTACCTGTTGTTCTTTGTTCAATTGGTACGGGCTAACCAAACCGCGAGAAGTAAAAGCGGTTTCTAGTGCTTGTTGACGTTGCTCTGGTGTTGCGTCTGCACCCATTTGAACAGCGCCGAATAAGTCGTCCATGAAAGCGTGGTCTGGCGTTGCATCAAGCTGCATCACTGCTGTGTAGTAGATCAT
Source organism: Vibrionales bacterium SWAT-3 (assembly GCA_000169995.1). Taxonomy (GTDB): domain Bacteria; phylum Pseudomonadota; class Gammaproteobacteria; order Enterobacterales; family Vibrionaceae; genus Vibrio. The sequence goes on along the minus strand of AAZW01000014.1, from coordinate 89,994 downwards.
TGCGCTGATTTGAGCACTTTCATTGAATGTTACGTGCATCTTGCCAATGGTTTGGTCTGTAAGCGACTCAATCTCTGGAATTGCACTTTCCATTTGACGACAGTGACCACAGTTTAGAGAGAAGATTTCAGTGATCGGAGACAAGTTAAATTCTGTTAGAGCGGTAGGAAGCGCCTCGTAATGAACACCTTTTTGTGGCTCGTCTGTTTCACTACAACCGGCGATAACAAGTACAGCAACAATTGCAGTGATGAATTTAGTAAATGGTTTAAACATGATGTTTACTCTAGCGTTAAGAAGTCGTGAGATTCTAACTATTTAGTCGGAATTGGAAAACAATTATAAGGTAAATAAATGCAAACAGTTCGAACTAGCGAGCGAAGGCAGGCTAGTTGACGGTTAACTGTGATCAAAAGCACTTTTTTTAGAAGTGCATGCTTTTTGTCTAAAGTTTTTTTCTGGGTGCCGATATAGACATTAGTAAATGGTTTATCTGCATGAGTGGTTGGTGAAGTAATGAGATATTTAGCGATAATGTTAAGCATAGCTTTGGCTGGGTGTGAGACAACATTACCAACCGGTATGCTAGGTGATAACCTGTTAGAGACGGCACCGCAAACCGACTATGACCTGATGCACCCGGAGTGGGGTGTGGTTCAAACAACAGGCACAGCGAGCAACCGCGGTTACTCAATGCAGAGCCATTCTCATCAAAAAACCATAACGACTAACTACGGTCGTGGCGTGTCGACGAATGATCCGCTAGAAGTGTTTTTAAGACAAAACCGTATCGATTTTGAAGTGTTGCCAGGTAACCATGTGATGGTAAAGCTTGAGCAACATGTGAATTTCAAAACAGGCTCAGCGTTCCCTGAACCCGCTTACAACCAATGGTTAGACACACTTGGTAGTTACCTTTCTCAGCGCCAAGACATCGATATCGTGATTGAAGGTCATACTGATAATACAGGTACAGATCGTATCAATGACCCTTTATCAGAGCAGCGTGCAAAAGAAGTGAAAGCTCGCCTAGAGAGCAACTATGTGTCGAGCCGTTCTATTTACACTCGCGGCTTTGGTGAATATGTTCCAGCATGTACCAACGCTTCACCGCAAGGCAAGGCTTGTAACCGCCGTGTGGAACTGATGCTGATCGTCGCCAAATAACCTTTAGCGTTTTTGTTCTCAAGTGAAGCATACGCAAATAACAGACATAAAAAATCCCTCACATTGGAGGGATTTTTGGTGTCTGACTTTCGCTTAGCTTGTTAGCTTATGCGAACTGCTTTTCTAAGTAAGCAACGATGTCTGAAGACTCGTACATCCACTCAGTTTTTCCGTCTTTCTCAATACGTAGACAAGGCACTTTCACACGACCTCCGCCCGCTTCAAGCTCTGCACGGTGCTGTTCGTTATTTTTAGCATCACGAAGTTCAAACTGAACCGATTGACGTTTCATCGCGCGGCGCACTTTTACACAAAATGGGCACGCTTCGAATTGGTATAACGTGTGCGTTTTTGCTTGCTCATTCACTTGGCTTTGTTCTTCTTGAGAACGCTTCACGCCACGAGGGGTAAAAACAAAATTTAATAGCAAAATCACACGACCTAAGAACCAACGGATAAACTTCATAACTCTCTCTACATATTTAAAATTAGCGTTACAATTTGCAGCATTATATACACAAGTTTTGTCAGATGCTCGCAACAAACCGCTAATATCTATTTTGTCCGTTCAATCGTGTGAGACTTAGCCACATTTAACCCTAAACGCTTAGACAGTCGAGTCAGGTTTGCTCGGTCTGTTTTCAGAACTCGCCCAGCTTGTGCCCAGTTAAAGTTGGCATCTTCCAACACCTCAGTGATGATACTGCGTTGAAAATCGTCCGTTGCGCCACGTAGCCCTGCAGAAAGGTCGATCGTTGGTGTCGATAACGGTGTGTTCTTCACCTGGGTCGTCGCAATAGGCTGATCTTGGTCGAGTGGACCACAATCTTCTTTAGTAATTGTCACTAGGTTTTTATTGGTGCTACGCGCTAATGCTTTCAATGCTGAACGACTGATCACGTGCTCAAGTTCACGCACGTTACCCGGCCAACCATAACGGTTTAGGAAAGAAAGAACGTCAGAGCGGAATTTCACTTGGTTGATACCCAACTTACGACGCGCTTGTTCCAGGAAGAAGCCCGCTAGCAAGCTGATGTCGTCACCACGATCTTTCAATGCAGGAACCGCAATAGGGTACACACTTAATCGGTGGTACAAGTCAGCTCTGAATCGACCGTCTTCCACTTCTTGCTTTAAATCTCTATTAGTGGCCGCCAATACGCGTACATCTATGGTTTGGATATTGTCTTGACCTACAGGCTGAATTTCATTGTTTTGCAGGGCACGCAGTAATTTACTTTGCGCAGCTAACGGCAGTTCACCAATTTCATCAAGGAATAGGGTGCCGCCATCGGCTAACGCAAACTTACCTAAACGGTTTTTGTCTGCACCTGTAAATGCTCCACGTACGTGACCAAACAACTCACTTTCAACTAGGTTTTCAGGAATCGCAGCACAGTTTACGTAAACCAATGGATTACGCTTACGCTGCGATTGATGGTGCAGAGTGCGAGCGACCAGTTCTTTACCTACACCTGTGTCACCGTGAATCAGAATATTGAATTCTGAAGGTGCTACTACAGCGATGTCGTTCTTAAGTGCCACCATGGTGTCACTGTTACCGATCAACTCACCGCCGTCGCGTTCCCAAGCTTCAACGTTCAACTCTTCTAACAACTGTTTGGATTGTTTTGCTTGATGTTCAAGCTGAGAAAAGGTCAATGCCATCTGCATGCTTGACGCTGCAATGGCTGCTAATACTTCAAGGTTACGCGCTGGAATATTAGCGAAGACGTCTGGTTTAAGGCTGTCTAGTGTTAGAACCCCTAATAGCTTATCGCCAAATAGCAAAGGCAGCCCCATACAGGCATGCATTGGCAGGTCGCCATCATGGTCGATCAGTAAGCCATCAAAAGGATCTGGGAGAGAACTATCAGAATCGAAACGAACAGGAGAGCGAGATGCACATATCTCCGCAAAACGTGGATGCTCTGAAATGATAAAGCGACGACCGAACGTGTCGCGGCTGAGCCCTTGCATTGCCATAGGGGCTAGTGTGTCACCTTGAAGGCTTAAGAGCGCGACACAATCACACGTAATGGTTTTACGAATGGCATCGATTAGGCGATTAAAACGATCTTGATCGTTCACACCACTTGCGAGACCAATGGTCATTTCCATGAGGGTAGATGCGGAGATATCTTGCATAAAAAACTCTAACTGTGTGTGTTTATATACATCATAGAGTCTTATTGACTTAAAAAAAAGGTCTTTTTGACATTTTTATAAAGGGATTTTTGAGAATAAAGCCAGTGCTGGCGGGGCTTGAAAAAGTTGGCACTGATTGTGCAAAAGAGACAGTGAAGCCCAATTATAGCGCTGATTAAACAGACTATTCTTGATCTCAATCAATCAGGTGGCATTAATCAGGTTTCGCGATTTTTTGAAATGCAAACGAGTCAAAATAACTCAGTTTCTAAGAATAACTAAGCTTTCAGAAAATCGATAAGTCATTCTTAATTTTTAAGTAGTCAAAATGACATAATAGGTCATAAGGCTCAGTGTTCGGAGTAAATTCATGCTTAACAATGCACATATCGAAATCATCAAATCTACTATTCCTCTACTTGAGAGCGCAGGCCCAGCTTTAACTCAGCACTTTTATCAACGTATGTTCACGCATAACCCTGAGTTAAAAGATATCTTCAATATGACTCACCAGAGAACAGGTCGCCAAGGCGTAGCACTGTTTGAAGCTATCGCAGCATATGCAAAGAACATTGAAAACCTAGCAGCGTTAACAACAGCGGTTGAACGCATTGCTCACAAACACACAAGTTTTAACATTCAACCAGAACACTACCAAATCGTTGGTTTACACCTGATTGAAACACTACGTGAATTGGCAACAGACGCGTTTACACCTGAAGTTGAAGAGGCGTGGACAGCGGCTTACCTTTTCTTGGCTCAAGTATTCATCGATCGTGAAGCTGAGCTTTATCTACAACGTAAACAAGCTGTTGGCGGTTGGGAAGCAGCACGTACGTTCGTGATTGCAGACAAGATTGAAGAATCAGCGCTAGTAACAAGCTTTATTCTACAACCAAAAGATGGCGGTGACGTTCTGGCTTACACGCCTGGTCAATACATCGGTATCGAAGTTAAGCCAGAAGGCGCACAATACAGCGAAATTCGTCAATACTCACTATCAGACAAGCCGAACGGTAAGCAATACCGCATCTCTGTGAAGCGTGAAGGCCACGGCCAAGAAACACAAGGCGTGGTTTCTAACCACCTACACGACACGGTTGCTATCGGTGATGAAGTAAGCCTTTACGCTCCAGCGGGTGACTTCATGTATCAAGAGCGCAGTAAGCCAGTAACGCTTATCTCTGCAGGTGTTGGTGTAACGCCAATGCAGTCAATGCTTGAGTTCCTGAATACTGAAGAGAAAAACGAGCCAGTGCTTTACCTACATGCTTGTGAAAATGAAGGCCAACACTCATTCACTAAACGTGTGAAAGACATCGTTGCTGATAAAGGCTGGTCTGCGAAGACATGGTATATGAACAAAGAAGCATCTGCGTGTGAGAATACGCACGAAGGTCAAATGGATCTTGCTTCGATCTCTGATACTGAAGGATTTAAAGACAGCGATTTTTACATCTGTGGCCCTGTAGGCTTCATGAAGAACATTGTTGAGCAGCTAGACGCACTTAAAGTTGACCGCTCTCGTGTTCACTACGAAGTATTTGGCCCTCACGCTAACTTCTAAGAACCACGCTAACTTTAAGAACTTTAGGGAGTTGTATTAACACTCGCCTGATCTATTAAAAACCTTGCCCAATCAAAAGGCCTCACAATGTGAGGCCTTCTTTCGTTTTGTGCGAAGCTGCGGATTCAGCGTGCTGGAAAGTGTTATCTGAATTGGTTAAGAACGTTTCACTTTCTTAGACATGTAATCGGGGTCAAAAAGCTCGGGCCAGTACATCTTCACGTAACCGCCAGCGACCCAAATGACTAGGATGGTTGCGATGGTCAATTCGAAGAAACCAAATTTATGTAACCAGTACCACTGTGGATACTCGGCCCCGAAAAAGGTGGTCAATCGATGCATAGCGATAGCACTGATTACTGATGGAAAGGTTACCGCTGCGATGGAAGGTTGGAACTTGAGTCGCATGAGCCTTACGTAACATAAGTAAATTAGCAACGTCATGGTAATAGCAATACCCGCTAAGGCGCCTGTCAGAATTGGATCGGGGTGGTCGAAATTAACCAAGTAAGCGGCAAGCGACAAGTTCACTGGAGCCGCCATGATTGCTAGTGTCGGTCTTGCTCTACGAGGGAGGTTTCCTTCAAACACCAAGCGGTAAAGCACTACAGGTAGTAAGAAGAAGTAGATACCGATACAGGTGGCTGCAAGCGTTTCTGAAAACACTGTGTGCCCAAATTGGGTGCCTGCCAGCGAACTACTGATCAACCCCACAGGATATAGGAACCAGCTTGGAACGATATTAGACATCTTGAAATTGATGATCTGGAAACCGAAGAACAACACCATCATCGAAAAATGAAGTAATAGGGCACAGAACCAGATTGGGTAGGCGATTATTGGTGATATTTCGGCTAAATAGTCACATAGGATTAATAGTGCCATGCTCATTGGCGCCATCAAGCTTCCACTAAGTGGGTGACGAATATCATTAATGAAGGTATTAAAACTTGTCAGGTAACGAAGTAAAACAGGTAACAGAAGCAGCGCACCAAGTGAAGCGAGGTAGGGGCGAATAACCTCACCTATGCCTGGTATATATAAAGCCCAAGCTTGTCCTAGACCTATAACACCAAGTGCTAAAGATGCCTGAGATGGCGGCACGTTTTTTACTTGGGTCAACCTTCTCCAGTTCAACGACTTGCTCCAACTTAGTGACTTATAAAACAATGGTTAACAATAAAGCTTTTGCTCTATTTAATGCGTGCAGTTGTGCCATCAATAGCTGTTGAGGGCGCTCAACTAATTTTGAGTGGATGATAGCAACTTTAACGTTTGCTTTTTTGACTCTGATGCGGAATCGGGACATTAAGCACGTTGAATGTGTGCTTTTGTTCTATGAGTCATTTGTTATTAACGAACTTCCTCTTGTTGAGGGAGGTCTTGTTGTCTCAACTTCTCATTTTTCAGCGTGCGGTTCAGTAGTTGGCTGTAGATTGGTTGGCCACCAAGCATTTGCGCAAAGATAACGGCGCCAAGACAGGTAATGATCAAAGGTAAGATTAGGTAATAGTTATTGGTCATTTCGATAACCAGCAATATACCTGTAATCGGTGCACGCACAGTCGCAGCGAACAGTGCGCCCATACCTGCAATCGCAAACATACCTGGTTCTATATTTAGTTCAGGGAAGAATGCAGCCGCGATAAGCCCAAATGCATAACCAAAGAGTGTACCCAGTGCTAGCATAGGAGCGAAAATACCACCCGGCGCACCAGAGCCGAAACAGAGTAGAGTGGTAAGCACACGTCCTAGGAAAATAAGCAGCAATATGTTGGTGCTGTAATTACCGTTGGTGACATTTGGGATAATACCGATACCACCGCCTGTCAATTCTGGGATGTAGAGAAGCAATAAACCAAAGCAACCACCGAGTAATGTACCTGTTATTAAGTAACGTTTGCGGTCGTTTTTGTGTATTGCGACGAACATGTCTTGTGAAAGGGTGATCAGTTTATTGAAAATTACCCCAAACATTCCGAACAGTACGCCTAACAACAAGAATAACCATAGTGCACTCAGTTCAGGCTGTTGATATTGAGGCATGGTGATGACAGCCGACTGCCCGTTGATAGAACGAAATACAATGTTGGCTGAAACGGCAGAAATGATAACGGCTTTGATAGAAATGAGAGAGTAGCGGAACTGTGGTCGCATCTCTTCAACAACGAACATGATCCCAGCCAACGGAGCATTGAATGCAGCTGCTAAACCACCAGCTGCGCCAGAGGCAAGCAGTGAGTGTCGACTGTCATCGTCTTTTACACGGAAGATGTCTGTGACCATACGACCAATGCTGCCACCCATTTGCACAGTTGGTCCTTCACGACCTAACACCATACCTGAACCTAATGCGCCCATACCGCCAAAGAACTTCACAGGTAGAACTCGCCACCAACGAACCGGACGCATCCCGTCCATTGCGCCCTCAATCTCAGGGATACCGGATCCTGCGGCTTCTGGGGCAAAGCGGTGAACAAGAAAATAACCAATGAAAGCAAAGGCTGCACTGATAAGAAACGCAGATAACCAAAGCGGTAGATGATTGCCCAGCTCATCTTTCAGCCAGTCGGTGCGCGTCTCTGTGATGAAATGCACTGCAACTTCGAAGTAGGTACCAACAACACCCGCAAGGATACCAACAAGGCAAGAAAGGATGAGAACTGAAACGGGAGCTTTGTCTCTAGAAAGAAATTGGTTAATAGCACCCCTTGGCATTTTTGCTAAAAGGGACTGCTTAAATTTCTCTCTATTGGTCATTGAAGTTTGGTTCCTGAGTTGATGCGGCGGGGCTTAAGTAAATTATACGCCTACTCTGCTTATCCTATAGCAACAAAGATGCAAAGTTGAATTTCATTTATGAAAGGAGTGTATTACATAAATAGATTGTATAAAGAATATAGTGGAATCACCGTCACAATTTTGATCGAATCTACAGCGCTAACTTGAATTACTACCAAAATGAACCATAGTTAAATCGTAAAGCAACATAACGAGCCGCAAGGAGACATGAGGTTTTACACACAATTTGGATGGATTCAAAAATACAAAGTTTTAGTTCCTCGTTAAATGTTCAGGTCGATATTTAAGACTTCCTGATTCGCGAACTCACGATTGAGTAACGAGGGTGAGGCGTACTCTTGAAGTACGCCTTTAGTTTGTTTGGAGTATCTCAAATCACTTCTCTTTCTCTAGCGCCAAATCTTCGAATGCGTACACCAACTTCTCGTCTCACTCTCCCTTGGTCAAGGGCTTGTTTTCAATTTATCAATCTAAGTATAAACAAGCGATTGGGGTCAACTTTTTAGTGATTGAGTATATACTCCCTTAAAAAGGAGAACTGATATGACCAAAAAAGTTCCTACGAACATAATTACGGGTTTTTTAGGTGTTGGTAAGACGACTGCTATCTTGAACCTATTGAAAAATAAACCTGAGAATGAAAACTGGGCTGTTCTGGTTAATGAGTTCGGTGAGATTGGTATTGATGGTGCATTGATGACAGATCAAGGCGCGTTGATTAAAGAAGTGCCGGGTGGCTGCATGTGTTGTACCGCTGGCGTACCGATGTCGGTGGGCATTAATGCGTTGCTTCGTCAAAAGCCAGATCGTTTACTGATTGAGCCAACAGGCCTAGGACATCCAAAGCAGGTTATTGCGACGCTGACTTCAGAACAATACGCACCTTATGTCGACTTAAAAGCGACGTTAGGTTTAGTAGATCCGCGTAACTTATCCAACGAAAAATACACCTCTAATCAGAACTTTAATGATCAGCTAGATAGTGCTGATGTGATTCTTGGTACTAAAGTTGACCTTGTTCACTCTGAAGACATCGATGTATTTAACGATTGGGTAACGGATCAAACGCCAGCGAAAGTGTTCCATAAGTTGATTCACGATGGTGAAGTGCCTCTAGAAGTGTTAGACATTGAGCGTGTGTACGGCAGTGCTTCAACTCATCTTGAATCACACCATCATGATCACGCTGAACAAGAACCTCAATTCGAACTTCCTCCGGGCGAAGCGTTCATCCGTAAGGAAAACAAAGGGCAGGGTTACTTTAGCTGTGGTTGGCTGTTTGGCGCAGAGTATAAATTCGATTTCGATGCGCTATTCTCAATGCTGTCTGATTTAACGGCTGAGCGCGTCAAAGTGGTGGTTAACACCGACCAAGGTTGCTTTGCTTTCAACGTCGCGAATCAAGTTGTGTCCGTCAATGAAATCACACTCGATGGCTTTGAATCACGACTTGAAGTTATCGACTCACAGCTTATGCCTTGGGGCGACCTAGAGCAGATATTGCTCAAGCTGTGTGGCATCAAATAGGGTTTATTCTCTGTTTGAGCCTAATAATCGGGTGTTTGCTTCGCGGTTCGCGTGGTAAACACCAGATTAAGTGAGAAAATTTGCGTTATATCACGATAAATGTGAGATAAATCACTCTAATTACTTTATAGTGCTCGGCTGAAATAAGAATGTAGGCTGTCTGCTTAAGGAACTCGTAACAATGTCATTTTCCTCTCAAGGTTTTGCTCCTGAATTAGTCAAAGCGCTGACTGAGTGTGGTTATGAAAAACTCACTCCAATTCAACAAAAAGCAATTCCAATGGCTCGTAAAGGCCATGATATTTTTGCTACTGCTCAAACCGGTACAGGTAAAACAGCGGCATTCTCATTGCCTGTTATCCAGCATCTACTGAACAGCGGTAAAAAAGCATCTCGAGGAACGGCTCGCGGCCTTATTTTAGCTCCAACTCGTGAGCTAGCAGCGCAGATTGCTCAAAACATTAAAGACTACGTTAAATACACAGAACTAAGCGTTTCTGCGGTTTACGGTGGTAACAAGATGTCTTCTCAGGTTCGTCAATTAGAACTAGGTGTTGATATTCTGGTTGCGACGCCAGGCCGTTTAGAAGAGCACTTAGAAGCCGGTAATGTGTCTATTGCTAACCTAGAATTCCTCGTATTTGATGAAGCTGACCGTATCTTAGATATGGGCTTTATCAATGCGGTTCGCAAAATCATGTTGGATGTAGAAACTTCTCCACAAATCATGATGTTCTCTGCGACTACATCAACACAGTTAAACCAACTGTCGGTTGATATCTTACGTAAGCCAAAACGTATCAGTGTTGAGCGTGAAAACTCAACGGCTGCAACGGTAGGTCACGTAGTTTACCCTGTGGATCAAGAGCGTAAAACAGAACTACTGTCTGAGCTGATTGGCCGAAAAAACTGGCGCCAAGTGCTGGTGTTTGTGAACTACAAAGAAACCGCAAACGAAGTGGTTAAAGAGCTTAAACTAGACGGTATTAAAGCTGTACTGTGTCACGGTGATAAAGCGCAAAGTGCTCGTCGTCGTGCTCTAGATGACTTTAAAGAAGGTAAAGCACGTGTAATGGTAGCAACCGATGTTGCGGCTCGTGGTCTTGATATTGAAGACTTACCACACGTGATTAACTACGACATGCCTTTCTTAGCAGAAGATTACGTTCACCGTATCGGCCGTACTGGTCGCGCAGGTAAGCAAGGTCATGCTGTTTCTTTCGTTAACCGTGAAGAAGAGTTAACTGTGGTGCAGGTTGAGAAACTGATTCAACAACGTATTCGTCGTGTTGAGCAACCTGGTTACGAGCCTAAGAAGCGTGATGCTTACATCGAGAAGCTAAACACGAAAGCGGCATACAAAAACCGCCAAGGTCGTAAGAACAACGCGAACGATGCACCACAAGACCAAGCAAGCGCAGAACGTCGTCTAGCGATGATGAAGCGAATTAAAAACCGTCGTAAGTAAAATTACGGTTGGTTATGGAAAAGAGCCACTGTATTGTGGCTCTTTTGCGTTTTTGGGCGCGGTGTTATTTATAAACACAGTTGTTCTACATAAATGCTTATTCTGGCGTTTGTGATCATCGATTTTTCAATCTCCCAATTTTTAGTGAACTGTTTCTCAATGGGGAAACAGTGAGTTTCAAGCAGTAACAAGGCAGTAAGGTAATAATATGGATAGCGCGCTACTTTTAGCTTTCATCCCCACGTTTTTCTTTGTTTCAATCACCCCAGGTATGTGCATGACTTTAGCCTTAACGCTGGGCATGAGCATTGGCTACAAGCGTACATTATGGATGATGATTGGTGAGCTAGCTGGCGTTGCTGTGGTTTCGGTTGCAGCAGTGCTAGGCATTGCCTCTATTATGCTGAATTACCCATGGCTATTTACTGGGTTTAAGTTTGTTGGCGCAGCTTATTTGTTCTACTTGGGTGTTCAGATGTGGCGCTCGAGAGGCAAGCTGGCCATCAGTACCGACACTCAAAATACCAAAGTGAATAATGACTGGGACCTCGTGGTTCAAGGCTTTGTGACAGCGATTGCGAACCCGAAGGGTTGGGCATTTATGATTTCTCTGCTTCCTCCTTTTATCAACAGCAGTAAAGATTTAGCGCCTCAGTTGATGATTCTGGTGTCTATTATCTTGGCTTCTGAATTTGTTTGTATGACTCTGTATGCGACGGGCGGTAAGAGCCTCAAGCATATGTTAGGTAAGGCAGATAACGTGAAGTTGATGAACCGTATTGCTGGTACGCTGATGATGGGTGTAGGTGTGTGGTTGTTCGTGAGTTAATTCTGCTTTAACGACAACGAGCATTGAGATCCCCAACCCAATCGTTCTTGCTTCTCGAGGATGAAGAGAGCTTGGTGTGATGATGAGTTTTGAGGGCTCTGATTCTTACTTAAACCTTAGATTGAATAGAATATAAAAAGAGCGATAGGGCATTTGGCCTTATCGCTCTTTTTGTATTACCTAGATAACTAACGCTGCATTGTTTTGTTTGTTAAACCGCGATTTCACCACCGTCTTCACGGCGAATCACAACGGTAGATGCTCGTGGACGTACGTTACCTTGAGTCTGAGCTGTTGCATCGTCTGAAGATGGCCAGTTTGCAGGGTGTTGAATGTTCACAAACAATGATTTGAAGTCAGGGCTGATGGTAAAGCCTGTTACTTCACAACCGTTTGGTCCCACAAAGAAACGCTTTAGCTGTGCTTGATTGTTTGCATCAATTACCGCGCTGTTGCCTTGGTCATCCGTTAATTGAGATGGAACCACTGCTAGCATCTGATCATTGGTATAGCCCGTTACTTCGTCTGCACCGTTATCCGTTTGAATCCATAGGATGCCACGCGCATCAAATGCTAAGCCATCAGGGCTCGCAAATTGGTTCATGTCTGTTAGACCTGAGCGGTTGATAGACTTATCTTCCACAGCAGGAGAACCGAATACAAAGATATCCCAATCGAACTCGCCAGCCGTTTTACCTTCATCCCAACGGATAACATGACCAAACTTGTTGTTTACGCGAGGGTTCGCTGAGTTAGCTTCTTTACGCTTGTTGTTGTTTGTTAGCGTTAGGTAAGCCGTACCTGTCATTGGGTCAACAGAGCACCATTCAGGGCGATCCATTGGTGTTGCACCTACTAGGTCCGCAGCGCCTGCTGTATTGACGATAAGAGCCGCTTGTGAATCAAACGTATCACCTAGCTTACCACCTTTAGTGGTTTTGCTGCTTAGTGTTAATGGCAGCCATGTGCCTGAACCATCGTCGTTGAACTTAGCTACGTAAAGCGTACCTTTGTCCATGTACTTGTCGCCGGCGCTTAGGCGGTTGCTTGGCTCAGCGTCACGTGGGTCCCATTTCGCTTCAGAAACAAATTTATATAGGTATTCGAAACGAGAGTCGTGACCAGAGTAGAATACGATTGGCTTGCCTTCGGTTAACTTACCAAACGTACAACCTTCATGACGGAAGCAACCTAGAGCGGTGCGCTTCTTCGCTCGTGAGTTTGCTGTGTAAGGGTCGATCTCAACAATATAGCCGTGACCGTGTGCTTCGTTACGGTAATCGTCCATTGGAGAATCAGCTGTTGGAGTTACATCAAAGCGTGCAAACTCATCTAAACGCTCTTGTTTGTCACCAGAAAGCGTGTCCCAACCGTAACGTGTTTTATCTGTCGCGATACCGATACGCTCTTGAGCAGGTGTAGTTGTACCTTTATTGACGAAGTAACCCGGCCAGTTTTCTTCACAAGTGAGGTAAGTGCCCCAAGGTGTGTAGCCGTTACCACAGTTGTTCAATGTGCCACGAGCTTGGCTACCGTCTTGTGAGAATTTGGTTTTGGTAAACTCACTGTGAGCGACAGGGCCAGATAGTTCCATTACAGTGGCGCCAGTGTAGCGGCGGTTAAGTGGGTCGTTATCGACCATTACCCACTGGTTGCCCTCAAGCTTAACGCGAACCACACTCACGCCGTGCGCGTTGATCTCTTTACGTACTTCGTCAATGTTAGGGCGAGCGCCTTCATTGTATGTAGGGCCATTAGCGTGAAGTGCTTTTTGGTCAATGTATTCGTGGTTGATCACCAACAAACCATCATTGCTGTTGCCATCCAACGGGAAGAAGTGCATGCCATCGTGGTGCATTCCCAGTGCGTTAGCTTGGTCTTGTGCATTGTTGGTGCCGTCTTTTAGCCAAGGATTGCCTTGCTTATTGAGTGGAGTACCCCAAGGGACTAATACTTGTGCTGTGTATCCTTTAGGCACAACCACGCTGTCTGTTAATGAGCCTTTAACGGATTCAAATGCTAGCGTCGCAGTACTTTTTTGTGCGCCCGTAGCTTGCATTGTTGCCGCGTTAGCTGTGCTGTGCCCACCTAAACCGAATGCACCAAAGGCGGTCATTGCACTAATGCCTAAGCCGCCTTTCAATACGTTTCTTCTTGAAAGGTTTGCTTCTAGAACCTCTTCGAAGGGTTTGTTGTTACTCTTGTTAAAACGAGTGCTATCAAATGTTTCCTTGCTCATCGCAACTGCTTCCTATTGACTGATTTTATTATTCGTTGTTTGTCATTCACACATCTATTAATGAATAAGTTAATAGTCTGGGTAAATGTGTGACCAATCGTGAAGTAGTTAAGTGACAGATTTTTATAGTTTTTATTAAGCTTTTGTTTCTGTAGCACGATTTTTGTCTCAAGGCTTTTTATGCAAGATAAAACTCTTGGGCATTGCGTTAGAACTGTGTATAAATGCTTAATCAAACGAAAAGAGAGACAGTTATGAAATTAGATAAAATCGAAAACAAAAATCGTCGTCTACGTAAAAAGCTATACCTAGGTGAATTCGCGATACTGGGTTTTGAAGTAAGCTGCAAGACATCGATTGCTGATTTTGACCAATACGATGTGTTCATTGACGAGTTCATCGATTTCATCGACAGCATCGGCTTATGCTTTGGTGGCGGTGGCCTAGAGCTGTTTGAAGGTTTCTTATGTTCTATCGAGCGTTACCGTTCAGTAACTGAAGCAGAACAACTGCAAGTTGCACAATGGCTTGAAGCGCGTGCTGAAGTAACGAAAGTTGAAGTCAGCGAGCTTATTGACGCAAACTACGCGTTCTAAATTGATGTTGTACTGTTAGCTTTGCTTAGAGGCCTATACGGCTTTTAGACAGAGCAACAATATGCACAACAGAGGCCGAATCGGTAAATCGATTCGGCCTTTTTGCGTTTTGGCTTAGAACCGGATGCGAAGCGAGTGAGAGTCGTGATTCACAATGAGGTGGAGCAGGAAGCACCGAATGGTTCGTTGGGCATAGGCACCAAGATCGCTCAGTCGATACTGATGTTGCATCACAGTGTGCTAGAAACAACAAAGGCAGAGAACTCATTTCAGCAAAGCTTTTACTTGCCTTCGATATAGTTATTTCTGCCTTTGGTATTCGCTGGGCTGCGTGTGAATTGCAGCTAGCTAAAGATTAAGTGAGGTTATGCGTCTTTCTTCTCTTCGTTACCTTCATTCACTTTTGCGTAGAAGTGAAGCAACTCAGTTAACTCTTTAACCCAACCGAATGCATCTTTAGGTGCGTTCTTTAAGATCTTCTCTACTTTCTCGCAGTGCACTTCAATCGCAATAGCTTCTTCTAAGTTGAAAGAGATTGAGTAGAAGTGCCAAAGCAGTAGGCGAGTCATACGCTCAATGTTCTGTTGTGAGTTGTCCGATTCAGAAAACGCTAGGTTTACCTCACCAAGTGCGATTGCCGTCATTCGTAACATTGCATCGAACTTCGCTGATTGCATGCGTTCTTCGCTGGTCACTTCTTCTTGTTCGAACGTGAACAATTCTGTCATTGCGTCTTCAGGAACAAGGCGATGGATCATTCTTAAACTAAATTCTTCTAGTTCATGACGAGGCATGGTGATTAAGCAATTTAAGGTGTAGTCGCGTTGCATGGTGTTCTCTTGAATCGGCAAAAAGGTCGCACAGTTTAATAGAGAAGCGGGCTGAGAAAAAGAAGATTTTAGATAAGCCTGCAAAGGTAGGCTTATCTAGACATCGTTGTTGTGAAAGTGAGTAGTAGGAATACTTGAGCAAGCGCAGTTAAGCCTTGCTGTGAGCGGGAGGCTGATACTGCATTGATTGATCATTTCTCATAAAGATATTGCTCGCCACTAAGCTGCCAATACAAATAGAACCAAGGGCAAGCCAGGTCATCGCATCTGGGATCTCGTTGAACAATGGAATCGCCAATAGTGTCGCAACTGCAGGTGTCGCACTGCCAAACGCAGCAGAACGCTCAGCCCCTAAGGTATTAACCGCATATAGGTAAGTGAATGCGGCAATTAAACCCGCCCCGACACCTTGTACTGCTGAATGAATGGCAAGCTCTGCAAAAGGCCATTGAGCGAGAGGTGCATCCATTAAGTGACTAGGGAGTGTTCCTGTCAGGATAAGAAGGGCTAATAACAAAGTAGAGCAGAGAGAGATAAAGCCCGCACTGACCAAAGCATTTAAGTTGGCAACGCGAGCTGAGATAGTGAAGGTTGCCCACATTAAGCTCCCACACAGGAATAGTAAGTGGCCTTTGGTGTGCTCAAAATTGAAGTTACTCAAACTGCTCCCAAGGAACAACACAATACCAAGTAAAACCAAAGCTAGACCAACGATTCGGTGGCGGCTAAGTGGTTGCTTGAAAAACAGCACCGCAATCCCGGTCACAAATAGAGGTAGCGTCCCGGGCACTAAAGCACTGCCGTGTGAAACCGGTACAAACTGCATGGCTGTGCCTGCAACAAGCAAATAAGGCAGGCCACTACCGACAAACATACCTGCTAAGTAACGGTTAGGCACTGCTGTAATGGCACTACGCGCTTTCCACACCAAAGGTAATAGTACCAAGGCGGGAATAAGGAAGCGTGTAAGTGCGATGTCTGCAGGCGTTAAAGCTGAATTCGCACCGCCTTTAAGAGAAAGAAAAAAGCTTGCCCAGATGAGCAGAGTGACGGTAATTGATAGATAACCAAGATTCATAGTAAACAATGGAAGTGAATGATGACTCATTATGAGGGAGAGCACCTGCCTCAAGTTGGCAAGTTTGGTTCTAACTTGAACTATCATTGAGGATTTCTGCTAACATTCCTTGGATTATTAACAAATTTAACTAATGGGTGGCTTTTGCTATGGACAGGATTGATAGGCATCTTCTCGAGTTGCTACAAAAGGACGGTAGATTGACCACGGCTGAGTTAGCGGATGAAGTTGGCTTATCCCCTTCACCTTGCGCGAGACGCATCAAAAGGCTAGAAGAAAAGGGCATTATCGACGGATATCGCGTGAGTTTATCGCGAGAGAAAGTTGGTGTGGCGATGAGTGTGTTTGTTGAGGTGAGCCTAAACAACCACCAAGAAGTGTCGATTGATAAGTTCGAAGGCGCGATTGTCGAGATGGAGGAGGTGATCAGCTGCCATGTTGTATCTGGCGCTTATGATTATCTGTTAGAAGTCGTTAGTCCGAATCTAATGGCCTATGAAGCGTTTACCAGAAAGCTTCAGCGTCTCTCTAACGTTAAAGACATCCATACACATCTCGCGATAAGGCAAGTGAAAGGTAACACGCCGCTTCCTGTTTATACCGCCTAATTAACATGAAAGTTTAGCTGTCATAGGGGAGAATGAGCTGGAAACGAAATGATTTAGCCTTGGCGCGAGAGCGCGAGGTTCAACAAAGATGTTTCATAAAGTGCCAAACTCGCAGCAATAAAAAACGGAGCACCTCGTGAAAGGTACTCCGTATATGATAGGTGCAAAACTTAGTGATACTTAAAGTTAGAGATTGAACAATCTCCAGTTTGTGCATTAATTCTGAATGAAAAAGCATGTGAATGATAATCCACACCATCATTCCAGATTGTTTCTCCAAATATCTTACATAGCTCTAATTCACTTACTGAACCGAACTCTTCCATGTGTTTAGCTACAGATAAAAGCTTAGCTCTTATCTCTGCAGTCCATTCCGTGTTACTCAAGCAGTTGAAAGCCATAGTTTTTTGCATATTACCTAGCCAAAATGTTTCTTGTTATTAAGTTATATGAAGATTCATGATAACAATTTTCTGGCGTTTGTAAATCTATTTTGTGATGAATCTCTCACATAATTACTTGCATTGGTTGGAAATTGAACTTTGTTGTTGATAGTTAGCACATTAGTTTTACAAGTTATTGATAAAGCTTTGATTAACGCTGAGCTGAATACATTTTCGTCAGACTTAACTGATTTTGCAGATAATTCTGGCGAAGCGGTTAGTTTGATTGCACGCTTTCCCGTTCATTTGATTGGCGAGCAGCATCTATCATTGTGGCTTCTTGACGATACCTAAACGATAGTTGCCTGAACTTTTCACTCAGTACATTAAGGTCTTGCGAGAGAGACTGCGAGCTCTTCACATGTGACAGTGCACTTTCTGACTGGCGCATTAGCTTGGCTTTATCGCAATCTTGAGCCATTGCTTCCCATAATTGAGCAAGAGAGCGAGCACCTTCTAGTTCGGTCGATACTACATAGGACTGTTTAAGCAGAACTTCGGATATATCGTAAGCGGTATTCATGTGGCTGTTGAGCTGTGTATTAAATCTTTGTTCGTACTTTTCCCAAAGTTCAATGACTTGCTCTCCTGTGAAATGTTTAGACAGTAGGGTCTGTGACTCATAGGTTGAGAGAACTTGATTGAACTCTTTTGTGTATTGGTTATAACGGGTTTCAAAGGCGAGCTGACGAGCTAGCAGCGTTTGCCAACTCTCACTGTTACATTCACTGGCTATTACCACACTGGTACTCAAAGAGACGTTTGTGAGCAGAACCTTAACCCAAAAACTCATGACCTTCCTCTACTTAAGATGTTCTCTATAGAGAGTATAGATGAGCTGATGCATGAGTTGATGTACACTGCAAATTCACTTCAAACGGATAAGCTGGTGGATTGAATGAAAAAAGCGCTGATCACTTTACTTGTATTGTTAATCTTGGGTGGAGGAGGCGCGGCATACTACTTCTTCATTATGAAGAAAGATCCTACGCCACCAGAAAAAGTTGAAGAGCCCGTTGTTGAAACGATTGAGCAACCCGAAGCTGATTTTAAGCCCATTATGGAGCTAAAACCGGAGCCAGAGCAGACAGAGTTTTATGTATCAGATAGGAAGCTGAAGGTGGTAGAGCAGCCTGAGGTTGATGGGTTAATAACGGACTATCTCTACAAGGGTGAAAAAGTAGAAGTGCTTGAGAAACAAGGTGATTGGGGACGCATCTCGGATTACATTGTTTTAAAAGAAGGTGGCTCACAAACAGCAGAGTGGGTTTCTATGTCTGGCCTATCGAATGATGAAGTGATTATTTCTGAAAAAGAAAACAAAGAGATATTGGACTCTTATTTGGTTAAATCTGATGACCTTAAGCTATACAAAGAGACATTTCGCAATTCCGTTGCTAAGTTGATTTCTGAAGGTGAGTGCGAACCAAGTGACTTTGAAGAGTTAGGTGGTTGGGTAAAATCAGTTCGGTATAGCGAGCGCGATGTTTACTTTATCTACTGCGGTGGTTTATCTCTTGAAAACAAAATTTATCTTGATGTAAATACCAATGAAATATTTAAAGATTAAGAGACGTCAAATTATTACCGTTGAGAATGTAAATAGTCGATAGACGTTAACTTATCAATTAAATAAAAAAGCCCACTCTGTAATAGATTGGGCTTTTTTGTTGTTTGTTAAATGGGAATCTTTCTCTATTTTCTCCTAATTTATATTGACTGATTTATGAAACAAATAAGATGGATTTATTAATAAGAAATAATTCCTTCACTAATATTTCGGTAGTCAATAAATTGTAAATTCAATATTGCATTCTTATTGAAACAAGGTTCAGATTATATTTTTATCTTGGTTTTACAGTGACTTATCGTTTTGTTGATACAAGTGATATTAAAAAATATCTGTTTTAAATCAATGGTTTGGTGTGATTTTACATGTGTGCAACATTTCATCGTTTTTGAGATCCAAGTCAGGTTTCTAGACATCAATAGAAATTATTTTCTGTTTGTAATAATAATTTTTGATTTTGATATGTAGTGTTTAATTAAAGCGAAATGAAAAGATTAATTATCGAGTAAGACATTATCTTATTAACATCATTGTTATTTAATTACTTGTAAGGGATGGAACCATTAATGAAAAAACTTGCTTTAATTACAGGGTCAAAGGGCGGTATCGGCTCGGCTATATCATCTAAGTTGGTCGCTGACGGATATCGTGTGATTGCGACGTACTTTACTGGAAACTACCAGTGTGCATTGGATTGGTTCAATGAGAAAAAATTTACTGAAGACCAAGTGCGATTATTTGAATTGGATGTCACGAATACTGAAGAATGTGCATTGAGCCTAAGCAAGTTGTTAGAAGAAGAGGGAACGATAGATGTTCTCGTCAATAACGCCGGCATTACACGTGATAGCGTGTTCAAAAAGATGAACGCAGAAGCGTGGAAAGAGGTTATCGAAACGAACTTAAACAGTTTGTTCAACGTGACTCAGCCACTATTCGCTCCTATGTGTGAGAAAGGTAACTGCCGAGTTATCAACATTTCTTCAGTGAATGGTCTTAAAGGTCAATTCGGACAAACTAATTACTCGGCGGCTAAAGCGGGAATGATTGGTTTCTCGAAAGCCCTAGCTGCAGAAGGCGCTCGCAGTGGCGTAACAGTGAACGTGATTGCCCCTGGCTACACTGCAACGCCAATGGTTGAGCAAATGAAGCCTGAAGTATTGGATTCAATCAAGAACCAAATTCCAATGAAACGTTTAGCAACGCCTGTGGAAATTGCCGAAGCGGTTGGTTTCCTAGCAAGCGAATCTGGTGCATACATTACAGGCGAGACTTTGTCTGTAAATGGCGGTTTGTACATGCACTAATGGCGAAACTGACAGGAATTGAATAATGGAAAAAGTATTTATTGTTGCAGCGAAACGTACACCAATTGGTTCATTTACGGGTTCATTGAAAAACGTTAGCGCGGGTGAGTTAGCTGGCGTCGCAATTAAAGGGGCTCTGGACTCAGTAGATCTTCCCCTAGATGTCATTGATGAAGTGATCGTCGGTAACGTGATTTCAGCAGGGCAAGGTATGGGGGTTGCACGTCAGGCTTCTATCTACGCTGGGCTTCCTGAAGAGACTCCCGCCTATGGTGTCAACATGATCTGTGGCAGTGGTATGAAATCAGTCATGGATGCTGCAGCTCATATTAAAGCCCAAGATGCAGAAATCGTGGTTGCTGCGGGTGTGGAAGTGATGTCTCAAATCCCTTTCGTGGTTCCGCCAAGTATTCGTAACGGACACAAGATGGGCGACATTTCGATGAAAGATCTGCTTGTTGGCGATGGTCTGACGGATGCGTTCAATCATTACCACATGGGTGTGACAGCAGAGAACATTGCGAATACATTGAATATCTCGCGTCTTGCTCAAGACAACTACGCGCTAGAAAGCCAACAAAAAGCGGTAGCTGCAATTGAAGCAGGTAAGTTTGCTGACCAAATTGTGCCTGTTGAAGTGAAACAGCGCAGACAGACCGTCACCTTTGATACCGATGAATATCCGAAAGCGGATGCAACGTTCGAAGGTTTGCAAAAGCTTCGTCCTGCATTCGACCGTGAAGGGACTGTAACGGCGGGCAACGCTTCAGGTATCAATGACGGTGCGAGTGCAATCATCTTGGCATCAGAGAGTGCTGTATCGAAATACGGCCTGACACCACTGGCCGAGCTAACAAGCTACGCACAGTCTGGATTAGACCCAAAGATCATGGGCTTAGGTCCAGTAGAGGCTGTGTCTAAAGCGCTGGATAAAGCGGATTTAACACTCGAACAAGTTGATCTGTTTGAATTAAACGAAGCGTTTGCGGCGCAAGCGCTTGGCGTGATGTATCAGCTTTCTGAGCAGCACGATCTGCCATTAGACGCTTTTAAACCAAAAGTGAATGTTAACGGCGGCGCGATTGCCCTAGGCCATCCTCTAGGAGCGTCAGGCAACCGAATCATTGTTTCACTCATCCACGAAATGCTTGAGCAAAAGACCAGTTATGGCGTTGCTTCACTCTGCGTCGGTGGGGGAATGGGAACCGCTGTTCTGCTTAAGGGTATTGAAGGTTAACGCCGGATGTATCGTTGGCAAGCTAAACAATTTATCGCTGCAGTTTACAAGGTGCGTTAGCAAACCATCGCACCTTAACTGAAACGATATCAGTACCAATTTACTACACTATGTATTCATCAGGAGTTACTTATGTACACGGATATTTTTAAAACGATTACTGACCAAACTGAAAAGCAATTTGAACCGTACTTCAAGTTCAACAAGTTGGTTGCAAAGAACGTTCAAACAATGACGGAATTGCAAATGAATGCGATGCAGACTTACACGGATATGGGTCTTGCTCAAATGAAAGCAGTAAGTGAAATTAAAGATGTGAACAGCCTTACGGCATTCAACAGCCAGCAGCTAGCAGCGTTAACTCAACTGTCTCAACAGATGATGAGCGACAGTGCTAAGCTTCAAGCTGTGGCAAAAGAGTTCAAAGAAGATGTTGAAACACTAACAACTGAAAACTTGAAAACAGTTACACCTGCATAAATAAAATCGCCATCGAGTCAGCACAGTGTTTACTGTGAGGCTCGGTGGCGATTTTCCGATTATTGGAGTCATGTTATGTTTCAACACTTCTTTTCGGACTACCTTGTTAAACTTCAACAAACAAACCAGCAATGGTGGGAAAACTTTGAACAAAACAAGGAAGCCGCGCAATCTCCCCTAAATCAAGCGATGCAAGAGTTGAATTTTGATGATGCGTCAAAAATCTTCGAGCAAGCCGCTAACCAACCCGCCGTTCTCCTTCAGTTACAATCCCAATGGTGGGAACAGCAACTTAAGATTTGGCAAAATGCCGCACTGATGGGTAATACCGAAAGCGTCATTACTGAAGATCGCAGTGATAAACGTTTTATTGATGAAGCGTGGAAAAATGACCCGTTTTACAGCTTTATCAAGCAGTCTTATTTGTTATTCAGCAAAAGCTATATCGACACCATTAATTCAATCGAAGGCATAGACGAGAAAACCAAGGAACGTGTGGCGTTCTTTTCACGTCAGGCGATTAACGCACTTTCTCCAAGCAACTTTATTGCGACAAACCCAGAGCTGATGAAGCTAACGCTTGAGCGCAATGGTGAAAACCTGATCGATGGGCTAGAGCAGCTACAAGCTGACGTTGAAGCAAGCGCGGATATCCTCAAGATCCGTATGACCAACAATAATGCCTTCCGATTAGGTGTTGATGTTGCGAACACGGAAGGTGATGTCGTTTTTCAAAATGATCTGTTCGAGCTTATTCAATACTACCCAAAAACACCTAAGGTGAACGCGACGCCTTTGTTGATCGTTCCTCCATTCATCAATAAGTACTACATTCTCGACCTTCGTGAAAAGAACTCAATGGTTCGTTGGTTGCTTGAGCAAGGGCACAGCGTCTTCATGATGTCTTGGCGCAACCCAGGTGAAGCGCAAAAAGACTTAGAGTTCGGTGACTATGTCACGGAAGGCGTAGCGAAAGCCGTGACGGCGATTGAAGACATCACAGGTAAAGAGCAAATCAATGCTGCAGGTTACTGCATTGGTGGTACTGTTCTCGCTTCAACGGTCGCTTACTATGCTGCTAAAAGAATGAAGAAACGCATTAAAACCGCGACCTTCTTTACGACTCTATTAGACTTCTCTCAGCCGGGAGAGGTTGGCGCATATATCAATGAAACGATCATTAACGCTATTGAGAAACAGAACGATGCTAAAGGATTCATGGATGGTCGTTCATTAAGCGTGACATTCAGTTTGCTTCGTGAAAACAGCCTGTACTGGAACTACTACATTGATAACTACCTAAAAGGCAGCAGCCCAATGGAGTTTGATCTGTTGTACTGGAACAGTGACAGCACTAACGTTGCAGCTAAATGCCATAATTTCTTGCTGCGTGAGCTCTACCTTGAGAATAAACTTGTTCAAGACAAAGGCGTGAAAGTAGGCGGTGTCTGGATTGACCTGAATAAGATCAAAATACCAAGCTACTTCATCTCGGCTAAAGAAGACCATATTGCCTTATGGCAGGGGACTTACCGTGGCGCACTGAATACCGGTGGTAATAAAACGTTTGTGCTTGGAGAGTCTGGTCATATTGCAGGCATTGTTAATCACCCAGACAAGAAAAAGTACGGATTCTGGCTAAACGATAACTTGGATGATTCTGCAGACGAGTGGCTATCGAATGCGACTCACAATGAAGGCTCATGGTGGACTCACTGGAATCAATGGCTGCAGGGCTTTGAAGCAGATGAGAAAATCGAACCGTTTAATCAAGGTTCTGAGCTGCACCCTGTAATTGGCAAGGCGCCGGGTAACTACGTAAAACAGGTACTTCCTATCGTCGATAAAGAGAACGTTGATACAGAAGTCGCAGAGAAAGACGTACCGGAAAGTGAGGCCTAAAGTACGTATACGTATTTGAAAGTACAGAACGTCAAACAATAAAAAAGCCACTGAACTGAAGTGACCCCGTAAAGTTGGACATTTCTGTTAAGCGGCTTTCAAGGCCTGAGTTCGATATTCTATCGGAGTCAGGCCTTTTAGTTTCACTTTTATACGTTTGGTATTGTAGTACTCGATATACTCTTTGATTTGCGCTATCAGAGCATCTGCATCTTCAAAGCTTTGGTTGTGATACATCTCTGTTTTGAGTAAAGCAAAAAAATTTTCAGCAACAGCATTATCCAAGCAGTTACCTTTTCTCGACATGCTTTGCGTTAACCCACTCTCCGCTACCTTTTTCTGATACTGTCGATGACGATATTGCCAACCTTGGTCGCTATGTATAATTGGCTTTGAGTTGGGTTTAAGCGTTGATATAGCCTCCGTTAGCATATCCGTGACAAGCGGCAAGCAGGCATTCTTGGCCACTCTATAAGCAACCACCTCCTGAGTAAACAAGTCGACAACGGGAGATAAGTATACTTTCTGCTCTTTGACTTTAAACTCCGTGACATCAGTTACCCATTTTTCATCGGGTTGAGTCGCACTAAAATCTCTTTCAAGCACGTTGGGAGCAGCTGTTCCAGACTCTCCTCGGTATGAACGATACTTTTTAATCCTGACCGTCGATTTAAGGTTGAGCTGAGCCATAAGCCTTTGAACCGTTTTGTGATTAAGCACGAACCCCCGATTTTTTAGTTCCAAGTGAATACGGCGGTAGCCGTATCGTCCCTTATGTTCATGATAAATTGACTTTATCAACCGCAGCTCACGTTCGTAGCTATTTGGGCGCTTGCTCGTTTGAACTTGATAATAAAAGACACTTTTTGCCAGCTGTAGAGTGTGCAGTAAGTGCTTTAACGGGTACTTGCCTTTAAGAGTTAGAGCTATGACCGCTTTTTCTTTGTTCGACGGTTTTTTTCCTGCTCCAACTCTTCCAACTTTTTTAGAACGGCATTCTCGGTTCGCAAGTAGAGCAACTCCTCTTTTAGCTCCTCAAGCGTCATTTCATCATCAGGCTTAGTGGTACGTTGAGGGTGCTGTTTCATTGGAGGTCTTCCTTTCTGGCGCATTTTGAGCCCTTTGATACCGAGCTCATTAAATCTTTTGAGCCAGACAGAGAGTATCCCAGGGGATGAGAGGTTTAATACTGCGCTAGTGTGCGTGAGAGACCAATCATTCGTCCACATTAAATTCAATGCTTTTCGTTTTTCCTGAGCAGTAGCAGCATGCTTAGTTGGTAAAAATGAGTTAGCACCATGGATGGCAAAGACTTGAGCCCAATACCGTATCTGTCTTGAAGAAATTGAATATTGTTTTGCTAAGTAGAGAGATGATGTGCCATCTAAGTATTGCTTAGCAATGATACATTTTAGCTCTCGGTTATATTTGGACATAAAAAGACCCCCAATAATTGGTGTCCAACTATTGGGGGTCAGTTCAAACTCAGTGGCTTTTCGTATCAACCTATCTTAAAAATAACTGATAGCGTTGATGTAATGTCGATTCTTAATCGATTTCTTTGTCTTTACCCATAGATAAAATCCAAAGAGACACGGCTGCAACACCTACGAAGCCACCAAGAATGATAACTGGCATAGCACTGTAACCTAGGATATGCCAAATTACGCTCTCTAAAGTACTCATTCAATTGCTCCTTATTGCCAGCCTTCAACGCCGTGCATGTCTGGTAGTTTATGTGCGATTCCTTTGTGGCAGTCTACACATGTCTTCTCACCAGAAGCCAGCGCTGTTGAGTGTTGTTTCGCACTACGAGGACTCTGTTCGGAGAAGTCCATGTAATCGAACTGGTGACAGTTACGACACTCAAGTGAATCGTTCTTCTTCAATCGAGCCCATTCGCGCTCAGCTAAGTGATGACGACGCTCTTTGAATTTCTCAGGCGTATCAATCGTCTTTGAAATAAAGTGAGCATATAGCTCTTTTGATGCTTGAACTTTACGAACAATCTTATCCGTCCACTCATGCGGCACGTGACAGTCTGAACAGATTGCACGAACGCCTGAACGGTTAGAGTAGTGAATCGTCTCTTGGATCTCTTCAACGATAGGTGCGTGACAGCCAGAACAGAACTCTTCTGTATTGGTTGCTTCCATACCCGTGTTAAATGCACCCCAGAATAAAAGACCACCAGAGAACCCCAAGAAAAGTACAAGGCCTACGGCTGCTTTACTTGGAGTTGTCAGTCTTTTCCAAAACGCTTTCAATAATTTCATATAATAGCCTCTCTACAATACGGCTAAGATTAGCGTAGTGAGTCAACAGGTTTGAACTCGTTCTCTACTAATGGTTTCGCATTAGCTTGAGGAACGTGACACTGCAGACAGAAGTAACGACGAGGTGAAACGTCAGCAAGTACTGCATCTTCACGGTTCATGTAGTGAGTAACACTAATTTTTGTTGCACCCATCTCTTTCGCATTTTTCCAGCTGTGGCAAGACAGACACTTATTTGCGTTCAGAGAGACTTCGTAGCTACGGATATTGTGAGGTACCAATGGTGGTTGGTATACGTAATCGCTCTCAAGCACTTGGTCGCGAGGGTACTTTTTGAAGTCGTCTGCTGCACGCGTTGCTTCAAGTTCACTTACACCACGTAAAGACTCTACGCCACCAATGCCGCCAGGGTTATCCAGCTCAGCTTGAGCCACGCCAGCTAGCAAAAGACCAGCTGATAGTAGGGCAGTAATCAGTTTTTTCATGTTAATTTCTCCGCCTAAAGGCTAATTCTTTGAGAAGACTACTTTTTTCTAAATGATGAAAAAGTAGCCGCAATATTAAATACTTAAGATCGTTTCTCTAAGCCTAGGGCTTAAGCAACTTTAGTGATCTTAACTGGACACTTCTTGTAGTCCGTCTGTTTAGACAGAGGATCCGTTGCATCCAAGATCAACTTGTTGATCAGAATTCTTGCATCAAAGAACGGTACGAATACCAAGCCTTGTGGTGGACGGTTACGGCCGCGAGTTTCAACACGCACACGAACTTCACCACGTTTGTTTTCGATAAGAACTTCATCACCACGGCGTAGGCCACGAGCTTTAGCGTCAGCAGGGTGCATGTAACAAAGTGCATCTGGTACTGCTTTGTAAAGTTCTGGTACACGACGAGTCATAGTACCTGTGTGCCAGTGCTCAAGAACACGACCCGTACATAGCCACATATCGTATTCATCGTTTGGTACTTCAGGTGGCGCTTCGTATGGAGCATTGATGATCAGTGCTTTACCATCTGGCTTGCCGTAGAAGTCCCAACCAGAACCTTTCTTAGCGTACGGATCTGAACCTTCTTTAAAGCGCCATTGAGTCTCTTTACCGTCAACAACAGGCCAGCGTAGGCCGCGTACTTTGTGGTAAGTGTCGTATGGTGCTAAATCGTGACCGTGGCCGCGACCAAAGGCTGCGTACTCTTCGAATAGACCTTTTTGAACGTAGAAACCTTGTGCTTGTGCATCGTCGTTAAGCTCTTGAGCTTCAGACAGAGGGAAAGCATCAACATTGCCGTTTTTGTAAAGCACGTCGTACATGGTTTTGCCACGGTACTCAGGCATTTTCGCAACCAGTTCTTCACCCCAAACTTCTTCAATAGTGAAGCGTTTAGAGAACTCCATGATTTGCCATAGGTCAGACTTAGCTTCACCTACCGTTTTCACTTGTTGGTACCATGCTTGTGTACGACGCTCAGCGTTACCGTAAGCACCTTCTTTCTCAATCCACATTGCTGTAGGAAGGATAAGGTCAGCGGCTTGTGCGGTTGCTGTTGGGTACGGGTCTGAACAAACAATGAAGTTATCTGGGTTACGGTAACCAGGCAGACGTTCGGTGTTGATGTTTGGACCAGCTTGCATGTTGTTGTTACACATTACCCAGTAAGCGTTGATCGTACCGTCTTTTAATGCACGGTCTTGAGCAACAGCGTGTTTACCAGGTTTTGCTGGGATAGTGCCTTCTGGAAGTTTCCAGATGTCTTCTGCAATCTTACGGTGTTTAGGGTTAGCAACCACCATATCTGCAGGTAGACGGTGAGAGAACGTACCTACTTCACGAGCTGTACCACACGCAGATGGTTGGCCAGTTAGTGAGAATGGGCTGTTACCTGGAGTAGAAATCTTACCTGTTAGAAGGTGGATGTTGTACACAAGGCTGTTCATCCATACACCACGAGTATGTTGGTTCATACCCATCGTCCATAGAGACATTACTTTGATGTTTGGATCCGCGTATTGCTTAGCAAGCTTGATCAGGTTCTCTTCAGATACGCCTGACATTTCAGATGCTTTCTCTACTGTGTACTCTGCAACTGCTGCTTTGTACTCTTCGAAAGTGATTGCAGTCATTGCACCTGAGTTAGGGTTTGCTGCTGCTTTCTGTAGTGGATCGTCATCACGAAGGCCGTAACCAATGTCAGTTGTTGCCTGCTTGAAGTGCGTGTGCTTGTTTACGAAGTCCCAGTTAACCGCATCGTTTTGAATGATGTAGTTTGCAATGAAGTTTGCAATCGCAAGGTCAGACTGAGGGTTGAAGATGTAACCAGTGTCTGCAAGCTCAAAAGAACGGTGGTAGTAAGTAGACAATACGTTTACTTGAACGTGTGGGTGGCTTAGACGACGGTCTGTAATACGAGTCCATAGTACTGGGTGCATTTCTGCCATGTTTGAACCCCACAGTACAAATGCGTCTGCGTGTTCAAAGTCATCGTAACAACCCATTGGCTCATCGATACCGAAGGTACGCATGAATGCACCTACCGCAGAAGCCATACAGTGACGAGCGTTTGGATCGATGTTGTTTGAACGGAAACCCGCTTTCATCATCTTAACGGCTGCGTAGCCTTCCATTACTGTCCACTGACCAGAACCGAACATACCAACACCTGTTGGGCCGTTCTTCTTAAGAGATTCTTTCCATTTCTCAGCCATCACGTCGAACGCTTTGTCCCAAGATACTGGTGCAAAATCACCATCTTTATGGAACTCGCCATCTTTCATACGAAGAAGAGGTTGTTCTAGACGGTCTTTGCCGTACATGATTTTTGAAAGGAAGTAGCCTTTGATACAGTTAAGGCCTTTGTTTACCGGTGCTTCTGGGTCGCCTTGAGTCGCAACCACTTTGCCGTTTTGAGTACCTACTAGTACCGAACAGCCCGTACCACAAAAACGACAAGGCGCTTTATCCCACGTGATTTTTGTTTGATCTGAGCTAGCAATCAGGTTGGTTGCTGTTGCCGGTAGTGTTACACCTGCAACGGCTGCCGCTGATGCAGCTGCGTTTGCTTTCACAAACGCACGTCTTGTCATTTTCATACTTCACCCTCAAGTTGAGAATTGTTGCTTCCAGTTTCTAAATCCGTTTCGTCTAGTCCAGTTTCGATTTGGTGGTAAACCAAAGCTGTCCCTAAAACGTTCTTAATGTTATTTATTGCTTCGATGGTGTCCGTTACAAAACCTTGGTTCTCGGTTTCTAGGACCACGATGATTTTGCCTTCAGGGCTATCTCCGTAGATTTCAGCGTTATCGAATTGCTCGATCTCAGCTTTGATCTCATTGAGATGCTCTGGGCTCACATGCACGACTAAACTTGATATATGCACTTCATTTAGTGCCATAAATTGCTCTCGTTATTTTTATTTATGCATTACTCACAAGAATAGCTGAAGCAGGGCAAACTGCTACGCAGGCTCCACAACCGCTACACTCATCTAACTCGATTTTTGGTAGAGCAACACTGCCTGCTCTAAGTTGAAATTGAATGGCCATAGGTTCACACATGTCACCACAGCTTCGGCATTAACATTTTGTTGCGCTAAACACTTATCAGAAATACGTGCTTTTGCTTGCCAAGGCTCTCCTTGCTTTGGCGTAAAAATGGGTTCCGGACAAACGTCTGCACATTGATAGCAGAACGTACATTCATCGATAGAGAAATCGACAGTGGGGAACCCACCATCACCTACAATGATTATCTTAGTCTCACAACTCTCGATGCATTTTCCGCAGCGAGTGCAATCATCTACAAAGCTCTCTAGGTTATGAATCCAAGGCAAACGAATTTGGCTTGAATCGACTTTTTTTCTAGAAAACAGACGACGTTTTGACAGATCTACCACTAAAAACCCCTAGATGTTGCTAAGATGTTGTAATTTTAGGCCATTATTTCATTAATATCTTGTAATTTGTCATCACAAGTAGTGTAGGTTTAGAAACAATTGTATAAATACCCCCTAAGGGCTAATTGGGGGTATATATTGTCATAGATCAATAAATTACGAGGCGAGTGATCACATATTGAATGGAGCTATGATTTTTGATGTGTGACAATACGAGCCTAATAGCAAGTCATTTATCAATAGGAAGTCACCTTTGCTTATAAAACCAGTCTCATCTGTTACTAGTACAATAGCTAAGTCATTACTCTCTATATTGCTGTTGTCCGTTGCTACTACTGGCTTTGCTATCTTTACCTTAGCTTCAAGCTTGAACGATGCTGAGGCCGTCAATGTAGCCGGTTCGATGCGTATGCAAAGCTATCGTTTAGCCCATGATATTCAAATAGAATCTGTTGATTTCGATTCTCATATCCGTGAGTTTGAAAGTTCACTTTATTCGCCTTCGATGACTAAATTGGTGAGTTGGGATGTTCCGACGGATATCACAGAAGACTACTATCTAATTATTGGCCGTTGGCATGAATTGAAACGCGTTCTGAATAGTGAAGACCGTAAACACTATCTCGTGTTGGTTGAAAACTTCGTAACTGAGATCGATGGATTTGTTTTTAAACTGCAAGAATTCTTTGAAGACAAATTGATTAAACTGGCGTGGGCTGGTGGTGTCGGTTTAGGTGGAATTCTCGTCATATCTCTTTTTGTTGTTCATTTTGTACGTAAACAAGTTGTTAAACCGCTACATGCTCTTGTCGGTGCGAGCCAAAGAATCAAAAACAGCGACTTCGAGGTAGAACTCAAGGTGACCAGTAACAACGAAATGGGTATTTTGACCAAAACCTTCAACTCGATGGCCAAAGATTTAGGCGTGCTTTATCGAAACCTTGAAGATGTGGTGGATGCGAAGACGATTGAGCTGCAAAATGCTAACCAGTCGCTTCAGGCACTTTATAACTCGTCACAAGAGCTCACGGTGACGCGTATTGCTCCTGAAAACTTCCGAGCTATCTTGCAGCATCTCGTGAGCTTGGAAGGGATTGGATCATTGAGACTTGAGATTGTAGATAACTCAGGCCGTTCATTGATTATGGATGAAGGTTACGATTCGAATTTAGACTACGAAAAGTTTGAGATGAAACTCGACGATAACGAACTTATTCTCGGCTACTTATACTGTTCATATTACCACGGGCACTCAACTAAAGCTCTGATCGAAAGCTTCATTCAACTGCTATCGAGAGCGATCTACTACAATCGTGCTCAAAAGAAAGCTGAACAGCTTATTATTATGGAAGAGCGTGCCACGATTGCACGTGAACTCCACGATTCATTGGCTCAATCACTGTCGTACTTGAAAATTCAAGTTACACTATTAAAGCGTGTGATTGGCAAACTGCCAGAGCAACAGCACCGAGAGCAATCTGAACAAATCGCGTCTGAGATCGGAAACGGCTTAGCCGACGCTTATACCCAGTTAAGAGAGCTACTCACCACATTTAGGTTGACCATTAAAGAGGGTAACTTTGGAGACGCCTTAAGTACCATGCTTGAGGAGCTCAGCGAGAGAACCGATGCGAAGATTAACCTCACTAATAATCTCTCATCGATCGAGCTTGATGCGCATAGTCAGGTTCACTTGCTTCAATTGATTCGTGAAGCAACAATAAATGCAATAAAACACGCCAATGCCGACTTGATAGATGTATGCTGTATCGATGAGGACGGTGAAGTATTAGTCGTGATAAAAGATAATGGAGATGGCTTTGACTCAAGTAGTTCCAAGGTGAACCACTACGGGATGAGCATTATGCAGGAGCGTGCGGCAAGACTGAATGGCGACTTGACGATTGAAGCGGCGCAAGGTGAAGGCTGTACAGTCATATTGAAATATAAAAGTTTGAAGGAAGTTAAAGTTGACGATTTGTAAAGTAATGCTGGTTGATGATCATCCATTGATGCGCAGAGGTATAAGCCAATTACTAAGCTTTGAAGACGAATTCGAAGTGATTGCAGAAGCAAGTAACGGCACTGAAGCGGTTGCTCTTGCTCATGAAGAAGAACCTGATTTGATCCTTTTGGATCTCAATATGAAGGGCATGTCTGGTTTAGATACCTTGAAAGCACTTCGTACTGACGGCTCTAGCGCAAACATTGTAATCCTGACGGTCTCTGACAGCCCTGCAGACATTGAGGCGATTGTAAAAGCGGGTGCTGATGGTTACTTGCTGAAAGACACCGAGCCTGATGAACTGATCGAACTGCTTAAGCAGGCACACAGTGGCGACAAAGCTTACAGCAGTGTGGTTGCTCGTTACTTAAACGACGCTGGCAGCCGCAACGACATCTTTGACCAACTGACTGAACGTGAAATGCAGATCCTTCAAGAAGTCGCGAAAGGTTACCGTAACAAGCAGATCGCTGACCATTTGTTCATTTCTGAATCGACAGTTAAGGTACATATGAAAAGCCTGCTGAAAAAGCTACAAGTGCCTTCACGCACTGCAGCAACCGTTCTTTACCTAGAGCGTTACGGAGAAATGAAGTAGGGCTTGTTCCTTTGAAATTAAACTATTTCAAGCCGTACTGTTTACTCATATCTCCACAGCTTTAACGATGTTGAAAAAGTAATATTAAAAAGGCGCTGAACTTATTAAGTTCAGCGCCTTTTTGTTTAAGCATTTTATGTCTGTATAACTATTAACGACTTAAGCTGCCATTGGTACTAGAACAAGTGTACCGAAGATAACCGTGATAAGGCCGCAGATGACTGGTACAGAGGTACGCTTTACCACTTCAAATGGGCTAATTTTACCCATGCCTGAAGTTGCTACCACTACACCAGATACTGGAGAGATAGTACGACCTAGGTTTGATGCTTGAAGCATTGGGATAATAAGGAACGCAGGGTTTAGACCCATCTTCGCAGCCAGTGAAGGCGCAAGCTCAACGAATGCATAGAAAGGTGCATTACCAGAACCTGTAGCAATTGCCGCAGCAACCGTTAGACCTGTGAGGATAAGCATTAGTGCGATGCCGCCAGCACCTGCTGCTTCAGCAAGACCGATTAGGTTATCAATCGCACCGATAGACATCAGGCCTTGAGCAAATACACCTGCCGCAACTAACAGCATTACAACGCCTTTAAATGCGTCCGCCATACCTTGGTAACAAGAATCTAGATCTTCTAGCGTCTTTTCACCGTCGAATTTCTTCACAACGTAATCAACAAGCGCACCAACGAAAATTGAGCCAACTACGATAGTGTAGATGTCTAGCTTAAGCCCTGGAATGGTACGGCCGTTGAATAGGAAAACACCGATGATAGGTAGGAAAGGAAGAGCCGCATAGAAAGCAGGCGCTGTTGTTTCGATCTCAGAAACATCAACTTTTTCCATAGGCGTGTTTTCTTTCTTATCTAGGTACTTGTTCCAGAAGAAAGCCGCTGCAGCCATTACGATGATTGCGCAGATTGACACTGGCAGTACCGTTTGAACCGCGAATACGTCTAGGTCTAAACCTGACTTCTCTGCAGCGATAACTACGTCACCCGATGTTGGTGAAAGAATGATAGCCGCCGGAGATGCACATACCGCAACCGCAGCTGGGCGAGAAATACCCATTGCCGTCATCATTGGGAATAGGGTAGCCATCAATAGAACGCCAAGGCCCGTTGCAGAACTTACTGCTAGAGACATCAGACACGCCACGATGTACGCAGCAACAAGCAGTGCGTATGGAGATTTGATAACAGACAGTGGCTTAGAGAACTGTTTCACTACAACGTTGTTTGCGCCGATGTGCGTCATGTAAGAAGCGAAACCACAAAGAAGCATGATTTGCATACCTAGGCCGCCGCCACGGTACTGAAGCATGTATTTAACGAATTCTAGTGAATCGGTAACCATGTTACCTGTTGAAGCTATCTTAGCTGGTAAGACTGTGTGACCAATAAGGCCAGTAATAAGAAGAAGAGCAAGGCCAGCTGTTAGTAATACGCCCGCCGCCTTATAGCCTTTTACAATAAAGTAACCAACAGCGACGGTAACCACTAATCCGATTAAGAGTTCTAACATAGAAATCTCCACAAAGTTTAAAGAAATATAAGAAACTGTTTCAGAATATGACAATGAATGTACAGAAAACTGCACTGTGGCACGAGGCATAGTTGAGGTTGATATGATCTAAGACAAACATTTTTTTTGATGTTAATTGTGGTTGTAAATCGTGATTAACTACTGTTATTTAGTTGTTAATAAATAAATTTTATCGTTCGTTAGAATATAACTTGGATCACTTTTGATTAGTGTTATTGCATATAGTGGGCGAGCATTTATAAAATGTCAGAATTCTCAGCCTAGTGATTGAAATGAACAGGGAAGGGGTATTATTCACATCATAGGTGGGTGTTTTCACGATCTGACGCCTACTTTATTGAGGACAGCTAGGCGTCAGCATTGGGATGAATCACTCGCAACTAAAGATCGTTAGTCACGAGCGCTTTTCAAATACGGAGCCTGTGCTTAATTGATATCCAATTCAGGCTCCGAATTTGAATATGCAGCTAACTCAGCACAGATGACCTTTTTGCAAAAATGAATTAATCCACGTTGGGTCACCAGTAACAGCTCTTCATCGTTCAACGGAATGTAAGTCATCGCATCTGAAGACAGAACAGCGCCTTCACTGATCATGACTTTCTCGTAAAACGTGAGATCTCGATTAGGAATGATCTGCTCATGTTGAGTTTCGTCTAACGAAATATCATGTTGGCTAACCGCGTAAGTACCTGATGACGTAAAGCCAGCTTCTTTAGTCGAGACATAGAGCAGCTCATAGCTATTATTTTTCTTAAACTCGATATTAACTGAAGCCTGGTTATAAATGATTTTATTAGGCGGATTTACTATCGAAGCGGTATTGGCTAAATAATGCCCCTTTAGGTGCGCTTGAGGTATTAAAGTGGTTAACCAGCCAACTAATAGACCTAGCAGTCCCACTATCAAAAATATTTGTTTTTCTTTATTCACAAGTCACTCCTTTAAATTCGCTAGGGAAGCTCAAAGAATTCCCTGAATTATCGATAATGATTTTTCGATCTTTATATTCATAAAGAGTAACGTTATAGAGCTCGTTAAAAGTAAATTCATCGGTTTCTATCTTACAGGAAATAAAATGCTCTCCTGCTAGGTTTTCAGCCAAGGTATTTCTATCCAAGTAAGAAAATAGATAATGGGATAGCACGGCTACAAGGGTAAATACGCCAAATAACGTCAACAAATTACTGCTCTTTTTCGCAGGAGTTGTGGTTTCTTGTGCCGCTTCTTCTTTCGGTACCACCTCTAATGTTTGTTGCGAATCTTGCTTTGCTTGCGCTTGAATCTTACGAAGTGCACCTTCTTTATCTTGCGTTACTTGACCTGCGAATCGATATCCTTTGCCACGTTCAGTAACAATGATCATTCCAAGGGCGCGAATATACTTTGTTAATCTGATGTAAAAAGAACTTTTTCCCTGTAATCTTTATTCCATGCGGCTTGGTTCATCTTTCTTGGTACAGACAAGTTACCCTCTGATTTTCTAAATAGGTTCTGCACAAAGCGACGACAACAAGCCATATTCAACGCTGAATCCCCAGCGTAAATTCGCTGCTCGTCTTCTTTGAAAATTACGTCCAACGCCCAGTGCTGCTGATTCTCAATATGCCAATGCTTTCTTGTTGCCTTTGAGGCTAACTCTAAAGATAAATGGTCTGTGCAAATATAGTACGAGGTTTCATAACTTCCTTTCCCTTTGACACTCCTATCTCTTACCACTGCAACAATGCTTTTTACGAGACACCACTTCTGTCTGAGTGCTTCGCTGAAGGCTGCAGGAAGCACGTAAACCTCACGAACCTCTTTTCTACCATGCCCTTTCTCTTCCGTGATGTATGATTCCTGTTTATCTTCAGGCAAAGCCCAATAGTATTGGAATTGCACATCAATTTCTGCTAATAAACTTGGTTGATTCAGTTTAACTTGTACTAGGATATCTCCACCTTTATCAACTACTTTATTCAGTGTTTCAACCTGACAATGCAGGGCATCAGCAGTTAATAAACATCCTTTGATATCTAAAGCGTCTAGCATGTTTCTTATTGCTAGCAGCTCCATACCTTTGCCGTCACAAGGTTGGTGTGTGAGAGTCAAACCCTCGTCTACATCAAATGCCGAAACCATATAGAGGGGGTGCTGTTGTTTGCTTGCTTTTGCCCCTTTTAGAACCTTCCCATCAACACTGATTATAGGCTGAGCATGCTTCTCTCTGTGCAAATTGACCCAGCCCACCATAGCTTCCAATAGCGTCTCTGGCACAACGGATCTCATGATCGCAGCTATATTATGTCGAGTGGGAAGACCATTTTCGTAGGGGAAATACTCACGTAACCACTCGATATTTCCTTCACCGAAATCCTTAATCTCTGTCCATTTATTTTGACCACAAATCATGGCTGTTATGACCACGAAAGCGACTTCCATAACAGGATAAACTTGATTGATGTGCGAACGGGTATCTTTCACTTTTTTAAGTTGCTCAATGATAATCATGTGCGAATTTCTCATGTTTTTTTACTTCATGATCAGATCGTGATTATCTAAAAAAGTTCCCTGTAAAATAAATCCATTATTTTCAATGGTTAAAGTTCGATCCCGCCCTTACTGGTTGGTTTTGTTTGTGCGTTTGGCAACCATAATTTTGAACGGGGAACGTTCATTGATGCATTGCACGTAGACAGTAATTATCGTGGCCGTGGCCTGGGTAAACGTTTGTTGTCTGAATTGTCCCAACGCTTACAACAATACTATTCTGATTCCGGGCTTTATCTAGAGGTGATGTCGGATAACCACCAAGCTATAGCGTTTTATGAAGCGATTGGCGGAAAACAAGAACGGGAACAGGTGTGGAATGCGCCGTGCGGAAGTAAAGTGAATGAGAAAGTGATCTCTTGGGCTTCTCCCGTTGACCTCGAGCAGAGAACCAAAAGCGCTGCGTTTTCGTAATTGTCACGCTCTGACGCTTTGTTCGTCATGATGCAATTTTGCGACTGAGAATACAATTAATGCCCCAAGCATGCAGATGTTTGGGGCTTTTTCGTTTCGCTTGCAATAGAAAAGGGCGTCGGTAAGACGTTAATTAGACCAAGATGTACGGTTTCGGCCGTTTTTCTTTGAAATATAGAGTGCTTGATCGGCGTCATCGATGAGTTGCTCTACCGAACCTAGTGCTTGAGGTGAATGTTTAACGCCAATTGAAATTGTGACTTCTAAACGAAGGTGAGAAGGGCACTCCAATAGAGAATCTACGAGAGATTGAATTGAATCTTTAGTTCCACCTTGAACCAAAATCAGAAACTCTTCTACTCCATATCGAAAACAGTTACTGCCCAGTGGTAGTTTTTTCTGAATTTCGATGGCCAACTCTTTAATTACCAGATCGCCCATCTGGTGCCCGTAGGTATCATTAATGCTTTTGAAATGGTCAATGTCGATCATAATCGATGTGATCGATAAGTCGCGATCAATGCTCGGTTCGATCACTTGGTGTAGGTAAAGTCGGTTGTAGCAACCGGTAAGCGCGTCTTTATAAGATAGCGCTTCAAACATATTCGATTGTTTACGTAATTGTATCGCTTGTTTACGAAGTTGTTCAGACTGTGCGAAGCGTTTATGTACTTCTAAGTCACGCCTTATACAGGCTGCAGAAATTAAGACATAGCCAGATAAGTAAACCGAAATGGTCTCAATTTCGTGAGTAGGTTCTGCAGCGTATAGTAGGGGAGATAGGCCAATCAAGTACGCGGAAAAGATAAATGAAAGCGTCGTAATGCTGTATTTGGCAGACAAACGAGAAAACGTACCTATGTAGATCATCACTAGAATGATGCCACCTTGGTAGTCAAAGTTCCCTAAATCAATAGCGAGTCGACCAACATAGACTAAGAACAGAGAGCTAATAACAAGAAAGGTACTTTCTACGAACTCTAAAACGTTAGGTTTGTTTTTGATGCAGTAATGGGCAACGGCCATCATCATCAAGAACAGTACGATGCGAAAGGCTATTGGTGTAATGCACTCTGTACCGAAGTGAACATAGTCCGAGACAATAAAAGCACAGAATATTGAGATCGGGATGTAGATGAAATTTATGTACGGCAGATAAATTTCATTGTCGAAATAGGTTTTAAATCGTTGATTTTTGAACCCGATGTAAGAGCGCATTGAGAAACTAGCCGAAATTGATAAACAATAATTTGCGTAGTATGTCACAGTCTTGATGATTGTAAACGAGCATTTCTATAGATTTGTCAGTATGTTAGCTAGATCAACAAAGGAGGGGCACGATATTCACGTCCTACATGAAATAGAACGTGAATATGTTTAGAGGGATATATGAGAGTGATTAATCGCTATTAACGCTTGTTCTTCAAGTAACGCTTACGACGTTCTTCTTTTTTCTTAGCTTGTTGCTCGGCTTTTAATGCTGCGGCTTCTTCAACTTCGATCAGCTCTTTTGTGATCATTTCTGGTAGTTCTAGAGTTACCTTACCCAAAGTGCCGTTACGAAGCTCGTGAAGTAAGATTTCAGAACACTTATGAAGGTCGATATGACCACCAGCACGAAGTGCGCCGCGCTTACGACCGATCGCTTCCATCAACTCGATGTCAGACTCTGGCAGCTCTTCAATTTGGTAACGCTCTTGCAGTAGGTGAGGGTACTGCTTCGCAAGATACTCCACGGTGTAGAATGCCACTTCATCGTATTCCATTGCCGTATCCTTTACCGCGCCGGTTGCTGCTAGGCGGAATCCGCTGTGCGGGTTTTCTACTTTTGGCCAAAGGATCCCTGGGGTATCTGAAAGAATCACGCCGTTTTGTAGGTTAATACGCTGTTGACGACGAGTTACCGCGGGTTGGTTACCTGTCACTGCGATTGTACGTCCTGCTAGGCAGTTAATGATGGTTGATTTACCCACATTTGGGATACCCATGATCATAGTACGAATGTTCTTACCAATCTCTTCACGGTGTGGCGCAAGCTTACGAACCAGTTCCATGATGTGATTTACTTCTTCTTTAACGCTGGTGGTAATTGCAATAGCCTTTACACCTTGCTCTTTTTCGAAATGCTCAATCCAACGTTCAGTTAACTCAGGATCGGCAAGGTCACGCTTGTTCAGTACTTTTACACAAGGCTTATCGCCGCGCAGTGAGGAGATCATTGGGTTTTCACTACTGAACGGAATACGCGCATCCAGTACTTCGATGATCACATCAACTTGTGGGATAACTTCTTCGATTTCTTTGCGGGCTTTATGCATGTGACCCGGAAACCATTGAATAGACATAGAGATAAACCTTGATAAATATAGTTGCTGCACATTGTAAGGGTTCAATAGGGCGTGTAAAGCCATATCTATAAAGGGACGGTAAAGATCGGTCTTTAATGGTCCTCTAACATGATTTTAGCTGAAGTTTAGGGAGCATAGAGAAGAACTAAGGTGGGTAGTTGAGAGCATTTTAACCAATGACTTGTTGACCATCGCTTTTTTGCTTTTGAGTTATTTTACTTTTAATCATTGATTTCAATATAAGAACACATAAATATATTTTTACTATTAATAAGGCATCTGGCCTTCTATTCATAGTTTTTTGATTGTTTTATCAGTAAATTCGAATGATATTTTTATTGGTATTTTTATTATTAGCGGCGAAGCACAAAATCTCAGCGAGAATAAAAATACATGAAAATATCTAAGGCTTTGCCGTTCGTATTAATGAGCGCGCTTGTGTCGAATGCCTCTTTTGCACAAGAGGTTAATCACTCATCGGTTGTTCAAACGGTGTTCTATGACCAAGTGGATCCTAAATACCATGATTCCCTATACCTATTTCAGTTGGTCCTTTCGAAGAATTGCTTAACTTACCGTTCGGAAGAGAAGCCTTGTGAGGATTATCTAAAAGAAAAATACGATTCGGTTTCTTCGGATTGGTATCAAGAGCAAGAGCCAATTAAGAAGCAATATCTTAATATCAAGCTCGAGATGATTAGTAATACGGCTCTTCTCCGCTTAGATGAGCTTGATTTCCGGATAAATGGTAGAGTGAGTTTCTAGGATTGAGGTTTGTCTAATCTTCAATTTAAAGTAATCAGTATCCCTTACTCCTCGGGCTCTCCGTCTAAGAAGACCTATCGATACATTCCCTGCTTCCACTCGGGCATTCGTCAGCTTATATTTTGCATAGTTGCAGATCCCAACTCTTCTCTCCCAAAGCGCGTCTGCAAAGTTGATGAGAGATAAGATCCTCGTCTTTTTAGCAAGCTGGCACCACGCATCAAGCGCTGCGATCATCAAGTCAAAATTACGTTCATCCCATAAGGCTTGAAGCTGCTCTTTGAGCATATAAATCGTACAAAGAGTCTTATTGCTTTCCAGTAAATCATCTAGCCTATCTGACTGCTTATCGCTTAATTTCGGCGCATTTTTGAGGAGTAA
The DNA here is from genome assembly GCA_000169995.1 of Vibrionales bacterium SWAT-3. Lineage (GTDB taxonomy): Bacteria > Pseudomonadota > Gammaproteobacteria > Enterobacterales > Vibrionaceae > Vibrio. Next base: position 49,441 of record AAZW01000014.1, on the reverse strand, counting down.
AAATAGCGTCCCTTTAAGCATTTTCTTCTCGTCATGTGTTCCTTTCCTAAACGCTTTATTACGCTCTTTCCTTATCAGAAGAGAGTAGTTCTGCATAACGTGAAACCGGTCAAAAACGATGTCTGCATTCGGAAGAGCGTTTCTCACTGCTGATTGGTAAGATTGCCCCATATCCATTGATACCGCTTGGATGCCGTCTCTCGTTTGCGGTGATAATTGTTCAAAAAAGTTGATGAGTACGTTTGAAGTCCGCCCATGGTCAACCCAAATAAGTTGTCCTGAAACGAGATCATAAACGACGGTCATATAATCATGGCCTTTAGCCCTGGCGACTTCATCAACGCCAATATGAACAAGTTGGTCAACTTCTTAGCTCTAAGCAGCAAGGTAGAGAGAGATGCTTTATCGATATTTTTCACGGTTTCCCAGCGTATGTCTAAATGCTTCGACACTGCGTGGATGCTCATATAGCGGCACAGTCCACTAATAAAGTGACAGAACCTCTTTGTATAACGACTCCCCTTATCAACAAAATCAGCCTCTTCAATCAACCTTCGGCCGAGCCTATCCCTTGTCTGAGCCAATTCAATTTCTATAACGCAAGGGCGACCACTGACAGGTAAATCCGACAGGCGACGGTGAACGTAGTGGTCGACGGTGCGCGGAGCTCCAGTCTCAGGATCAACAACTTTACAGCGTCTATCTCGCTTGCACTTGACGAGTACTGAATGAGAGCTTTCTTCAAGCGTTACAGACTGTACGGATTGGCCTTTAAAGTTAAATAGAGCGGAAGATAATAACGACAAACTACAACACTGATATATAAGGTGGGAAGCGATTGTAAATCAATGTGTTAGCGGTTTTATTGTTAGTTTATAGACTCATCTAAGCGGAGAAGAGCCGTAATACTAATATCGTTCTTGCCGATGTTCATCATGGAGAACAGGGTTATTTTAGCCCTATTATCGCAGACACGCAGTCCATAATGGACGCTCGTATTAACCCTGAACTACAAGCAATCATTCGTCGAGAGCTCGAGGAAAACAGCGGTAAAACAGGGTTAGATTTTGTCGGTGCAAAACAACAATTGTTCGTTCAGTATGATAATGAAGCAAAGCGCTTTCATGACGCAGAAATTGAGCAAATAGATTTCTCGTCACCAAAGCCAACAAAAGAAGAGAAAATCCATTATCAAGAGCTACTGTTTATACAAAAATATCTTGCAGAAAAGTTATCGATGACTACTGCTGAAAGGGAGTTAGACAAGCTTTTAAAGGATGTAATTCGAGACATAGTTAGATGTGCGGAGTGTACTACTACGCCGATAGTTAAAACTTGGAACAACTCGTACGTGGCCTACAAAGAGGTAAGTCTTTCGGAGGTGATGTTGTTTGGGCTTGAGACGACTCCTACGGGTAACGCAGAAGTTTTATATCCAGCAGAGTATTTTAAACCTGGTGAACAGGATGTTTCTGTTATTGAATTTCTTTCAAACCTTCGCTCTTATATTATGCAAAATGAATCTACTTTGTTTGTTTCAAAAGACAGAGTAAATAATGATTTAAAACCTGCAGGTATCGATCCAATCTCTTGGGAAGTGATGAAGAAGAGCGTGTCGGATGTTAATTTGAATTCTGAAATTTGGGAAAAGGCGATGGTTCCTAACATTCGTCGTTTGTTTAATTCATTAGTCAAAATTACAACAGGGCCTACAGGGGCGACTTTTGTAAACTCTGCCTCTCAGGCAATGAATAAGGCTGTTACAACAAACTTTAAGCTGGCCAATATTGGAAAAACATTCAATTTAGCGAGTGCTGTAAATGCGGTTGTAAAACACATTCCTAAAGTGGTCACCGGGGAATCCGAGCGTAATTTATGTAATAGTGACGAGATTGAAGGTAGTGGTTTTACTAATGGCATTACGCTTGAAGAGCTGTGTGTGTATGTTCCTAATTTCCGCAGTCAATCCTTCCCGATTACAGTAGGCTCGTTACTTGATCAAAGTGAAGGTTCTGCGATTGTTGAAGATCTAAGTGGTGGGAATACTGCGATGACGACGCTTTATCAAATCCTTCCTCCTGTTATTAACCCTTGGGAGTGGATTTTTAATGGCTTACAAGCGATAAGTGGTGTGGACTTAAGGGTGTATGGCCAGGACATCATGGGTTATCGTGTGACTTTAGTGCATGATAGTGGTGCTATCGTGTATCGAAATATTATGTTTGCAAAGCAAGAATTAGTCCTGTCAAAAGACCAGCTATTTGATGCCGATGTTAGCCATTATACAATGAAAGTGTACAGCAACTTGAATAACAACGAAGTTGCGAGCTTCGCTCTAAGTCAAAGTAAGGGCGGGATCGAACTTTAACCATTGAAAATAATGGATTTATTTTACAGGGAACTTTTTTAGATAATCACGATCTGATCATGAAGTAAAAAAACATGAGAAATTCGCACATGATTATCATTGAGCAACTTAAAAAAGTGAAAGATACCCGTTCGCACATCAATCAAGTTTATCCTGTTATGGAAGTCGCTTTCGTGGTCATAACAGCCATGATTTGTGGTCAAAATAAATGGACAGAGATTAAGGATTTCGGTGAAGGAAATATCGAGTGGTTACGTGAGTATTTCCCCTACGAAAATGGTCTTCCCACTCGACATAATATAGCTGCGATCATGAGATCCGTTGTGCCAGAGACGCTATTGGAAGCTATGGTGGGCTGGGTCAATTTGCACAGAGAGAAGCATGCTCAGCCTATAATCAGTGTTGATGGGAAGGTTCTAAAAGGGGCAAAAGCAAGCAAACAACAGCACCCCCTCTATATGGTTTCGGCATTTGATGTAGACGAGGGTTTGACTCTCACACACCAACCTTGTGACGGCAAAGGTATGGAGCTGCTAGCAATAAGAAACATGCTAGACGCTTTAGATATCAAAGGATGTTTATTAACTGCTGATGCCCTGCATTGTCAGGTTGAAACACTGAATAAAGTAGTTGATAAAGGTGGAGATATCCTAGTACAAGTTAAACTGAATCAACCAAGTTTATTAGCAGAAATTGATGTGCAATTCCAAGACTATTGGGCTTTGCCTGAAGATAAACAGGAATCATACATCACGGAAGAGAAAGGGCATGGTAGAAAAGAGGTTCGTGAGGTTTACGTGCTTCCTGCAGCCTTCAGCGAAGCACTCAGACAGAAGTGGTGTCTCGTAAAAAGCATTGTTGCAGTGGTAAGAGATAGGAGTGTCAAAGGGAAAGGAAGTTATGAAACCTCGTACTATATTTGCACAGACCATTTATCTTTAGAGTTAGCCTCAAAGGCAACAAGAAAGCATTGGCATATTGAGAATCAGCAGCACTGGGCGTTGGACGTAATTTTCAAAGAAGACGAGCAGCGAATTTACGCTGGGGATTCAGCGTTGAATATGGCTTGTTGTCGTCGCTTTGTGCAGAACCTATTTAGAAAATCAGAGGGTAACTTGTCTGTACCAAGAAAGATGAACCAAGCCGCATGGAATAAAGATTACAGGGAAAAAGTTCTTTTTACATCAGATTAACAAAGTATATTCGCGCCCTTTCGTGAATGTTAGTTATCATCGCCGGGTGAAATGTTTTGTCCTCTGAGGAATATACCTCTTGATGAAAATGAACATGGTCATTCTTAGGGTGTTCAATCCCCAATTTATTGAGGTAAGTTTGGGCTAATGTGTCTGTGAGTGGCTGGCTGGTTTGTATATATTCTTTCGCTCTCTCTTCAAATTGTGCCATGTGTTTTGGCGTCGTATTCAGTAATTGGTCATGTTTGGGGTTGGCGGTGAGTTGGTATTTATCAGGATCATTAAGGATGTTGTGGGCTTCTTGCATTGCCTCCTTATAATTTATTTCCTTATGAATCATCATTAAATTGATTAATGAGCCTTTTTCACCGGTGGTATAGTCTTTAAAATACCCTCGATATTCCCCCGTTAACGATACCTTTATTGCCGATTTTCCAATACCAAAGGTGAGATAATCACGGTCTGATTTAGATGGGTTCGGTTGCCCCAAGAGGTTGATGGCTAAGCTTTCCGTGTATTTCGGTAACGTTTGGCTGATGTGTTCTTTAAATTGGTTGTAGTCAAAATCTCCGTTTCTATTGTGATAACGCACGTCTTCATGAGATAGGGCTTTGTCATTAAAGTAAGGCGTACTGTGTGGTGCAATGTTCTCGATGGTTTCAATGGCACTGTGTTTATTGACCTCTTTCGATAACCAGCTCTTCATCATCTGTTTTGGGCTGTCAGTAAAGAGTTTCACATGACTACTCGCCCGGCTTAAATCGATGTAAGCGCGTCTTAAGTTCGTCAGTGCGCCTTTACCCTTTAGGGTGGTAATGATGTTCTGATACGTCGCGCCTTGCGCCATATCTGCGGTTCTGGTGTAAGCGTAATCCCAATGCCCGTCTTTCAGTTGGTTTGGATTAAGGCTTAACGTTTGCCCCTCTTTCGACAGCGCGGTGATTTCTTCTTTGGTGGCATGACTGATGGTGTATTCCACATTGGCTTTAATGCCTCGCGCTTTGTCGGTAAATCGGGTCATGATTTTGTCACCGGTTGAAAGTGGCTTTTCTGATTGAACGAAGAGTGACGTGTATTTGTGGTCTTTGTTGCGTGGCAAAAATGGCTTTGTCTTACCTGTATTTACGTCTTGAAGAGTCACCAAACCGTGCTCCGAATTAACGTGGGTAATGATGTCGTACTCTCCTGGCTTCGTGCTTAAAATGAGCCCTTTCTGATAAGGCATCATGGTGGTCAGCTCTTCTTTGCTATCACCTGTAGAGCGTAATCGGGTGGTGATGATGTTTTCTTGGCCTATCTCCCGTGTTTTCATCAGTCCGGCACGAATGTGCTCAGTGATGTGGTCACGCTCATTATTTGTGTAAGCGATGATCAGCGTGTTTTCTCGCGTCTCGGGCGTACGGGCAAGGTAGTCCTGCGCCACCGCGTATGGCAGCTTTTCGGTGGCGATGAGTTGCGCTTTGCTTTGGTCTTTCGCATTTTCATCGAGGGTTGAGACAATATGTTGCGTGCTACCGAGTGTATCAGGGCCTTGCTGAGATAGTTTATCGAGAGCGCTGTCTGGCTGCTTATCTACAATGTTGTGTACGGCGCCAAGCAGTATTTCATTCTTCTGACGAACGATGTCGGTCATGTAAGCCGTATCGATACGGCCCTGACTTATGCTCAATTCAAACGGTTTACCGGCATTAAGAGAAAGCAGCTGCTCTTTATCCCCAAGCAAGGTGGCTTTGGAGCCGCTTTGCAATATAAGGTCGGTGAGCTCTTTGGCTTGTTGGTTGCTGACCATAGAGCCTTCATCCAAAAAGAAGAGGGTGTTTTTGTACTCCTCTGGTAAGGTGATGCCACGTCTTAGGTCGGTCAGTAAGCTTTCTAGCGTTTGCGCTTGTAGTCCTTTGCTTTCCAGTTCGCTGACGGCGGCGTGCGTTGGCGCCAGACCAATCACTTGCGAAGGTGGCTGGTTACTGGCTTGGGTGGCGTGTTGAATCAATTCAATGTTGGATTCGAGCAGGGTGGATTTACCGGTGCCCGCCAAACCTTGCACGGCCACAAAACTGTCTTTGGTCGTTGAGATAAGGGTGATGCCGTCCTTTTGTCCTTGGGTAAGGCGAGGCTGTGCATCGAGATAATTTTTGATTTGTTGGTGGGTGGCAAACGGCTTGTGTTGATTTTTCCCTTGATCAATGTTTCGTAAAATGTGTTTTTCGGTATCGAGTGCCGCTTGGGTGGTCCAGCGTGTACCATCGCTGTATTCGGCAGAGAGGACGTCACTGCGTTTGGCGAGCTCTGTTTCAATTTGCTCTTTGATTATCGGTTGATTGGCCTCTTCAAAAGCGTAACGGATCGCCTCGACGACTAACTCTTTTTGTGTAAACGCCGCTTCTTTTTCAGAAAGATGACCCAGGGCAAAGTTCAACGCTTTCTCTTGCAGTGGTGAATCGTGCTCTTTGTTTAAGAGAGTGAGGGCTTGCTCGATGTCGCTTTTGACTGTGGCGGCGGTGGTTTCAGAGAGGTAGCGGTCGTTGACGTTTTGAGTCTGCATGACTCGCTCGATGGCAGAAAGCTTCACTTCGCTTTTCTCAAGCGCGGCCTGGGCTTTATCGGGGTTGTCGGTAAACACATCGATGCGCGCGCTTTTCTCAGTCAGCTCGTGAAAGAGCGCTTTCGAGAGCGTAAAGGCTTTGCCTGAAAGGAGGGTGTGCGCCCTTGGTTCGATATGACTGGCGGTATGTCGGATAGGCGGCACCTGTTGCCAGGTGCCTCCCTCCTCAGAACCGTACGTGCAACTTTCACTGCATACAGCTCAAGCCTCCACAAAGGCACCGTTAAGCACCCAGTAAATAAATTACCTTTGCGATACACACTTAAAGCTTTAAAACTACCCAATGGTCACTCAGTGAATAAGAAACCACGGTTCGTTGTCAGAAGACGCACTAATTTCATTCGAAATCATCATTTGCTTTTCTTCTTTAATAAAGTTCTTCAAGCTATCTCGCAACGGGAGACCAGCTAGAAGTCAGCTCGCTTTCGCGCCAGATATAAACCTGTATCCCCTTCATTACAAAGGGACATTCGCTTTCTCTAGCCTCCTTTACCTGCATACCTATCGGCAACCCTCACAGGTCGCTTTCCCATAGGGAGGTATACAGGCTTACCCTGTTCCGTATGTTGCGTAAAAATGTCAACTTAGATGCCCACTATAGTGCGAAGAGTACGCTGATCACGAAAGAGTAATGTCCAATCTCTTTCCGACTCTCATTGCCATTTTGGCTACAGCGTATTAACCACTTCCGCTGCTTCATCGTATAACGCACCTTACATGGATTCACATTACATTCATCATATTGACTCCCTAGCACTCACCCGAGCTGTGGTTCTCAGGAGGAACATCTTCTCACGATTCCGTTCCCACTCAGCTAACGACTGAGTTTCGTTACATTGTCGGTTCCGCTGCTTTATTCAGGAACCTAGGGTCATCTGGTGATACAGATGGTTCACTCTTGTCGTGGTGAACAACGCTTCATACGACTTCAGGTCGCACGGACATAGTCGTATTGTAGTGGTGCGTCTTTCAAGGCTTCAACGGGGATGGTATTCGATTCGCCCTGCGTGTCCGTTAACGTTAGGGTTTCTTTAGAAATATCCGTGACTACGTAACGCTCATTGGCGTTCAACTCAGATGGAAAGTGCTTACCTGTGGTCATGAGGCGTTCACCTTGGTTAACTTGCAGCGAGTCAGGTTTAAAGATCTGCATGTTGAGGGCTTTGAATCTGGCGGAAGCGGGATCGAGGGTGTATTCTTGTCCATCTGTTTTGCTGAGTACATGGAGTCGATTGTTTGCCTTATCCGAGGTTGAAACCACTAACTCTTGAGGTTGTCCGTCTTCCCAATGGCGAAGGGTCATGCCCGGCTTGTAATGTTGCGCTAACTCCTGTTGGGGCTTAGACAAATAATGAGGCTGCTGAGTGAACAAGGTGATACCGCTGCGGGCAAGTTGACCCTCGTTCTGCAGAGATGTACGGATCTCGTCCGTCAATCGTCGTTGTTCAAGGTGAGAAGTCGCCAGCACTTGTGTGTCTTCTTTGTTTGGTAAGTGGGTATACGCTCTAGCGAGGGTGCGTGTATCGCTGTTGTGCAAGGTAACCTTACTGTCTCTCTGTTTGCTGTCTACCCAAGAGTGCGAGACGACGTTGCCTCTGCGATAAAGCTCGATGGCGTTATAAGATTTAAAACCTTGGCGACTGGACGTGTTGTTCAGCAAGATGACTTTGCTACCCGATCCCTTAGCTTTTGCGTTTAAAGCCATCAACTCATTGGCGCTCATTTTGTGGGCGCTGTCGACAAGAAGGATGTCTTTGTTGGTCATAGGGACGTCTGAGTGCAACAAACTATGGACAGAGTGGCGCTGCTCTTCTTGAAATCGGTGTTTTATCCAGGTTGCGACCGTATGACTTTCACGTTGGATGGTTTGGCTATGACGGTGTTTGTCTTTGGCGTTTTGTGACACTAAGTGGACACGTTTGCCGACATGGTTGCCGACGTTCAAGAGGTTTTGCGCGATTTGCTCACTGCTGCCAAATACATTAACCACATGAAACTGCTTGGTGGACTGGTAAATGTCCGCCACCTTTTGGCGGTTGCCTTGAGTGAGGTTTAATTTATCTAACGTAGTGTTATTGACTGGCGTGCGCATATGGCGCGTACGCCCTTGAGTGGCCTCCAGGAGGGTTTGTTCGGTTTTCAGCATGGCTTGCGTGGTGTATTGACCTTTTTCTGCAAGAGGGATAAGTGCCCCGTCTTTCACCCATTGGTCAGCGACCACTTTAAGGTCAATCGCATTGGCTTGTACGCCGCCTTTGGTAAACTCGGCCGCGGCTAACTCTATGACCTTTTCCAGTTTTAATGCTGTGTTGTATTCCCCTAAGTGTTCAATGGCGCGACCAAACGCGCCTTTAGCGATTTCTTCAGGGTTATGTTCTTGTGGAGTGATCCCTAGGGCGTTTTTAACCAGTTCTTCGGGCTTATATCCTTCGTTGCGCACCGTTTGTTGCCAATGAGCATTGAGCGTTGCCTCACTTTCGTAGGTTTTGGACTTACGCGTATCAAGGTTGGCTACGTCTTTTGCCGCGCGGGATTCAAAGCCTAAATCTAAGGTTTGTTGTTCTATTTGTTGTGAGCGAGTGGAGAAGGTGTCGACTAATACTTGAGGAACGCCTTCAATATCAAATTGACCATTGCCGAGGGCTCGCGTTGTATATCCTAACTCTATGACTTCTTTAGCCAATTGGCTCTGGTATAAAATACCGTAGTACTTTTGGAAGTGGTAAATGCGCTCTCCGGTCCCATTGATGACGCCGCCTTTTTGTTTGAGACAAGACGCGAGTGTACGCAGTTGTTCTTCTTTGTCGCGCGTCATGTTTGCCGTCAAGGCATGGGAATGGAGTTGTGGATCGTTTTCACGACTGGTTTTATGGCGGACGACCGCAAAGGCCATGTTTTCGGTATTGTTAAACTCACGCTCCCCTTCTTTGTTAATCGATACGACTTGTGCTGCGTCTGTCTCTAATTGAGATAGAGCAAATTTGACCGCGTCATTATGTGCCTCAATAAGGCGAGTATCCCCGCCAACGAGTGCGAGCGTGCTTAATCTTTTTGGTGCTGAAAAAGTCAGGTCAAAACCACATTTATGGTCGCCCCGTTTACCCTTGATGGTTTCATTGCCTAAGCGTCCAGATAAAACGGACTCTAGCGTTTTTTGGTCAACCGGTTTACCGATTAGGCCTGCTTCTTCGGCTAACTGACCGTGCCAAAAAGTGTTGTCAGCGGTACTGCTTTCTTTGAGGTAGTAGTTGTCGTTACTGTCTTTTTCGAGTGACGTATCAAGGGTATTTGGTGTGTTTTCTTCGTTTAAGTAGTACTTGGTGGCGCCTGAGGCGGATTTGAGAGGACTGATGGACATCATAAGGTGTTTTCCTTTTGTTGGGGCGCCGCAAGCCGTCACGTCAGCGAAATGTCGGTGAGTTGGGTGTGGTAAGAATGGGTTAGCGGACGGCGTTGACGCGAATGATAGAGTGGTCAGGGCTTGTTACAGGGGAGGGCAAAATGGTTTTTGCTCTCAGTGAGCATTGGTGTTGTATTTCGGTGGTTAATCGTACATCTCGCCCGGTTCTATTTGTGTTATGGACGCCTCTTCGGTTTCTCGCTGAAGTGCATTTTGTGTGTCTTCTGCGAGCTGTTGGGTTTGGGTTGCGTTGGTGGACGGGTTTTTCTTTTTCGAGGCTTTGGCAAGGGTTTGTTTTTGACGGGCTCTGGTTTGCTGTTGCTCTTCTTCGTTTTCGTAGGTACTTTGCTGGATGGCAAGTAATCGGTTTCTTTGAGTTTCATCGAGTTCATGCAAAGCAATTAACTCATGAAAAATCAAGGCTTGGTCGATACTCTCCATTGCTTTCCCGCCTGGTATGCTGCGTTTGAAGAAGGAAGGTTGCAGATTGCTCATGCGATCGTATTTCAGTTGCAGTTTCGTGATGAGCATGGAGTTAGGCGTGCGCAAGTAACACTCTAAATCATCCAAACCTTGGATTTCTGCTGGAGAAACCACCGGGCGCGTTTTGTTTTGATGGCCGAGTGAGACACCGTCACGCAGTGCGTTCGCCCCGTAAGAGATATTTTCTCGTGAGATATCGATTTCTTGATCACCAAGGTCCTCCGAGGAAATGGCGGCCATCGCTTTTGAAGGGGCTCGGAAGAAAAAGCGCGTGTTGAGCAAATCAAAAATGACTCTGGCCGCGTTGCGTCCGTAAGTGGTTTCTAATTGAGCGTAAGATTGCAACCCTAGTAAATAACACCCCCCAAATTTACGCACTTCAGAAATAATGTGCGTGAGTTCAGGCAGTTTATGTAACGTAGGCATTTCATCGATGATCACCCAAATTCGGCGGTCGTCATCGGGCTCCATTCCTAGAATGGCGTTGGAGGCAATCGCAAGCCACATCGAGATCAGTGGTCTGAGGGCGGTGTGTTGTCTTGCATTACTGGATAGGAACAGAAACCCTTGTTGTGATTCGTCTTGTACCCAATCTGTGATCGAAAATGGCGCCCGTTTACGGTGGCCTTGTGCGTCTTTTTCATCCAAACCATGTAAGTAACGTAAGGACTTGATGTAAGTCGCCAGAACCGATTTGATGGAGATAGCCGTCTTCTCGATACTTTTCGAGACCAGTGAGCTGGCTTCGGTGTCTTTTAAGTGTTCACCGAGAGTGGAAAGCTCAGACGTTAAGATAATGTGCAGCAAATTTTCAATCGTACATTCGTGTTTGTCATCGATCATCATTTGATAGGTGGTTGCTGCGAAAATGGTTCGTGCGGAGTCTACCCAAAACGGGTCACCTTCGCCGTGTTGCGGAATAAGTGCGGCCGCGAGGGATTCAAAGTCTGGCGCCTCTTTGGCATCACTCCAAATATCCCACGCTGCGCAACGTTCATCGAAGGGATTTAAAATCACGTCTTTGTGCGGTTCATAGAACTTACTGACAAAATCGCAGCCTTTATCGTAAATAATGGCCTTGTCTCCGCGTGCTCGTATCCAACGTAAGAGCTTGCGGATTGCAACGGATTTTCCTGCCCCCGTAGTGCCGTCAATCATCAGGTGTTTGACTTCAAATCCATCAACAAAAAGCTTGTGACCATCGAGCGCAAAAGGGGAGAGTTTTTTCTTCTTTTTTAGCTCTGCTGTCGGCGGACAATAAAGTTTGATCAGTCACAATAAAGTATGATCATATACAATAAAGATTGATCGTTTTTTAACCTCCTGCTAAGTTTAGCTTAGTCGGAGGTTTTTTTATGTCAGATGCAGATAAGCCACTCAATAAGAAAGACCAAAAGCGTTTAGATGAAAAACGAGGCGAAGGGACGGGGAAGGACTATGTACCTTTTATTAAAGTCGGAGAGTTCAGCAGTTCTGGCGAAAGTGTACGTGTCAAAAGTGCCACTGTTGGCCGAGTTCATCACTTATTCTCTGGAAATGAGCTTGCCGTATTTTTGGTGTTCGATTGGTGTGAAGAGGTCATCGACATTCGAGAGCAGTTTCCTATTCCTCTTGCTGACTCTTTGATTATCTGCCGCCAACTAGGTATTCGTCACCCTCAAGAAAAGGGCGAGCTTAAAATAGTGACAACGGACTTAATCATCGATTTTGTTGATGGTTCCCAGTTAGTGATCCCCGTAAAGCCAGCTCTAGAGCTTGATGACAAGCGCATTGTCGAAAAGCTTCAAATAGAGAAAGCGTACTGGGAAGCAAAAAAAGTACCCTATCTCATTTTTACCGATCAAGAAGTCTCCAACGAACTCAAAATAAACCTGAAGTGGATAAAACCACTTATCGACTTAGATACTGAAGTCGAATACCCATTCTCAAAGCAAGATGTCATTGATCTTGCCGCTAGGTTAGCGAAGCAACCCAAAGCTTATGTAGCCCGATATTGTGCAAAATTGGATGATCAATACCAATTAGAGGAAGGGACTCACATCGGAATATTTCGCTATGGTATCGCCAATCAATATTTAAAAGCATCACTTGAAACTCCGTTTACTGAGTGGAAGTGCGAAGATGTGGAGCTCGTAGATAGCGATAGTGCAGATTTGGAGGTCGGCAATGCTTCTTAATCAAGTCTATCAAGACACAGATTCAAACGAGCGAATACGTGTTGTGTACGAAACGTTAGAGTTCATCTGGCTGATCAGTCTCGATGATGAATCGGCTTGGCCCATACTTATGCCAATCTCTGAGCTACATGAACTTATCGCAGCACAAACGATAGAGTGCATCAGTGAACCTTTTACTTTCTCTCATGTTGAGCCCGGCGGTGCACAAGCTCTCAAGCGAGATGAAGCCTATACGCTGCTTAAAATTCTACTAAAAGACCACAGTGAATTATTTGATAAGACGTCGCGAAACCGTCTAATTAGAAACGCAGTTGAAGTGACAGGAAAACCCCGGATTTACTTCATTCGTCAACTTCGTCGATATTGGCAAAGAGGGATGACGCCAAATGCATTACTGCCTGACTATCATAAGTCAGGTGGGAAAGGTAAATTTAGGCGTGACGTGGGCAATAAGCTCGGGCGGAAGCGAACAACTGCCGAGGGCATAGGTGCCATCATTACCGATGATGTCGCAGAAATTTTCAGTCTAGCAATTGATGGCTTCTTTCTTCAAAACGATAAGTTCTCTATCAAAGACGCCAAAGATAAAGCAATTGGCTTGTATAAATCAAGATATCCCGACTCTGATAAGACTTCCATACCGACTCTTCGTCAATTCCGCTATTTCTATGAATCTAACTACAAGAAACATGATGTAGTAAGACGAAGAACGCCATCCAAAGCATACGACAAGGATATTAGAGCGCTAACAAGCACATCAGCCTTTATGAATATCGGACCTGGAGGGCGGTATGAGATTGATGCAACGATTGCGGATCTCTATTTAGTTTCTGAGAAAGACCCGAATAAAATCATCGGTAGGCCAGTGGTTTACGTGGTTAAAGATGTTTTTAGTCGCATGGTTACTGGGCTTTACGTTGGTTTAGAAAATCCATCATGGGTTGCGGCTATGATGGCCATGTCTAACGCCTTTCTTGATAAAACGGAGTATTGTCGGAGCTATGGAATAGAAATCGATTCTTCTATGTGGCCTTCTATTGGTATTCCTGCGTCTATCATGGCGGATAAAGGTGAGCTTTTGCATAGGCAAGCTGACGTTCTCGTTAATGCCTTTAACATCCAATTAAGTAACTCGCGTTCCTACAGAGGGGATGATAAAGGCGGTGTGGAGCGCTATTTCAATACTCTTCAAACAAAATTCAGACCCTATGTCGGTGGTATTGTTGAGCCAGTCAACGGCAAGAAGCGCTTAGGACGCAGATATGAGCTAGACGCAGAATTAACCTTGCATGCATTCACTGAGACAGTGATTCACATCATTATCAACTACAACACTAGGCACGTAGTTAAAGATTATGATTTTGCCGAAGATATGCCTAATGACTTACCCGCAGTCCCCATTCAGCTTTGGAACTGGGGAATCAAAAATCGCACCGGTAAGTTAAGACCATGCAGTAAAGAGATGGTTGAAGTGAACTTGTTACCCACTGAAAAAGGGACAGTGTCTGAGGTCGGTATTGGTTTCAAAGGACTGAAATACACTTGCCGTGAAGCAATGGCTGAAGGTTGGTTTGACCGATTTAAGCAGACAAGACCAAAGAAAGTTGAGGTGGCCTTTGACCCGCGTCGAACCGATGTTATTTATCTGAGACCCGACAACAGTTATCAATCCTATTGGATATGTGAGCTTTCAGATCGTAGCCGTCGATACAAGGGAATGAGTTTCGTGGATGCTGCGGGTATTCTCAAGTCTTCTAAAGTTGCAGAGGCTTCAGCGAATCAAGCTAAGGATTTTGAGGCTCCTGACCTACAGGAAACGATGGAGAATATCGCCAAACGAGAGCGTGGTAAAAAGGCAAACACACCTAAATTAAAGGACTCACAAAGATTGGCCGGAATTAAGGGTAATCGAGATGAGGAGCGAGAATTTGAGCGAGATAATACCGCTGTTAACCTAAAGCCTGAGTCGAGGCAAAGTACTGCTGAAGTCATTGAGATTCAAACGGGGCACAATTCGGAAAGCATTGAATACCCGTCACTGGATGATTTTTTAGGAGATGACGATGATTAAGATTCACCATGCGGAATACGCAGATCCTGAAATCGAAGATTACCGAAATCAGCCTTTGATCAATGCACTACCTTTATTGAACTCACCTCAGAATACGGCAAAAGAGTTAAATCGTTACCCCAAAGTGCGAGACTCGGAAAAAACCTTACCTGGATACATCCGTCGCCATGCAATGATGCGAATACTTGATGGTTTTCTGTACCCGACAAAAGCTCACCTGCAACTGGAACAGATGATTTCAGGGATGATTCGCCGAGGATACCTTGGTCGAAATATCGCATCGAGTGACTATCAGCGTAACCTGTTAGATGTTGATAACGTCGATTTTTCCGCAGCATCGAGAAATGCGGGTAGTGCTGCGTTGGCAACGACGGTCATTGGCTGTTCTGGAACAGGTAAAACTACTGCCGTTCAAGCGATTTTAGATTCATATAAGCATCAAGCCATTTATCACCCAGATTATCAGCATACTCAGTTGGTATGGCTAAAGATTGATTGCCCTCATGATGGTTCAGCAAAGAGCCTATGTATCCACTTTTTCCGTGCGGTAGACGACGCGATTGGAAGCGACTACGAACTGCTCTATGTGAAGTCTAGGTCATCAGCAGAATCTATGTTGGGTGACATAGCCAGAGTATGCGCCCTTCATTCTATTGGTATCTTAGTCATTGACGAGATTCAGCATCTTAGTGCAGCGCGCTCCGGCGGTGCGACCAAATTACTGAATTTCTTCGTTACTCTCACTAACGTAATCAAAGTGCCAGTGTTGTTCATTGGCACGCCCAAAGCCCTAGAACTTTTTTCTCCTACGTTAAGGTCTGCTCGTCGCGCTGCTCAGTTTGGTAGTTTGAATTGGAATCGATTCGAGCACCTATCAAATACAACCGATGAAAGCGAATGGGAGCGCTTTTTCAATAGAATGTGGAAGTTGCAGTGGTTTCAATCACCGACACCGATTACGACACCAATGAAGGACTTGTTTTGGGAGCTCACTCAAGGTGTCGCTCATGTAGCTGTTTCATTGTTTTACCTTTGCCAAGCAAGAGCAGTGGTTGCGGGTAAAGAAGTGATTACCCTAAAGTTAGTCGAAGATGTGTTCAACGAAGAGTTGTCGATCATTCATCCGATGATCCGAGCGCTCCAAAGCGGTCGAAAAGAAGAAATCGTTAAGTATGCTGACTTAGACTTACCTGCCGATTCAATTCGTATTATTGGGCAAGCTAGCGATAGCGATGTGGATGAGCTTGAAGCTACTGGTGAGGTAACTGATGATAAATTGGTGGAACTCACAGGCATGTTGATTCTCATGGGACTTGGTGAGGATGTGGCTAAACTAGCGGCGAGACAAGCCATTGATGAAAAGCCTAGTGAGGATCTATTTGGGTTAGTTGCGCATATAAAATCGTTAGAGGATAAACCAGAGACAACAAGTAAGCCTGAAAAATCAAAAGTAGCCAAGCTAAAGCCTCGTTATGTGGATAACGATCTTCGATTGCTGAGAAGTGACAACCCAATGTCTACCTACAACAACCTAAAACGTGAAGGCATGATTCTTGACATCACACCATACCTCTAGGTACGAAACCGCTAACTATACTCTAATAAATGAAACGATTTGTTTGGTGGTTGAAGATGTTGACCTATTTTCCAGTCGCTCAGAAAGATGAGTTGCTCACTAGTATTATTGCTCGGTTTATCCAGCAAATGGGAATCAAAGATGACAAGATCGCATTAGACATTCTCTTTGGCAATAGAATGATCGTTCCTTCGCCTTTTCTACAAGGTCATATCGCGCAGCTTTTGGATCATATCGGTCACGTATGGGAAGTGAACCCTAAGCAAATCGTAGCGCGCTATACGTCCCTTCCGTTGTTTAAACCCTTCGTTGAGTCACACCGCTATAAAGCGTTGCAAGCCAATTTAATTCATAGTCGAGTGAACCCCTGTATGTCTCGCGCAGGTATTCCAGCTTCGGTTATCGAGTGGCCTACGACGTACAAGATTTGCCCTCTATGTTGGCAAGAACAAAGTAAGAACCTTGGTTTTACCTACTGGCAGCGATTGTTTCAGGTGCCTGGCGTTAACGCGTGCCCGCTTCATCAGAGCATTCTCATAGATACATACATACCGATTCACTCTACACACAGGCATCAGTTTGTTGATGCGAGTAGCTATCAATGCCAAACACGTTTTTCTGAGGCCGCTAACGCTTGCGACCTGAGAATATCCGAAATGGTAGAGATCTTACTCAACTCGAAAATAAGTTCGATTTCACCTGCGCAATGGACGCTCTATTATCAGAGGCTTGCAAGAGATGCAGGAATGATGATTGGTTCAAGAATAGACCATAAAGCAATTTCGGATTCCGTGCGCAGATATTGGTCAGATGAATGGTTGAACCAACAAGGCTTAGCACTTTGTGGGGCAAATACATGGTTAGTTGCAATCTTCAGAAAACATCGAAGGGTATTCAGCTATCTGCAACACTTCATTGTTTGTCTGCCACTTCGAGGCAGTTCTGTTGATTTACTAGAAGAGCTTAATCTTGCTAGAGGATACCCTATCATTGAAGGAGCAACACACCCTACTAGAGCGACGAAAAACATAGTCAAGCGCGATATAATCAGAAACCAGTGGCTTGGAATTTTAGAATCGTCACAAACTGAATCTCTTAAAAAGATAAGAACGACAGCCCTAGGTGCTAGGCTGTATTCTTGGCTTTATCGATATGATCGCGAGTGGCTCAATGTACACAAACCCAAGCGCGCTTCAAATTACCAGAATTATCGTGTTGATTGGCAGGTTCGAGACCGCCAGATAGTGAAAGCGCTACTTTCTATAAAGAACGAAACAGAGGGAAGAATACACGATCCTCGCCATTCAAAATCATGGTTTGCGTCGAAAATAGCCAAAAAGAGCTTGATCGAAAAAAAATTGTACAAACTCCCACTTTGCAGCTTGTTTTTTGATCGATATAGCGAATCGGTTGAAGAGTACCAAACAAGACGATTAAGCCGTGTTATGGTTCAACTCATTGAGTGTAATGATGTTTTAAGGCCCGTGTGTGAGATTGAACGACTTGCTGGACTCAGCCGTGCGCGTAGCAGGAAACCTGCACGGGAAATTCTCCGATTGGACATCCCAACCTGGCAGAGAGTTGCGGCACTTTCCTGAAAATGTACCGTTAATCAATATTGGAAGTATCCACACCAAGCGCGTTCTCAATAATAAAGTCCGGCCTTATATCAACGTTCAGTTTTCAGGTTTCCCGAAAAGTCGTGTCCCGGCGGAACTGATACCAATGTTGGTTGTTAATTCTCACTACTCGATCGAACAAAGAACGCACGCTTCCACATAAGCGCGAAATCATCGACATAAAAATATCAGATAATTTTCAAAGAGCCTCTTCAAACAAATCGCATTCAATCATTTTAAGGGAGGGTAACTTAAAGGCTGTTGTCCCTTGTATAGAGCTCGCTCGAGCACTTTTTTTACACAATGTACATCTAACACGTACAGCCTTAAGACCAAACGGGTTATTGGGGATGGCCGTTGTGGATGATACTGGAAAAGAGTGTTTTATCCGTTTCAACAGGTCATCGGATTACCCATTAAAGAATTTGAACTCCAAGGATGCATGCAAACACTTGAGGTGGTTGTTGCTTAATCCTGAGGCAACAAGAAGCTTCAACAGCATCTATGACAAGTTACAACAAGATGAAAATTCGGGGTGGAACTTTAACTTTGAGCCACCGCCACTTAAAAGTTGGCGATTTAAGCTTGCTGGTGAGTATGATGAAAGCGACCCAAGGCTTTTTTATGTTGAAGAAATCAAGATAGTTTACTCGTCTAGTTTTAACTATGGAAAAAAAGTCTCGATATTCCATCCAAAAAAAATCGATGTTATTCCTATTGAGCCAAGTAACGGCAAGCGCCCAGAAATTAACCGGACAGACCCAGATCCGCAGTTGGACTTTGAAGCTACGCCAGGCAGTCATAGAAAAAGGGATACCTTCAGTGAAGAAGGCTTTCGATTTGTCTGTAATACTGAAGATGAAGTAACCGTTTCCCCAGGAAAAGCATTATCGAGGGTAGCGCCTAATGTGAATACCACCGAAGAGCCAAAACGTGATACATCTGGAGTTGGTCACGGAACAGCAACAGGATCGGCGCAAGAACTAGACTGGGCGATCAATCGTAGTGATTGCGATGATCCAACTAGGCCTGAGACTCCGAAAGTAGTCGCACCTACAGGTAACTTTCAAATTTTTGAAAAGGTAATCAAGAAGCTCATGAAACTTCCTGATTATGAACACAAAGGTACACAGTGCTTGGCAATGCCAAAGCCGGACAATTCTTCCCTGATATACAAAAACAAGCTCACACAGGAGGCTCGAACCTTTCATTGTGCATATTTCTATTACCGGCAAACCCCGCTTGTCATCATTGAGGTGGATATTAGCGATATTAACGACAAGCATAGTCTAGGGTCTAGATTATTTGGGTTTTCTGAAAGTAGCAAAGATGGGCTTACGCACGTAATGAAAGCATGTTCCGAGAAAGGCGTTCGATGGGATGCTAAAGCAAACCAAGAACACTGTTCAGTAGTGGTTGAAATTAAGCACCCTTCTAGAACCAAAAAAATTGAAGGTGAAACTGTCCTCAGAACCGAAAGTGAGTATGAGACAGCATGGATAGAAGCGCTCCATAGGGCTGTGAAAAGAGTAACCTAGAGGGCTCTAAGTTTGCGACAGAACCCGAATTAACGATAATTTCCAGAGACTAAAGCCTATATCTTCGAGTTGATTAGGTATAAACATTAAGCTTATCATGAAGACTGTATAGTAAAGCTCGAGTAGATGAGCGTCCTCTTAATTTTTAATTGAAGAAAATGTTACTATCCACCAATCAATATGGTTGGCATCCCCATCACTATGGTTCCGCCATGAGCCGTGAGATCGCCCATGCGCGCCGCGGGCTTATTGTTAATCAGCACGGTTGCACTTCCTTTAACTACGCTATCTGGTGCGCCAACACAAACACATATCTGCCCTAGAGTGGCGGCTGGCAGGTTGCCGATCAATACTGTTGTTGGTAGAGGGAGCAATGGCCCGCCTACGTGAGGGATTGGCACCACTGCTGGTGTTTGCATCGGACACATGTGCATGTCTGTTGCTCTGGCTGCTGGAAGCATGTTCTTTCCCTATTGTTGCCCGTTTCCGCCAGAGGCGATGTTTAGACCCATTTCTACAAACTGTTGATAGCGTTCTTTCGCCTCTTCACCGTCAGGTAAGACTGCTGAAAGGTTAATGCTTCCAGCGACCGCTTGTGCGTACAAGTATGGGGGAGGGGGAACGGCAGGATCCTCTGGCTTAATCATACTGCCACCACTCCAAAAAGCTGCTTGAGCTGCCCAGCCAGCACCGGTTTCTAATCCCGCTTTTTCTGCCATTTGTTCTGCAAATCGGCGGCTTGTTTCATCAGGTGTATAAACCCAAGCTTTTGCTGCGCGTATGGCATTGGCTTCGTCTTCTTGCCAGTGATGCAGAGATGCGGCGCAGGTTACGCTCCACCAAATGGATTCACGAACTGGGAGAGCATGCGCAAGAAAAGTCACAGCATCGGCAAACAGCTCTTGCTCCATCGCCACAGAAATCAAATCGATAGGCGTAGTGTTCGCGTCTGCTAACTCTGCGAATGCGGCATTTGGCTCGTAGACACTTAAGATGTCTTGCGCGGATTGGTGAGGAACCTTTATCAACATCATCAATTTACCTTTGTAATTGCGCCTTGAATTTGCACCATGGCCCCTGCTTTTATTTGTGTCATAGCACTGCCGTTAACCGACACTAACGCTGCTTTTACATCGGCCTTACCTTGGCCTTCAATATTGATCATTGCGGCTTTCATCTCTGCTTTTGCTTTTCCTGAAACAGAGACTTGAGGAGCGTCGATCTTAATACCACTAGCGCTGATCTCGATTTTACTCGCGCCCACTTTGAGTTCGATCTTCGATTTACCGCAGATCGATACTTGGTTGCCATCAACGCTGACTGTCGATTTAGCCGCAATATTGATGTTGGAAGCGGCACTGAGGTTCAGATCTTTCTCACTGTCACCCGTCCAGTTGTCTTTACTTTTGGCGGTAAGCGTTTTTTCACTTTCGACTTGTATGTCTTCTTTAACGTTTAGGGTGGCACTCTTCTCAACTTGAGTCTTTTTCATGCCTTTAATCGTTGACTGGCTGTCGTTATTGACGTCCAGCAGCCAATCTTTTTCAGCATGTAAGTACACTTGTTCTTTGTCTTTTTGATCTTCAAAACGCAGTTCGTTTCCTTGCTTGCTGCTGCCCTTAGGCGTTGAACGAGTTTTGATGCCGTTTTGAGTATCCGAGCTATAAGGAGCTGCGCTGTTTTTGTTGTATAAAGATCCGGTCACGATAGGACGATTGGGATCACCATCAATGTACTGAACGATCACTTCATCACCAATGCGTGGTGTGAACTGAGAACCGAATCCCTTACTGGCGAACCCTTGCGATACTGGCAACCAACATGAACTGTTTTCGTCATTTTTGCCGCCTCTATCCCAGTGAAATTGCACTTTTATTCGGCCTAATTTATCTCGGTAAATCTCTTCTCCCTTAGGCCCGGTCACGGTTGCGGTATGTAAGCTATGGACACGCGGTTTATCTAGTATTTCTGGACGAAAAACCAGTGACGAAGGGATGCAAGAAAACTGATTCTGATAAGCGACGTCGTTGTTCGATTCTTCTCTGGATATGCGGTGTGATAGATGAGTGACGATGTACTCTTGGTTCATTGAACCGAGAGGATGGTTCGTTAGTTCAAATTTATAGCCACAAGCAAGCGTCGCTAAATTCGATGATGAGTGAGAGGCTGATTTCTTAAGATCTAACGCTTCCATATGCATTTTTGCAGCGTCACGGACTTCATTTTTATTTTCGTGACCAAATGCAAAGAGTTCTTGCGTCAATGAAGCTGACGCGTAACTTTCGGTGCTTTTTCGGGTGCCGCTATCAAAAAATTCAGCCAGATCTTGAGTATGATCGGCGACAGATACCTTTCCGCTGCCAACATGATGGGATTGGCTCCACGTTGTTAGTACGTGCTGCTGATTGTTGCCACCTATTTGATAGCTTAACTTTGGATCAGATATTTTCTCAAATCGTTGATTCGAATCGCCAATGCAGATTGTCGACTTATTAGATTGGTGGCGTACGTGGTAGTGCCACCCTTCGCTTGCTAACAAGCGCTGTATAAAAGCTTGGTCGGTTTCATCAAGTTGAACACAATACTCATGCTTCTTCCCGTTTCCGGAAAGTGAAAAGTGAAAATAGCTTTTGAGATCAGCTTGTTCTAGCAGCTTTTCAATGATCTGTTTCGTCGTCATGTTTTGAAAAATCTGACGACTGCGTTTGTATTGCAGCAAGCTAAGCGGATCCAATATCTCTACTTGATAATAAAACTGGTGCTTGTCTTTGCTGTATCCTGTGAATTGCAGAGTGCTACATATGCCTGAAAAAAAGCGCTTTCCAGAATCAAACTCATAAGACACACAAACGGCTTTGCCTAGGTTTTTGGTATCGATCTCCATGTTGGCTGCGATGGAAACGGAAAACTGACAACCGCCGGATACGCTTTCTTCCCCAATTAATTGGGTGACGATATAACTTTTGTTATCTGAAAGCTTAATGGTGAGGGAGCGGGTTTGGTGCTTTAATTCGTTATTGCTCATATTCACTTAATTCACTATTAAATAAACAGTTCTAAAAGGCTGTTTATTGGATGAACATTCGAAATTATTACATAATAATTGATATTATTATTACTTGATGTGTTGGTATCAACTTTCATGCTCTGTACATTTAATCTATTTCGAGTTAGACCTTAATTCAAGGTAATTTGTTTATTTAATTATTATCTGAATAAGATGTAATCGATTACTTTGCGGTTATTTTTATTCTCAAATTTGTTTCATTTTTAAGACGCTGCGCTAGGGCGTTCATGTTTTTATGATGGCTATATCTTTGAGGGGATATTTAAGACATTGTTAATATATAAGGCTCTATCATGCTTGATTTGTTTTAATTCAAACAAAATCAGCAATTTATCTAATTTCATTTCTTTTTGTAGTGTTATTTTAAAGAGGTTGTATGGCCTAAAAATCCCCCAAACATGGCGTGAATGGGTCTTTCTATAATTCATCTCAAAGATATAATCTTGGCAATTAATAAATTTGCCACTTAGTATGAAACAATATTAGTAAAATGTTATTTTTGCTGCGCAAATAAGAATTTGGCAGGTTGAACTAACTCAATACCTCTACCGTTTTTCCTTATCTAAAAATACAGAAAATAGCGATTGAACTTTATTAGCACTTAAGCGAATAGTCGGCTGATTAACCCAATAGAGCAGGAACCTATGCCTTTTTCAAAGCATCAAATTGAGCAACTTTCTACACCTCTGAGTGATGATTCTATCTGTGGCGTTTACCTTAAACTGGATAAAGGTGCTTTTCGCCCATTACGTAATGAATTTAATGTCGCGCAAACAGCGCTGCGTAAGCTAAGTCAAAACCCCAGTGCTGACGAGAAAGACGCGTTACAAGAGGCATGTCTAAATAGCTGGAAGACTCTTTCAGACAGCTTGTTCGAACAGTTTTCAAAGACAACCAGAGATATCGAGCTCATCTCATGGTTTGTTGCCGCTCAATTCCTTCTCGATACCACGTTAGAAAGTGCTGCGAATAGCCTTGAGTGGTTAGCCGATTTAAGTGAGAAGTACTGGGATCACCTCAACCCTGTACTGCCAGTTGAAAAGCTCAAATCTGATGATGATAAGGGCAAAGAGAGAGAGCAAGCTGATGCGAAAGTTAAAGCATTTTTCCAATTAGTTGGTGATAGCGAGGAAAGCTCGATTCTCTATGCCCCGATGCTGCAACTGCCCTTAGTTGGGGAAGTGACGTTTTTTGATTTTCAAAGTGCAGAGAGAAAAGGCGAAATCAGCCAACTGAAATCTACGCTTACCACCACGGTGGCTCAAGAGCGTTCCGCGATTCAATTCAAGATGGAAAATGCCAAACGTTGTATCTTCCAGTTGGAGCGTTTGTCTACGTTAGTGAGCACTCATTGTCAGTCTGTAGGCAGTCAAACTACCAACTTTGGATTTGCGAAGTCACTGCTTACCCTCGTTGAAAACGCTTTGGTTCATTTAAGCGGAATTAAGTTGGCCCCGAAAGCGGAGGCCAAGGCAGTAGAGCAAGAGGTTGCCGAAAGTTCAGTTTCTGAAGGTGATCAGCCAAACCATATGGATCCAAAACAGATAGAGCCAATACCTATGCCATCGGAGCAGGCTCAGACCGTAAGCCAACACTTACACGCAGGAAATCTCTCTGAACTGGGTAACTTTAACAACATGAACCGAGACTTAGCTTTCCATTTGCTGAGAGAAGTCTCTGATTATTTTCGCCAGAGCGAACCGCATAGCCCAATTTCATTCTTGTTAGAAAAAGCGATTCGATGGGGATATTTATCCTTACCTGAGTTGCTGCAAGAAATGATGTCGGAACAAAACGGTGACGCTCTTAGTACGATTTTTAATGCCGCTGGATTGAATCATCTCGATCAGGTTTTGCTGCCGGAGATGAGTACTCCAACGGTGGACATTGAAAGCCCCCAGACACCTCAAGCGACGCCTCCCGTTTCGGAGCCGCCAAGTGTCGAAGAGCATGTATCTCAGACTTCCCCTGTAGATACCCAATCTAAGCAAGATGAAAAACCACAATCATCCGCTACGTCGGCTCTGAGTTGGTAATTGTGTTTAAAAAATAAGGAAAAATCATGGCAAGTATTTACATGCGTGTAAGCGGTCTTCAAGTTGAGGGCGCAGCGACTATCGGTCAGCTAGAAACGGCTGAAGGTAAAAATGACGGTTGGTTTGCAATCAACTCTTACTCTTGGGGTGGCGTTCGTAACGTTGCTATGGACATCGGTAACGGCACCAATGCGGATTCAGGCATGGTTGGCGTAAGCGAAGTTAGCGTAACTAAAGAAGTCGATGGTGCTTCTGAAGATCTACTGTCTTACCTATTCAACCCAGGTAAAGAAGGTAAAACAGTTGAGATTGCATTTACTAAGCCTTCTAACGATGGCCAAGGTGCAGACGTTTACTTCCAAGTTAAGCTAGAAAAAGCACGTCTAGTTTCTTACAACGTGAGCGGCACTGACGGTTCTCAACCGTACGAAAGCCTATCTCTTTCTTACACTTCTATTTCTCAGAAACATCACTACGAGAAAGAAGGTGGTGAACTACAAAGCGGTGGTGTTGTGACTTACGACCTACCGACCGGAAAAATGACTTCTGGTAAGTAATTCTTTCATTAGACATGCCACGTTCAGTGGCATGTCTATTTCATGAATATCTCATTTTAGGACACCGTTATGGCATTGAACTCACAACATAAGCGCGTTAGTAAGAACCGTGTCAGTATCACTTATGACGTTGAAACGAACGGCGCTGTAGAGACGAAAGAGCTGCCGTTTGTTGTTGGCGTAATTGGCGACTTTTCAGGCCACAAACCAGAATCAGAAAAAGTTGATTTAGAAGAGCGAGAGTTCACGGGTATCGATAAAGACAACTTCGATACAGTGATGGGTCAAATTCACCCGCGTCTTTCGTACAAGGTTGATAACAAGCTAGCTAATGATGATAGCCAGTTTGAAGTGAACTTAAGCTTCCGTTCGATGAAAGATTTCCACCCAGAGAACTTAGTTGATCAAATTGAGCCGCTTAAGCAGTTGGTTGAAACACGTAACCAGCTAAAAGTACTGCTAAGCAAAGCCGATCGTTCGAGAGATCTTGAGCGTCTACTGAAAGAAGTTCTGCAAAGCGCAGATGCCATCAACGGTTTAGCTCAAGAACTAGGTTTGAGCAAAGAGGGAGCGGAATAATGTCTGTAGAACAACAAGCAGTACAAGGTGCTACTGAAGCAGAAGCAACGCAGAGCTTTCTTGACCGAGCGATCAACGCAACAGCACAAACACCAGTAGATACGACAAAAGAGCTATTGAGCATCATGGCTTCTCAAGCGCTGGAAGGTACAGTGACTTGGGATAAGAACCTAACGTTGACGATTGAAAAAGCAATCAGCGCGCTAGACAGCAAAATCTCTGAGCAGCTGTCAACGGTGATGCAAAACGGTGAGTTCCAAAAAATGGAAGGCTCATGGCTAGGCTTGCAAAAGCTTGTGAAAAACAGCGAGCTAGGCCCAGATCTGAAAATCAAACTGGCGGATTACACCAAAGACGAATTGCTAGAGCAATTTGAAGATGCACCAGCGATCGATCGCAGCCGTTTCTTCAATATGGTTTATCAAGAAGAATTTGGTACAGCTGGTGGTCAGCCATACGGCGCACTGCTAGGTGACTACGAATTTGGTTACGGTGATGAAGACGTTGCTCTGCTACGTTACATGGGTGAAGTTGCTTCAGCGTCTCACGCACCTTTCGTTGCTGCCGCGAATGCAAGCATGTTCGACTTCAACGCATTCAGTAGCTTTTCTGAAGGCAAGCCAGTTGCAGCAGGCTTTGATTCGCCAGCATACGCAAGCTGGAATGCATTCCGTGAAAGCGATGACTCACGCTACGTTGCTCTGACTCTACCGAAAACGATGGCTCGCCTTCCTTACGGTGCAGAAACTGTTCCAGTTAAATCATTTGCATTTGAAGAGCTTCAAACTCGCGACAACGGTCAGCAAGTTGTGTCTTCAGACGGCGATTTTGTATGGAGCAATGCGGCGTATGAGTTTGGTCTTCTAATGACTCAAGCTTACACCAAGTACGGTTGGTGTACGGCGATCCGCGGTACTGAGAACGGCGGTAAAGTTGAGAACCTGCCAAACTTCACTCACTACTCTGATGCCGGTGACTTGCTACAGCAATGTCCGACAGAAGTTAACCTAACGGATGAGCGTGAGAAAGAGCTGAGTGATCTTGGCTTCTTGCCACTAGTTCACTACAAAAACACCAACTACGCGGTGTTTATGGGTGCTCAGACTGCGCATAAACCAAAAACGTACACAGACCCAGATGCAACGGCAAACGCGGCAATTTCAGCACGTCTTCCATACACAATGGCAAGCAGCCGAATCGCACAGTACCTAAAAGTAATGGGCCGTGATCGTATTGGTTCAAACCTTGATCCAAACGACGTTGAGAAAGAGTTGAACTCTTGGATCAACCAATACGTTAACCCAAATGCGATTGGTAACGATGCGAAAGCAACACATCCATTGGTTGAAGCGAAAGTGACAGTAGAAGAGCAAGCTGGACGCCCGGGTGCTTACTCTGCAGTGGCTTACTTACGCCCTTGGCTGCAAATGGAAGAGCTAACCACTTCACTACGAATGGTTGCGAACATTCCTGGTTAATTCTATTCGGGGGCGCTGTCCCCGAATGTTTTGAACTGAGTCGCTGATGTATACAGATTCCAAATTTGACCGCATTTTAGCTGAGAATCCTGCCTGGCAGGAGCTGTTAGTGTGCGCAAAAAGTCAGTCGGTGGCTCAATTCAAAGCATTGTTGGTTCGTTTGATCTCCGAGATTGATACGTCAATAAGTGAACAGTTGTCGGACGTTATCCAACACCCTAACTATAAGCAGTTAGAAGCCTCTTGGACGGGGCTTAAATCGTTAGCGCAGCAACAAGTATCCCAACGTCGAGTCAAAATCAAAATGCTCGACTTGAGTTGGAGTATGGTTTCGGCAGATCTCAATTACTCTTTCGATCTAAAGCAGTCATCCCTATACCGAAAGCTGTATTCAAATGAGCTGGATACCGCCGGTGGTAGTCCATTTGGCATGGTGATGGTCGATCATAAGGTCTCGGCTGATTACGCCGATGATCAGGAGTATGACGATCTCTACACCCTTCAACTGCTCTCTGAGCTAGGGGAGCTCTCTTTTTGCCCAATGGTGCTCGGAACCGACGAGTTTTTCTTTGGTGATGAACCGAGAAGGCTACTTCACGATAGTGCGAGGATTGATCGCATTCTTACTAGTCGAGATTTTGTTTCTTGGCAGCTGCTACGAGAAAAAAGCTCATCACGATTTTTGCACTTGGTGATGCCAGAACATTTGATTCGTCAACCATATCGTCAATATCAGGCTGGGTTTGTTTTTAACGAATGCCAGCAAGAGAAATATGCCTTATGGGGCAGCAGCGCTTACCTCTTGCTCGGTAATGTAATGCGAGAGTTTGACCGAATCAGTTGGTTTGGATTCCTGCGTTCTTACGATGAGACAGGTTCGTATGGGGCGATCGTTCAGGACTCAAAAGAGCTTAAGGCACAGGTAGACATCTACAGTGAAGATGATGGTTTTTGGTCGTCTCAAGGATTCATGCCTTTAACCAGTATTTACTTAAGTGGCCATAAAGGTTTCTTTAGCAATCAATCTGTTTGGCAAGCGCCTGATGAAGCTCAACGTCAGCTCGGTATGCTCCAAACCAACCTAATGGCTTGCCGATTTGCCCATTACATCAAGGTTCAAATTCGTGACCAAGTTGGTCGATATGACAGCGCAGAAAGTTGTCGACGCAGTCTAGAGCGATGGCTAGAGCAGTTCATTAGCAACGTCAATTATGGTGAGGATGCCGTACTTGCCCGATACCCGCTGCGATCTTGCTATGTACGCATTGAAGAGGCTCCTCATGATAAAACCCGCTACTTATGCGAGATCATGCTTCAGCCTCAATATCAATACGAAATGATGGATGCGAAAGTGGTGTTAACAACTTCGGTATCTGGCAGTGAGGTTGGAGAGACATCATGAGCTTAATGGCTAAGTTAACCCAAAGCTGGAATGACAATATCGACAGCGTTCGAGATGCGATTGTTGATAACGTCTGTGATCTTATTTCCAGCCGAGCACCTCTGTGCTCAGAGATGTTTTTATCGGAAAAAGGAACGATTGCCGAGTTCGGTATGCGCAACATGGCTCGCGCTCAAAGTAAAAACAACACCAGTGACATTGTCGCAGAAATTGAAGTGCTGATCCGAAACTTCGAACCTCGCCTGAGCCAGGTAGAGATTGATGTTCAAGAAGGGGAATTGGGTAGCAACCAATTGAGTTTTCGCCTTTCCGCCGTGGTGCATTCAGAGCTCGGTGATGAGGCGATCGTACTGGATTCTTTTTTGGATTTGAGCAGCAACAAACTAGATGTAAGGAAGTCGAATTTTGTCTGATTCATTGCTTTCCTATTTTGAACAGGAACTGCGCTTTATTCGCAATGAAGCCTCTCAGTTCGCGGAACGTCATCCGGGGACGGCTCGTGCGTTGGGAATGCGTAAAGACAGTATTGATGATCCTCAGATCGCGCGTTTAATTGAAAGTGTTGCCTTGATGAACGGCAAACTGCAGCAGCGCTTGGATGAGTCTTACCCAGAGCTGACAGAAAGCTTGGTGAACTTGTTGTTCCCGCATTATCTAAGGCCAGTGCCGTCATACAGCATGTTGGACTTCGCTATTTTTGAAGAAGCGAATGCAAAGCACAGTATACCTAAAGGCACAGAATTTGATGTCGCGAGTGAATCTGGTGAGCCAGTGGTGTTTCGCACTTCCGAAGATATAGCGCTGCTGCCAATTCAAGTTGCTTCGGCTGAAGTGCTGTTTGCGCCATTTGAACTGGCTAAGCCTGCGGGTGCAGAAAACGCAAAAGCGATGTTGGAGCTGACGATTAAAGCTACCGACAGCGGTATCGTGTTGCGTGATCTGGATATTGACCAGTTGAAACTGCATCTCAAAGGTGAAAGCCACTTCGCGTTGCGTTTGTATGATGTACTCGCCCACGGGCGCTGTCAGGTTTGTATCCAGAATAATGGCAAGAGCTACTCATTAGGTAAGTCTGCACTGCAGCCAATTCGCTTCGATGTGAATGACACTATTTTACCGTATCAAGCAGCAAGCTTTGGCGGCTTTAAGTTGCTGACCGAGTTCTTCATGTTCCCTGAAAGATTTCAAGGATTCAAATTAGACCTTGGCAATGTCATGCAACAAGCGATCGGCTCAGAGTTTCGTATTCAGATTTTCTTGAATGAGATGAGTGTGGTGCAAGCTCGTAGCATTCAAGCACAACATTTTTCTCTGTTTTGTACACCATTGGTGAACCTGCAAACCAAAGTGTCAGAACCTCTGCAAATCGACTTCACTCAAAAGCAGTACCCAATTTATCTTGATGCAAGTCAGGGTAATGATTTGGAAGTATTTTCTGTTGATGAGGTGCTAGACGTGACGGAGGGCGAACCGTTTCAGGTCTGTCAGATCTACGGAGACAAGTACAGCAGTACAGAGACTGCACTTCGTTGGCAGCTCGTACAGGATACCCACGAAAGAGGCGTGCTTCGCAGTGGCTTAAAAGTGGCTGATATTGGGCATGTTAGTGCCACGATGTCGTCGAGAGTTTGGTCGGTGACGACAACCGCGACTGATGGCATTCGAGCAGGCTCATTGCCTGTAAACAGCCAAGTGACATGTCGAGAATCTCTTACGATTCCAGCGGCTATGAACTTGCTGCGCCGCCCAACCTTGCCAGTGCGTAGTCGTGACGCAAATAAGAATGTATGGGCACTGCTTTGCCATTTGCACTTTAACTATCACGCGATTCTAGGGACGGATGACCCAACCGCTACGCTGAAAAATGTGTTTGATTTGTATAACCACAACCAAGCGGTGCAAAACCACATCTATATCGAGTCTCTGCAAAATATCGAGCAGGAGCAAGTGGTGGCTCCGATCCGTGTGTCAGGAAAAACATGTTTTGCTTACGGCACAAAAATTTCGGTGACGTTAGACGCAAGCAATGTCAACGGAGGCGTATCGCTCTTTGGTCATTTGCTTGACCACTTCTTCGCTTATTTCGCAGGCTTCAACAGCTTTACTCAAGTGGATATTTATTTGGAAGGCCAAGACGGTGTTTACCTGTCCTTCCCGAGGAGAACTGGGTGCAAGAGTTTGTTGTAAGCCGTTTCGCTTATGGTGCGTTTGAGGGGCAGCTAGAAAAAGCGTGGCAGGTCTTCAAGCATCAGGCTCATTTAAAGGCTCAGCGACCTGAAGTGAGGTTCAGTGCGGAAATTCTCCCAGCTTACTATCAAGCAGAAGTCTCTACGGTTACTTCGGAGCGAGAGGGTGAATTTACGGTAAAGACATCATTGGCGGCTTTGTCTGGCAACTCTGGATCGATGCCAAGAGCGATGTATGGCGATGCACTAAAAGCGCGTTTTGAACTTGGTGATGAAGCGCCACTCGACTTCTTCGACATGTTTAATAACCGTTACTACCGCTTGTACTGCGAAACAAAGCAAAAGCACGAGCTGACGTATCAGATTGAGGAAGAGGCGTTTCATTGGAATCGTGACCGTCAATCTATTACTGAAATGCTTTCCAGTTTGGCTGGGCAGACTGGAGATAAGGCACCAATGCCGGAATCTCATTTGGTGCAATATACCGGCTTATTAGGGTTGAAATTAACCTGCCCATTGGCGCTTAAGTCGATGTTAGAAGATTACTTCGAGTCGGAGTTTGAGGTTGAACGCAGTGGCCTAGAGTATTTGCCTCTAACAGAGTGTTCGTTAACTCAAATTGGCCAAGCCGGAAACAATCATCAATTGGGAATGGGGGCGTTGGTCGGGATGTCGACGCCAATGACGGGGCAGAAACTCAACATAAAAATTTGCCCTCAAGACTATCAGCATTACTTAAAAATACGCAGTGACAAAGAGATGGTTCTTGCGCTGGACCATATGGTTAGAAGCTATATGGGAGTGAATACCAAGTATGCCCTCTATATGAAGGTAAATAGCCAGTATCTGCCGAGAGTGAAGCTATCAGGCAGTCACCAAAAAGCGTTAAGAATTGGCCAATCCGCGTGGATGAGTCATCAATCAGATCATCAACAGTTTGTTGAAATGCCACTGACGAAAAGTTAGGAAACAGAATGATAAATATTGAACTACAAAGCTTGGTCAAAAGGCTTACTCCGTTACTAAAAAGTGCCCTGGAAACGGCTGCTGGAAATTGTGTAAGTAAAGGAAACTTTGCGATAGAAGCTGAGCATTGGTTTGTTCAGTTGTTACAGCAGTCCAAAGGCTGGGAGGCCGCACTACAGCAAGCATCAATGGCCAAAGAGTCGATGTTGGAGCGTTGTAATGACCGTCTGATGCACTTGGCTCGTGGTAATGACTCTTCGCCTTCTTTATCCCCTGAGTTGGTTGAGTTACTTAAAGATGCATGGATGCTTGCTTCATTAAACAATCAGCAATCGGTGGTGAATGAATTTCATCTGCTGATGGTGCTGAAGCAGCGTCTGGACCAAAGCGCTTACAACGGTGTGTTGAGCTCGTGGGTGTCAGTATTGTCTTCTGAATGGTTACGCAGTCAGTCGATGGTGATCAGCGGACCCAGTGAAGTCTCATCGTCTACCGAGAGCATGGTCCCAACCGGTGGTGACTCAGCGACGCCAGCTTTGGACAAGTTCTCGCAAAACCTGACAGAGGCAGCGCGTAATGGCGAGTTGGATCCTATTACAGGGCGCGGAGATGAAATTCGCAAATCCATTGATATTTTGTGCCGCCGCCGTCAAAACAGCCCGATCCTCGTTGGTGACCCAGGTGTAGGTAAAACGGCCATTGTTGAAGGTCTTGCCCAAGAAATCGTGAATGGCAATGTCCCACCTGCGCTTGCGAACGTTGAGCTGCGCAGCCTTGATTTGTCTCTTTTGCAAGCAGGTGCGAGCATCAAAGGTGAGTTTGAAAACCGCCTTAAAGATGTGATCAATGAGATCAAGCAGTCAACGACGCCGATCATCATGTTTATCGATGAAGCACATACGCTGATTGGGGCGGGTGGCACAGCGGGCCAGAATGATGCTGCGAATATTCTGAAACCAGCGCTTGCGCGTGGCGAGTTTCGTTCACTTGCAGCGACCACATGGGCGGAATACAAACAGTACTTTGAATCGGATGCCGCGTTGACTCGTCGTTTTCAAGTTGTTGCGGTTAATGAACCTAATGAAGAAGATGCTATCCACATGCTTCGCGGCGTGAAGCGCAGCCTTGAAAAGCACCATGGCGTTAAAGTCATGCAAGAAGCCATTGATGCCGCCGTCGCTCTCTCTATTCGTTACCTTCCTGAGCGTAAGTTACCTGATAAAGCAATTAGCCTGTTAGATACAGCGTGTTCGCGCATTGGATTGAGCCAAAGTGCGGCACCTAGACAGTTGGAAGCCATCGCAGAAAAAATCCGCTACACCAACAACGAGATCGAAACGTTACATCATGAGTCGGCATTGTGGTCGATTGAAAGCGTACGCTTGGAAGAAGCAAAACAGCGATTGGCGGCATTAGAACAAGAGCATCAGTCACTTGAACGCTCTTGGAACGCAGAGCGCCTCTTGGTGGAAGAGATCATTGAGTTGCAGTCTGGCTTAGACGCTGAGCTAAAAGAAAATGGCTCGGTGATATCGCATGAAGCAAAAATCCTGCTAGCAGACAAAATGGCAGCCCTGCGTGAGATCCAGGGTGAGCAGCCATTAGTCCTGCCACAGGTAACAGAACAAACCATCGCTGAAGTGGTGGCGCTATGGACGGGTATTCCAGTGGGCAACATGCTTAGCCAAGAAGTTGAGAAGTTGATGCACCTAGAGACTCGTATCGGTGAGCGAGTGATTGGTCAGACAACGCCGATAGCGGAGCTTTCACAAGCAATTCGCTTGTCGCGTGCAGGTTTAACCGACCCACGCAAACCTGTTGGGGTATTCCTGATGTGTGGTCCAAGTGGTGTGGGTAAAACCGAAACTGCATTGGCGCTTACCGACTTGCTATATGGTGGCGAGCGAAATATCACCATCATCAACATGACGGAGTTTAAAGAAGAGCACAAGGTGTCGATGCTTTTAGGCTCTCCTGCGGGTTATGTTGGCTACGGTAAAGGCGGTGTCTTAACAGAAGCGGTACGTAAGAACCCATATTCTGTACTGCTGCTGGATGAAATGGAAAAAGCCCACCCTGGTGTGCACGACATCTTCTATCAAATCTTTGATAAAGGCTCTATCTCGGACAGTGAAGGTCGACACATCGATTTTCGTAATACGATCATCATCATGACATCAAACGCGGCAGACAGTGCTGTTGTTAATGCATGTGAAAATGGTCGGCCGGATGTTCCGACGCTGACTCAGTCTATTTTCCCTGAGCTGCAAAAACACTTTAAACCAGCATTTCTTGGCCGAGCGACCATCGTGCCTTATTTCCCTTTGAACGATGAAGAAATGGCGCAAATTGCAACCTTGTCTCTGAACCGCATTCGCAAGCGCGTTCAATCCCACTACAAAGCAAGTTTCGAATTTCACCCTGATGTGATTGATCTGCTGGTCAATATGAACGATTCACCTGAAACAGGCGCTCGTGCCGTTGAGCAACTGATCAATCGTCAACTTATGCCGGATTTAGCGAATCAATGCATTGTTCGTATGAGTGAGAACAAGCCGGTAGAAGCGGTCACTGTTCACGTTGAAGAAGGCAAATTTAAGATTCAGATTCAATAGCATTAAGAGGCGACAGACCTCAAAAAAAACAATGGGTTGTATATCAACCCAACTAAAACAATAACGTAATTTTATTAACGCTTTTTGTTGAGGCCGTGTTTAACGCGCCCTTTTCGCAGCACAACATTATGAGTACTAACAGATGATGCATTCAGTCTTTTCTACACAACAATTGGAATGGATTCGCAAGAACTTAAAAATCGCAGTGATTCACGGTGGGGATAAAGAGCAGGACGGCAGTTTTATCTTTGAAAACTTGAGCCCTCGCTCAACCAAAACGTATGCACCTGTTGCACACGATATTGCTAATGCACTGCGTGAATCTAATTTCCAGTTCGTTGAGGTGTTAGCTGAAGACATCAACTTAGCGCAGTGCCTGAAAGATAAAGGCATTGACTTGGTGATCACAAACAGTGGTGGTTTGCAAGGTTTTGACTCCATGTGTCATTTGCCTTCTACATTGGAAATGCTGGGCGTGCCTTATGTAGGGCACTCGCCAATGACGGCAGGGATCTTGGATAACAAGCACCTGTTTAAGCATGAAATTAAAGCCGCTGGACTGCCGACTGCACCATTTATCACCATTGGTATTGATGAACATTTTGAAGATGCAGCAAAGCAAGATGCGATCGATCAAATTGAAGCGCAGTTCAAAGATGGTTTCATTGTTAAGCCAGTGTCTGGCCGAGCTTCAATCCATGTTTATCCTGTTTTTAACCGTAATGATCTCGCGGGTGTTGTAGAGCATGTACGTCAAGCGACGGGGAACACAGTAATGATTGAGCCTTTCCTTGGTGGTCGAGAGTTTGTTGTTGCTGTTGCGGGAGAGTATGTGTTTAAAGAAGGCAAACTGACGCAGTTTGAAATGCCGATGGCTTTCTCAATAACTGAACGTGTACTGGATGCTGACGAGCCGATTTTTACTTCTATGGATGTAAAGCCGATCACTCAAGACCGTTTGGTTGCTGTTAATGAAGAGGGGCTACGCAATCAGTTAGCTCTGATCGGTCAGAAGATTTATCGCCAGCTTGGCCTTCAAACGTTAGTGAGAGTGGACTTACGAATGGACAAAGAAGGCAACCTGTATGTGCTGGAAACCAATCCAAAACCGGATCTAAAGCGTCCGGAGGGAGAGAAGGTAAGTTTGGTTTGCCATGATCTGGCTCGTGAAGGTATGGATTACACAGACCTAGTTCAGTCGTTGGTGTTTAACCGATTATCTTTCCTCAAGCAAAAACGACCAATGTCGGTAGCGCATTGCCTCAATGAGCAATTCGACGCTCTAAGCGTGTGTTAGGAGTGAACTTTGAACTCTTTTAAGCAATATAGCCGCTTGTTGCTCGGAGCATTACTGGTTCTGTTATCACTAATGCTGATCTTTGTTGTTGGGTATGCACAAGCATTGAAAAGCTATCAACAGCACAGCCGTGATGCGATTTTAGCCCAAACAGAAGCCGCCCGAATCGGTATAGAACAAGTTCTCAGTTCCGGTGTGCCGCTTCAGGACTTTGCTGGTCTTGAGAAAGTGCTATCGCCAATTGCGAAAGCGGATTCTTCTGTGGTTGATATCCGAGTGATTTCTGGGCAGCAAGAGCTATATCGCTACACCGATGACAACTTTGTTGGCAGCTTAGTCACTATCCCTTTGAGCAATAAATTCGCTCAAGTTGGTGCTTTGGAGATCTGGCTGAGTGATGAAGAAATCGAAAGGAGCATCGATAGGCACTTCCAGCCGATGGTGCTGCTGGTGGTTTTGCTGACCGCTGTGTTTATTTTCTTTGTGTTGCGTAACCAAAACCCCAAGATTTACTTCACTGCATTTGGTGGTGTGTTCTTAGCCATGTCGGCGAGCGTGCTGTTGATGGTCGGTGCATTGTACAAATCCGGCTTGGAACATAAGGCGGACTCCATGGCGAACATTGTTACTCAACGTTTGGCCCCAGTACTGAATGCAGGGATCAGTTATCGTCAAGTGAGTGGCATCGATGAGATGCTAGACAGTTTTCGTCAGTCAAACCCAGAAGTCTCTTCCATTTCTGTTGTTCAGGGAGCTGAGTTGATCGCCAAAAGTAAAGCGCAGAACAGTATGTCAGTCGATGAGATGGCCGAATTTCTGGTCAGCGATACGAAAGGGAGCGAGGTGACGATCGCTTTTTTCCCTAAAGTACTGTTTGCGCAGTTGGTACGTACACTAAAGAACTTTGCCATTCTATTTGCTGGCTGTGCGTTCATTTGCTTTTCTTTTATTCGCTTGCTGAGCCACTCAGAGCAACAGCCAAAAAACGATATCGTATTGGCACAGGTTAAGCCGTTGCTGTTGGTTACGGTGCTGATGGAATCGTTAATGGCGCCGGTTTTACCTCAGTACTTAACGCAAATCGCGGTAGAGAATGGCGCGAGTGAAAGTTGGTCGTCTTACTTCTTTACACTCTACTTTGTCGGCTTTGCTGCGACGTTATTGCCTGTTTCGCGTTTAGTTGAAGTGTTTGATATTCGCAAAGTACTTGGTGTTGGTATTCTTTTATCTGCGGCTAGCTGTCTGTTGCTAGCGTACGAGTCCCAGTTAGCGATGGTGCTTATTGCTCGATTTACCTCTGGCGTTGGGCAAGCCGCGATCTTTATTGCGGCTCAAGGTTACATTCTGCGTTGCAGTGATCAATCTAACAAGACACAAGCCGCAGGCATCATCGTATTTTGCTTCAATGCTGGATTCATCTCTGGTGCGGCAATTGGTGCCTTGTTGGCTGATACGGTAGGCGTGCAAGGTATCTTCATGTTGTCGGCTTTAGTTGGTGGCCTGATGTATTTGTTCGCGTTGTCGCTACCGTCGATGATTCCTCAGGGGAGTGCTCAAGGTTCACTCAAAGAGAACTTGACGATGATGCTAAAAGATTCCGCTGCTTTGATGCGTGTACCGTCATTCATGCGCACCATGTTGCTTGTGGGTATCCCAGCCAAAATGATGCTAACGGGTGTCGTATTCTTTGCTGTGCCAATCCTTCTTTCTGATGTAGGTGTTGAGCGCGAAAGTATCGGCCAGGTGCTGATGGCTTATGCATTCTCAGTGCTTTTCATTAGTGGTAAGGTCACGCCAATGATTGACCGTATTGGCTCTGCAAAATGGGCGCTTTGCTTAGGAAGCATCGTTGGCGCTGTTGCTTTGGCCATTCTTTCTGCTGCCTTTTTATTTGAAGACATAACCTATCTTGTCCTCGTCGCAACGTTCGCAATGCTAGTCATGGGCGCTTCACACGGCTTTATTAATGCCCCAGTTGTGACTCATGTGGTGACCAAGGCTCAAGGTGCAAATGCCAACTCAGTTGCTTCGACTTATCGCTTTTTGGAAAGGCTAGGTCATGTGTTGGGGGCGGTCGTTGTCGGTGCTTTGCTTACTCACCTCGGAACGGACTACGCATTCTTTGCGCTTTCAACATTCTTTACCTTAGCTAGCTTGTTGATGTGGTTGTTTGACCGTGGTGCACAAAAGGAGGCGAAAGCGTGATTCGATTGATTTTACTTTTGGTACTGGCTGCATCCTCTCCCGTGAGTTTGGCTGATTGGCCTGAGTGGTTGGGCGAACACTTACAAGCTGAGAAGGCGGTACAGTGGGAAATCAATGCTAATGACAGCGATGTATTGTTCGCCCCACGTGGTGAACATCCGATGGTTTGGATCTTAGTTTCTCGAAAAGCGGACTCGTATGATGTTGCGTTGTCGACCATCTTAAAAGTGTTTCGTAGAGAAATGCCTAACGTTTCATTTCGTGCTTTCCTTTTACCTAAAAGCGAAGAGGAACTGGTCGCTTGGACGAAAGCTGCCGATAAAAAGGCGAACATGATCTACACGGTTGGATCTCGTGCGACCGTCTCACTGCATAAGGTTTACACTGGAGGTAAGCTGCCGGTTGTATCGGTGAACGCAAAAGATCCTGTGTTACTGGGCCTTACGGATAACTATCAATCAAGCGGCAACAACTTTGCTTACACCTCCTTGAATTTGCCTGCAGATATCACGCTGAGCTTTTTACGTCGCTTTAAACCAAGTCTGACTCAAATTGGTGTGCTGTATGCCAAGTCGAACACCAGTGCTTATCTCACTCAGTTTTTGCCACTTCAAAAAGAGGCTGAGAAGCAAGGATTGACAGTCTTTCCTATCGAAGTTGACAAGAATAATCCTGAGTTTGCTCTTCAACATGTGATGCAAACCACCGTTGAATCGATGAAGGTTAACGATGGCAATTTTCGTCAATCCTTGCTTTGGCTAACGGGTAGCTCAAGTCTTCTTAACCGACTTGATGAGATTAACCTGTATTCAGAGAAGCTTCCTCTGTTAACTGCAGTGCCTGATGCGGTTAATGGCACGCAACAAAGTGCGCTGATGTCTGTTGGTGTAGGGTTTGAGAACAATGCCCACCAAGCGGCTCTTTACGGCATTGAAGTACTTAAAAAGGGTGCAGCTCCTGCCGCTCTGCCTGTGGGAGTGCTGTCGCCACCAGATATCTCGATTAGCTTTAAACAAGCAGGTCGCATTGATGCGCAGCTTCCGTTTGTATTGATTGAAATGGCCAGCGATATCTATTCGCAAGATGGCAAGTTAGTGCGTTCTGCTGGTATGAGCATGGAGAGCCATTAACCATGATACGTGTCGTTTTCATTGCCGTTATGTTGACCGTGCTGAGCCAACCTGCTTTTGCCTATCAGCGTCCAGAGCGATTACTACTCGCAACCAAAGAATGGTTTCCTTATCAGTACCAAGAAAACGGGGAAATGAAAGGGCCGGGGATAGAACGAGTGAAGTGTGTCATGAGAGTGATGGACCAGCCGTATCAGCTCACGATGACTAAGTGGGATAAAGCCCAGCTCATGACAGAGGTTGGCTCACAACATGGTTTCTTCCTTGCGTCTCGTAATAGTAAGCGTGATGAATATGCCGATTATTCTGCGCCACTTGATCAACAGAATTGGAGTTGGTTCTCGCTATCTGATTCAACAGAGTTAGACAACTCAATGTTCAAAGCTCAGGTCGAAGTCGCTGCACTATTTGGCTCAAATAAATGGTTTTGGCTACAGAAAAATGGCTATCGCGTGACTAAAAAACCAAGGATGCCGAAGGTTCTGATTGAGTTAATGCTGAACGGAGAAGTCGGAGCGATATTAGGTAATGACGCTGTCATTGAAGAGACGATAAAAAAAATGGGTATCAGTTATCGAGCGATTTCCCGGACACGGGTTAAATCGAATCCATTGGGGGTGTATTTCTCCAAAGCATTTACTAAGAAATACTCCAACTTTCTTAATGAATTTAACGAGGCGGTTTCTCAGTGTCGTTAACTCCAAATATTGAATTTATTGAAGGTCAGTCAAATGCCTCTATCGATTAGAATTATTAGCTCTCCAGATGGTGAAAGCATCGCCCAATGGAATCAAGCATTTCCAGAAGATGGTGGAGATATCGGGCGTGCGTTTGGCGCGACGCTACAACTTAATGACGCAAGTCGTGAGATTTCAAGTACCCATGCGACGATTCGTAAGACCTCGCGTGGATACCAAATCATGGACAACAGCACCAATGGCCTTTACATCAATGGCTCTGATGCGCCTTTGGGTAATGGTAACCAATCGACATTAAGTGATGGTGATGTTCTTGATATTGGCCGTTACCGATTGTTGGTTTCTTGTTTCTTCCCTGAATCAGCGAAAGCGAAAACCCAGCAGCATCACTCTGATAGCTCTCGACTAGGTGATGATCCGTTTAGTACTGAATCAACACCTTTTATTCAAAGTATTCCTGAAGTAGATGAAGCGCCAGAGTTCACCATTTCGGCAACAGATGTGGTGGGGGATGACCCATTTGTGAATGATGCCTCAGTTAAGCAAGAACAAGCGTCTCACTTTAATCTTGATTTTCAGACGGATGAGGATGATCCGCTGAAAGACAGTGATTTTCTTGCGTCATTTCCAAACCATGAAGTGATGGCGCCTCCCTCTTTCACTCAAGAAGAGTCACCAGTTAACCAATCTCAGTTTGCGATTACTGAGTTTAAGAAGCATGAGCAGCGCTTACAGGAATGCACTGACAAAGCATTAGAAATGGCATTGGCAAGGTTGTTGTCTGACATTTCTCCGAATGCGATGGAGTCGATGTTTGATGACTTGTCGGACAACGGTTTTTGGTCTCGTAAACCGAAGTACTGGGATATGTACAAACGCTATTTCAACCGACAAGTGGAGAATCGCGATTGGCAAATTAAGTTTCAAGCGTACTTCAGAGATGCAATGCGTATGCAAAAAAACTTCGAAGGGGATCAGTAATGGTACGTCGTTTATGCCTGATGTGTATCGCCCTTATGATGTCAGGGTGCAGTTTATGGAGCGATGATCTGGTTGAGCCAAAACTGGTCGTTGATATTAAAGCTGCGACCAATATTAATCCTAATGTTGAAGGTAAGCCTTCTCCGGTAGAGCTCCGAATTTATCAATTGACGAATAATAATGCGTTTGAACTATCTGATTTTATTAAAATTTATAATGATGACCAAGGTGTATTGAAGGCCGAGTTGGCCGTTTCACGCCAGTTACCAAGCATTTTGCCGGGTGAAACTCGCCAGGAAATTATCCCACTTGGTAGTGGCGTTAAGTACATCGGTGTGATTGCGGGTTTTGCTGATTACAGAGAGGCGAAGAACAAGGTGATTTATAAGCCGCTCATTGTGAATTCAGCGGTTATCAGTATTAAAATTGATGGCATTAATATGTCTGTGTCAGGGGAAGAATAATAATGGATAATAATAAAGTCGTGTGGAGTGAAGGGATGTTCCTTTCCCCTCAGCACTTTCAACAGCAAGAGCGCTATGTTGAACATTTTACTCGCGAGTTCGCCGGACAAATTAGCCCTAATGCTTATGGATTGACCTCGCTAGAGCTTGATCGCTCGATGTTGAACATTGGCAAGGTTTCGGTACGTCGTGCTAAAGGCATTTTCCCTGATGGAACACCATTTGAAATTGAGCAAGCACTCGTGCTTGATGTGCCGAAAAATACTAGTCATAAGAAAGTGTATTTGGCCCTTCCGGTTTCAAGACCGGGCACTATTGATGTTGGAGAAGATGCGCGTCTTAGGCACTCTTCACAAGAGCACCCTGTTTACGATACCAGCCGAGAGCACAGTGACCCGGTTCAATTAGAATTAGCAACATTGAACATTCAGTTGCGTTTAGAAGGTGATGAGCTAAAAGATTTTGTGTTGATATCCGTTGCTGAAATCAGTGAACACAAGTCTGAGGGTGTTGTTGTGTTGAACCAAGCATTCGTTCCCCAATGCTTGCATTTTTCTGTCTCTAGTTATTTAACGGATAACGTTACGGACCTTTTTACGCAAATACAATACCGTTCTCGAGCGATTCATGCTCGTTTACAAGCGGAGTCCAGCAGTAAAAGCTATCAGTCGTTGATGCGTGATTATCTTTGGCTGCAAGTCTTGGGTACTTGGATGCCAAAGCTTGAACAATGGGGCCTAGATGGCTCGTTGCTGACACGTCACCTCTATTTAGAGTGCGTTTCGATGGCGGGGCAGATGCAGGGTTTGGAAGGGAAGATGCCAAAGTCTTTCCCTGCATGGAACCAAGATGCGTTATACAGCATCTTCTCGACCGTGTTTTCTGAGTTATTGGTGTTACTGCGTGAGGTTCAGATAGATAACGTATCAACATTGAACTGGGACAAACAGCTGTTCGTGAGCCGTCGCTTGCTACGCACACTGGTCGATGATCGCAGCTTATACAATCAAGGGCGCTTTGTGTTGGCCGTTTCCTCGTCCATCGGTGCTACTCGACTTAGTGAAGAGTTTCCTCGTGCTGTAAAGTTGGCTGGGAATAGTGATATTGCCGGCCTAGTACGGAATGCACTCTCAGGCGTCCCGCTTCGCCACCTCCCTTATGCACCCTCTGAGCTGAAGTCTTTGAATGACGCCGCTTACTTCGAAATCGATACTAAGTCTGAATTGTGGCAAGCGTTGATCAAACGTGATGAGGCGATCGCTCTTCATATTGATGAAAGAATTGATGATATCCACGTCGATTTTCATGTGATTAGGTAGGTAATGGATGGGCGGATTATTTAACGAAGAACCGACGGTTCAAATTCGACGAGTGGCATCGACCGAATCACCTCAAAAGCAGCATCAGTTGCCACCCAAAGCGGATACTTCCGGTACAGAACGATTGATTGAGAATCTTGCCATTTATGGTAGCCCTTTAATTAATGCGGCAACGGAGCTGTTGGGTATTTTAGTGACGATTAAGCGTCAAGGAGCACCGATAGACATCAACCGTTTTCGTCAAAAGCTTTTGTACGCGATTGATGCGTTTCGTTTGCGTGGTCTGCACTTGGATTACCACCCAAGCGTGATTGAAAAAAGTTGCTTTGTGTTGTGCGCGGCATTTGATGAAGCTGTGCTGTACACCACTTGGGGAGAGCGTGCTCGTTGGGAAAATCATTCGTTGTTGAGCAAGGTGTTTTCACAGCGCGATGGCGGAGAGGCCTTTTTTGTGTTGCTAGATAAGGGCAGCCAGCAGCCGAATAAACTTGTTGATTTTATTGAGCTTCAGTATGTGCTTCTAGCTTTGGGTTTCAAAGGGCGCTTTCGCCATGAAGACGAGAGCCAATTGCATGATATTACTGCTCGTGCGTACGGCCTCATTCGCCACTATCGCAGTGAAAGTCCTTTTCCGGTACCGCAGACACCAACGCTAATAGAAGGTAAACGTCCGTGGCTAATGATCAGTATGGGTAAAGTGTTAGGCTTGGCTTGCTTGGTTCTGGCATCCGGGTATGGCTTTACTGAATATTGGTACAACAGCCGCGTGCAGCCGTTGTTGGCACAGTTTAGCGCGATCGATATGTCAGACGTTAACCTGAAGAAAAACAGCAGTGACTTAGTGTACTTAAGTTCCGATGCGGATTTGGGGCGACAGAGTGAAAGCCTAGAGGAAGAAACGGGAATGAAAGGAAAAGTGGTCACTCAGCAATGGGAGATCATTCTCGCGGTATTTTCTCGGGCAAGCGACGCACTTCGTTTATCGACAGAACTTAAACAAGCAGGCTATGAGTCTTTTACTCGTGAGACGGAACATGGTATTGAGCTTTATCTTCACGCAGGTGATGACTTAAACACCATTCGTATGTTGAAAAATGAACTCAATGTTCGCTTTGGTTTGAACGTCAAGATTAAAAGAGCGCTGAAATAAGATGTTTAAAAAGATATTTTCTATTTTCTTGGTGATTACTGCCATTTTAGGGACGTTCGCATTTTGGCTTACAGCATCAGAAGAGCAACCAGTCTGGATAAAGTGGGGAATGCTCGTTGTCACCGTCGTTATTGTCTTCTTTACATGTGTTTGGTGGTGGAAACAGCGCAAGCTTAATCAAACAGAGAAAGAAGAGCATGATCAACACGTATTGCTTAAACAAGACACGCGCGTGATCCAGCAGCTGTTTCGTATCGCAACGAAAAAGATACAAGGACAAGATCGTAACAAGCTGGAAAGTCTTTACAGTCTGCCTTGGTACCTAGTTCTAGGTGGTGAAAAAGACGCTAAAAGTGCCATATTGCTACAGAATGGTTTTGAGCCAGTTAACGAGCGCTACTTGGATGAAAGTGATACGGAACAGTACCTACGCTTTTGGAGTAACGATAACGCAGTCGTTGTGGAAGTTGGTCACCGTATTTTTGATAACGACGGTATTGACGAGTCGCTTTGGCAAGTACTGGCGAAGCAACTACTTAAATACCGTCCGAGGCAAGGGCTGAACGGCATTGTGACGGTTATTGGGTGCGATCGCCTAATGACAGGAGACAAGAAAGAACGCACTAGGCTCTCAGGCATCTATCAGGAGGCTGTGTTGTCGATGGGTGCCG
Source organism: Vibrionales bacterium SWAT-3 (assembly GCA_000169995.1). Taxonomy (GTDB): domain Bacteria; phylum Pseudomonadota; class Gammaproteobacteria; order Enterobacterales; family Vibrionaceae; genus Vibrio. The sequence continues at coordinate 5,613 of AAZW01000014.1, read as the reverse complement.
AGCTTAGCTTAAACTTGCCTGTTTACGCCGCTTTCTCTAAAGCTGACTCGATTGCAGACTTCACTGGTTTCTTTGAGAGCTTCACTGCATGTGACTCAGAAAATCCTTTTGGTATTACCTTTGAGGACGATGTTTCGCGTCGTTATGACAAACAGCAGTTTGAGGCAGAAAGCCTCGCGTTGATTCAATCCATTGCGGGGCAGCAGTTTGAGTTACTGATAAACGTCAGCAGTGACAAGTCGGGCTCTATAATCGCTTGGCCTTATCAACTAAGAATTTTCCTAGAGCGCGTTAACGAGTTTTTGAGCGACATTGGTCGCGAGAACCGTGTCCGAGAAGCCGTATGGATCCGCGGTGCTTATTTAATGTCATCCGGACAAAAAGGCATTGAGCATGATCTACTCACGCAGGTTGTGGCTGAACGTGCTGAGTTCAACACCAATAATCAAGTTGAACAGCAGCCAAATCGTCGTGGTTTCTTTACTCAGCGTTTGTTCAATAATGTCATCTTGCCGGAGAAGAATATCGTCGGTGTCAATGAATGGCGTCATGCGGGGTATCTTTTATTCCGAACCGCTGTTCTAGTATCCGTAGTTGTGCTGATTTCCATTGCAGGTCTGAAGTTACAGGAAAACTGGAATGTTGATGAAGATTGGCGCACAACGGCTCTATCTCAAATTCGTTTTTATCAAAACGATGTTCAGAGTCTGAGCAATGACAATTCTATGTCGGAGGTTGTGGCGGTATTAAGAGAACTCGGCGATGTGGTTGCTGAGGGCGTTCAACCTAAACCGTGGCATGAGAAGGTCAGTATTAAGCAAACAGATACGGCCGAGAGTGTTTACTCTGCTTATGAAAAACAGTTGCACCAGATAATGCTGCCAAAGCTCGAAGAGCTGATCAGCAGCGAGTTGTATGTTTATGTTAACCTTGGTAACCCAAGCCGAATCTTTGAGATTTTGCGTTACTACCAGATGTTGTTTGACCGAGAGCAACTTAACTTTTCGGAACTACAAACTTACTTGCTTGATAATTTGAAAGACCAAGGTGAGCTTTCTCCGGACGAGCTTTACTCTTTTTCTCTTTTAATTGAAGACTTGTTTAAAAGTCATTACGATAAGCAGTTACAACCGAACCTAGACCTGATAGATGTTGCAACGAACAACCTTGAAGGCTTGTCACCAGAGCGACTGATTTATGCACGTATTAAAGAGATGCCAGAGTACCGTACTCAAGTGGATCTCCGAAGCCAGCTCGGTGAGAAGTTCGATAGCTTGTTTGAGTTTACTAATGATTTCCATGGCTATCTGATACTAGAAATCTTTACTAAGCAGGGCTACAGCCAAATTGATTTGACGGCAAAGTCGCCTCTGCTTAGAAGCTTGATGAGCGAGTTTAAAGCGATTCAAGGTGATATGTCTGGCGCATCAGTCATTGAGCTTAGAGAACTGAGTAAACAGGTTCAACGTCTGTATTTTGCTGATTACATCTACTACTGGAAAGACCTAGTCAATAACATTCAAATCAAGCAGTTTGGGGATGCTTCGGTACTCAGCTATGCACTAAGAGACACACGTTCTCCGGCTACGAGTCCACTACTTGATGTATTGGATGCAGTTGTGGTGAACACAACATTGGCTGTCGCTGATCAACCGGATACGAAAGGACAGAAGCGTGCAGCCGGTCAACTAGGACTGAAGAAAGCGAAAAAGGTGTTGAACAAAGTCGACAAAGTGAATCGAGCAGTTGGCGATAACCTGTTGAGGCTACAACCTTCATTCGTCGTAAATGAAGCATTTTTGCCTTTCTCTCGGTTTGTTAATAGGAATGGTAAAGATAAGGATACACCACTGGAGCTGTTGATCGTTCAAGTTGATGAGGTTAACTCGTTTTTCGATGCCGCATTGTCTAGTTCAAACCCCGGTAAATCATTCCATGCTTATGCCATTGCCCATGCGCAAGGTAGTAGCGACCCTATCGTAAGCTTCCGTCAAGCTGGCAGCAAGGCTCCGAACATCGTCGCGTCTTGGACGAAGAGTCTCAGTGAACAAGTTTGGAAACAAGTAGTGAATGGCAGCGTGGTGTATCTAAATACACAGTGGGATGAGCAAGTTTACCAGTTTTATGTGTCTGCCATTGAAGGGCGATTCCCATTTGATCAACATGGTCGTGGAGAAGTGAGCTTAGATGACTTTTCTCAATTCTTTAAACCAAGTGGCCGTGTAGCTCGCTATATAGAAGAAACCTTGAAGCCGTTTGTTTATTGGGATAACGGCAGGCTCAAGCTAAACGAAGTTGACGGCCTAACACTACCAATAAACTCAAATACTCGTAAGCAACTTGAATTAGTTCAAAAGCTGAGTGGCATTTTCTTCGGTTCTTCAGGGGGAGAGTTTGGGTTAAGGCTTGAAGTAAAAGCGAGCTCAATGAGTACCGACGTGACGGAATTCCGCTTACGAGAGGCTGAAACGGTTTACGAATACAAACATGGTCCAAGAGTGTGGCGCGAGATAACTTGGCCAACCGCAGGAGTGGATGGCTATTTGAGTGCAGAATTCTACAGCGGTCAGAACCGAGTAGCACAACAATCATTTACCGGTCAGTGGGCGTTGTTGCGCGCTATTTTTGCGAATAAGAGCAGCGCTACATCTAGCCGCTTGATCCGTAAGCTCAACTACAAAATTAACCAAAATAACATCGTATTGGATTACACGTTGCGTGATTCCAAACAGCAGTTAGATAAAGCATTGTTTAATCAACTGCATTTAAATAATTCTTTAATTTCAAATTAGTACTTAGTTGGAGGATATATGAAGCATAGAATGGAAGCATATGAGTTTGAGAATGCTGTCAATTATGTCGGTGAGTTTAGACTGAAGTTGGCTTTTCAGAGAAAAGTTTTTGTTTATGGAACACAGGGAAATGGAAGTTTCATTGTCAAAGGACTTAAGAACTTTTCAAATAAGACGTTGTCACGTAAAGTTAATTTATTTGAACCGGGCAGGCGTGGAGCTGCATATTTAGCGGGAAACTTTCAAATGATGGATCTCTATTATGGCCAGGCAGGAACGGGGTTACACCTGAAACGCGATCCCATAATCGCAGAGTTTGTACATCATGCTATGGGCTTTACAGGGCCGTTTTCGATGACAGTTTCGGGTCGAGATGCTTATATGAAAACGTTTAAAACCGGGATCGAAGGATGGGATGAAAGATCGCCATCAATTCACGCATACGATAAACTGACTGCAACGAAGGAAATGTCTCGTATTATTCGTTGGGGGATAGCAAAATTTGGTGGAACGCTGATCTTTGAAGGTAAAGATGTATATTATTCTCAAGTGTTTGATAAGACAGCCCCAAGAGTTGGTGATACTGACTTAGAAGCAAGAGAGCTTTTTAAGTATTTTAAACCCAATGCCTCTAAAGTTCCTTTTGGTCGAGGAAAACTTGTTTTTCATTGGAATGGGAAAGAAACTGTTCCTAGCAAATCCCATTTCATTTCAAATTGGAAATGGAATCAGAACCAAACTCACGAAGAAGGGAACTATGCACAAGATTTGAATGAACAAAACTTATTACCAATATGGAATAACTTTATACTAGCGCCATTTAGTATAGGGAGTTTATTCAATCCTAACTAATTGTTCTATATCAGATGTCTATTTATGAGTCTTATACTAAACATTATTGTAACGTCGATGAATTGCAGAGAGAGTTGCTTGCTTTACATTATTGCCGTAACTATCAAGTTCAAAAGGTTTTAGAAGTTAACTGGATAAACTTACAATTGATATTGGAGTTTGACACTAGTGCTATTCCTTTGAGTAATTTTTCTGTGGAAGATTTAGAGTTATTTACGGATCTGATGCCGAGCATCGTCGATGTTATCAGACACTGTCATCGTAAAGGTTGGGTTCATGGCGACATTAAACCCTCAAACTTGCTCTATATACCAAGTAATCATCATGTGAAATTGATAGATTTTGGAGCTAGCTATCGAATTGGAACTGATCGAAAAGTACTCGCTGATTGGCAAGTGACCCCTAGATTTGCTTCATCAAATCAGATATGTGGGGAAGGCTTAGTGGAACCGAAGGACGATTGGTATGCACTTAGGCAAGTTGTCGAACAGGCAGCACTATATGCCAAGGATGGTCTTATAGGCTCAACGCTTGAAAAATGGCGAGAAGCTCTGAAAACTTAGACTTAGAATGAAGGAAAGCTAATGAATAAAAAACAGCTTGCTGCGGCCAACCTCGACTTCGATGTGTCATCAATCAAAGGGACGGATGGAAAATTCATCCCTAACTTAGGATGCGCGATAGAAATTGAGCAATGGTTGAAAAAACTGTCTCTCGCATGCGGGAGAAGGCACTCTAACAGAGCCTTACCTTATTTAGAAAAAGCGATAGATGTTATCTATTCTGAGGTTGAGGCGGAATTGTATCGCCAGTCGGGAAACAACAGTAGCGCCTACGAAGCTAGCGCAGTGACTAAGCATCCAGTATGGCAGTTTTTTGTAGAACGAGTGACAAAAAAGTTTGGTAGTGTCGTTAAGGTGATTCAACCACACCGTTCACCAACGGAATCTGTCCGTTCGAAACTGATTAACCGTACTTTTTTCCAAATGCTGCATAACAAGCATGAAGTTTTGAAGCGTTCTCATAGCAGTATCTTAGCATCCGGTGAGCTTGGCCAAGCCAAGGTGGAAATTCTTGATGCGCAAGTTAGTGCTTTGCGAGATGCCTACTTTAATCATGCAAAATGCAATGCTGAACTTTGGCCTGCTATCAATGACCTGTTCCAAAAAGGAAATACCCGCACTGTTGAGGGCAAAGTAAACCTTGAAGACGGTTCACTGACATTTGAAGCCTCACAAGGGCTTTGTTGCGTAATTCATTGGAACTAAACCTAAAACCTACGATCTGATCAGCTATATTCACTCCCTCTCGTAGCCCTATGCCTAAACCTCGTTACAAAACAACCAACTGGAAGCAATACAACCAATCACTCATTAACCGCGGTTCTTTGACCTTTTGGATTGATGAAGAAGCGATAAGTGGCTGGACGCAAAGCAAACAGAATAAGCGCGGGAGGCCTCGTCGGTTCAGTGATTTAGCTATCACGACAGCCCTCATGGTGAAACGAGTTTTTTCTATGCCATTAAGAGCGCTGCAAGGTTTTATCAACTCGATATTTAGGTTAGCCCATGTACCGTTAAGTTGTCCGCATTACACCTGCATCAGTCGTAGAGCCAAGCAAGTTGAGGTCTCACTTAAGACAAAAACGAGAGGTACGATACAACATCTAGCTATTGATGCGACTGGCCTTAAGGCTTATGGCGAAGGTGAATGGAAAGTCAAAAAACACGGGACAGATGGCAAACGTAGAGTCTGGCGAAAACTTCATATTGCCGTGGATACAAACACTCATGAAATTATTGCAGCCGAGCTAAGTCTATCGACAGTTACAGATGGAGAAGTACTCCCGAATTTACTGAAACAAACTCGCCGAAGTATCCACGAGGTGTCTGGTGATGCGCTTATGATACGAGAGCATGTCACGATGCAATTAAGATTAAGCGAGCCGTTGCGCTTATCCTCCAAGAGA
>AAZW01000015.1 GCA_000169995.1 Vibrionales bacterium SWAT-3 | reverse complement strand
AGTTAATGAGAGGGTTTTCCCTGGCCAAGCGAACTTGTCTTTTTCGAGTCGCTTTTGCCAGAGGCAAAAGCCATTACGCTGCCAGTAGAGAACTTTGAGCTTATCCCGCGTGCGATTACAGAAGACGAATAGCGCTTCGGAGAAGGGATTAAGGTTCATATTCTGTTCAACAATAAAGCTCAAGCCGTTAATGCCCTTTCTAAAATCGACGGGCGCCTTGTGGAGATAGATAACAGAGATATCAGGGAACATTTTCATACAACAGCAAGCTCCTTCAATAGAAGGCCGAGCCACTGAGGTGCTACATCACGAGGCACATGAAGAGAGCACGCCCCCGCTTCAAGCCGTAATTCCGTAGGTAACGTAGAGGGAGGCCGTTGCTCGGTTTTGGTCTTTGGCTTGGCTATTTTTTCAACGACAACGAATTCAGAAAGTGAATCTTCTCGTTTTTTAGGCAGGTTGACTAAGTGCTGTAGTTTGCGACGGTTGTTGTCAAACGTTTTTGGATGAAGATTGTGCTCTAAACAAAACTGAGCGGCAGACTGCTCACTATTGTAATACTTCTGCACAAGGCGTAGCCATTCCTGTTGAGATCTATGCTGAGACATTTTCGAGTACCTTTAACGATCAAAGTTAAAGGTTACGACGTTTATTGAAAGGATTGAATGAGTCGATTTAAAGACGCTTACCTTTGTTCTTTCTGAAACTGATGGTGGATGGTGAGTCAGAATTAGATGCTGGTGAAAGTGCTAATACTTTCTATAATTCGAATGCAGAAGTTATTCCCCCTCATAGGTTTAAAAGTTTTCATCATCTAGCAAACTTATAACAGGCCGTTAACCCATAGAAATCTTTATCCAAAACGACCACGTTAGAGTTAAAGCTTTAACTCAAAAATGTCCAAAGACGTGCTGATGCCGATCTCGGCAAACACGTCTTTGCCCGTGCGACCTGAAGTCGTATGAAGCGTTGTTCACCGCTTTATGAGTGAACCATCTGTATCACCAGATGAACCTATGAGCCTGAATAAAGCAGCGGCTCAGACAATGTAACGAAGAGCGGGAATATCCCGTTCGGGATTTGAATCGTGAGAAGAAGATCCTCCTGATAACCACAAATCGGGTGAGTGCTAGGTAGTCAGTATGATGAACGTAAGTGAATCCACGTAAGGTGCGTTATACGTTGAAACAGCGGAAGTGGTTATTACGCTGTAGCCAAAAGGCAACGGGAGCTGGAAAGGGATTGGGCAATGCTCTTTCGTGATCGATATGCTCCCCGCACTAGAGTGGGCATCTAACCTGATATTCTACGTGACATACGGAACAGGGTAAGCCCGTATTACTCCCTATGGGAAAGCCTTTGTGGCCGATAGTGATACGGGTAAAGGAGGTCGGAAAAAGCGAAAGCTGCATTGTAATGATGCAGATACAGGTTAATGCCTGATCACGAAAGTGAGCCCACTTCCGACTGGTCTCCCATTGCGAGAGAATTTGAAGAACTTTATTTAAGGAGAAAAGCAAATGATGATCTCGACAGAGATTAGTGCATCTTCTGACGGTGCTCAGTGGCAGTCTATCGACTGGAAATCCGCTGAAGCCCACGTATTAAAGCTTCAAATGCGTATCGCAAAAGCAACGAGAGAAAAGAAATACGGCAAGGTAAAATCCTTACAGTGGCTCTTAACTCATTCTCGCTCAGCAAAACTTCTTGCTGTTAAACGAGTTTCTCAAAACAAAGGTAGTAAAACGCCTGGAATAGATGGCGTTATCTGGAACACAGATATACGCCGTATGAAAGCGGTTAATCAACTAAGTCGCAAGACTTACAAAGCAAAACCACTCAAACGTATCTACATCCCCAAAAAGAATGGCAAACTCAGACCTCTAGGAATTCCGTGCATGATAGACAGAGCGCAACAAGCGCTCCACATGCTTGCACTAGAGCCTGTTTCTGAAACACTAGCCGACCTCAACAGCTATGGATTCAGGCCAAACCGCAGCACTGCTGACGCCATCAGTCAGTGCTTTATATGTTTGGCACAGAAGAAATCAGCAAAATGGGTTCTTGAGGGCGATATTAAAGCTTGCTTCGATAAAATCGGGCATCAATGGCTCATGGATAATGTCACCGTAGATAAGCGAATGTTAGAGCAATGGCTGAAGTCTGGTTTTGTGGATAAAGGTCTGTTCTACGATACTGATGAGGGCACGCCACAAGGAGGGATCATATCTCCAACCTTGATGCTAATGACCCTCGCAGGGCTAGAACACCGCATAAAATCCACAGCACTCAGAAAAGGAGCTAGAGCTAACTTCATTGGTTACGCTGATGATTTTGTGGTCACCTGCTCTTCAAAGGAAGTACTAGTGAACGATATCAAACCGTTGATTGCTGACTTTTTGGCTGAAAGAGGGTTAATCCTATCCGAAGAGAAAACAAAGGTTACTCATATTGATGATGGTTTTGACTTTCTGGGCTTCAACCATAGGAAGTACAAAGGGAAATTGCTCATTAAACCGAGCAAATCCAACACACTGTTATTCTTGAGAAATCTACGTGAACTTATCAAAAAGCATGCAACCATCCCAGTTAATGATCTTATCAAACTGATAAATCCAAAACTCAGAGGGTGGGCGAATTACTACCGCCACTGCGTTGCTAAACAAGTATTCGGTTATGTAAGCCACAAACTATTCCAAGCGCTATGGCACTGGGCAGTTAGACGTCATCCAACCAAGTCTAAAGATTGGGTTGTTCATAAGTATTTTCTCAATCGAAAAGGCCAATGGCAATTTCATGGCTGGCAGAAAATTATGAACATGGATTGTCGGTTCAATCTGTTCCAAATTGCGAAAGTGCCAATAGAACGACACGTGAAAATCCGAAGTGCTGCAATCCCTTATGACCCCGACTATCAAGAATACTTGGCTAAGCGGAAGTCAAAAAGACAAGCACGCAATTCTTGGGTTGAACCTGTTCCAACTGCTTTATGAGTTGCTGGGTATCAAACGATGCCTTAGCGGAGGCTTGAGCCCAGTGCAGTGAAAGTTGCACGCTGGGTTCTTAGGGAGACGGCACTTGGTAACAAGTGTCGTCCACCCGACCGAAGTTTGTTACGCTTCCAAACACGTCACAGATAATTAGCTAGTTTTGATTTACAAAAAATAATGTGTGGCAATGACCCCATTTCCTTCATTGACTCGAGAAAGGCTCTCCTATTAAGTCACTCGATTTAGATGAATGACAAACAACGTTTTGCTCATCTCTTAGAAACCAAGAAATCCATTTTCGCTTCGAGTTTAAAACGAAGCCCTCCTCAAAGCTAATTCCATTGATAATCAACCCGTCGATATTTTCATCATACGCTTTAGTGGTGAAACGCCATTCTTCACTATTTATTCGCTTTCCTTGAAGAAGAGCGTCATTGAGGCGTTGGCTCATAACGACGATGGCTAGACCTTCAGTTTCACTGATACCAAAATCTGGCTCAGAGATACGACCGACAGCAACTGGTACCTTTAAAGTGCACTCCTTTCCATCTTGAAGAGTAAATGAGTAGATTGCATCTCCTATTCGACCGTTAAGCCAAAGGAGTTGTCCTTGAGTCATGTTGTCGACAGACAGAGTTCCAAAACCATCTGTGGGAGATATAGTTTCGGCCCAGCTAGATGTTGAAACAAAGACCGATAAAAACAAATGTAGAATGACTACTTTTTTCATGCTGAAGCCTCCACGTCGAAGTTAGTATTGGTCGATTGAGCTAACAAATATATTAACCAAAACGGTCCTACTATCGGTATGAAAAAGACCAGTACCCAATAACTAGATTTGTTGATATCGTGCAGTCTACGAACAATTACTGAAAGCATAGGGATGAAACTTACAACGCTATAAATCGTGTCGAACCATGTTGTCATATTCATAGCAATATCTGCCGCAATGCATCCCATCGCTACTAATGTGTGTACTAAAAGAAACATCCAACATTCTTTGCGGGACGAACAACCAGAAAAGTCTAAACTTCGCTTCCAAGCTAAAAAATAGTATTTCATAAATGCCACCTCAAAATTTGACTGATGGTGATATTTTGCCTCGGAACAAGTGGTGTGTACGTCTCAAAACAGGTTTTAGGTCGTTCTTAAACCTGTTTTGGTCTATATTGCGTTTTCAATTGTATTTCATAGAGTTATCCTTGATATTCACTGAAAGTGCGAACTCATTTATCCATCTAGGACTTGCTACGCTTGCGATACCCGTCCCGTTCGTTGTTTCCATGTTACTTGGACTACTAGCGATATCACTTTATGCCAAGCTTTCGCAGCAGGGTAAAGTCGCTAGCATGTTTTTAGGATTATGTGCTATCACGACCGCAATGGTTGGTTTACGCTGGACATTTGGATTTAGCATTTTCAGCATCGCGCAACCTATTCTGGCCTCCATAATTCCTGTTGCTGCGTGGTATGCGTTTGCACATGCCAATCGTGATTTAGGCACCTTGCCTATTAAGCATTTTGTTGCGCCATTATTCGTCGTAATTAGCGCTGTATCTCAACCTTGGTTGGCACTTCCATTAGATGTACTACTTACTTTAATTTACGCTTGCTATGGAGTGGCACTAATTCGCTTTTCGTCAAGAGAAACAACCCCTATCTGGCAGGGTAGTTGTCACTGTTAAAATTTAACCAGTCTGGGCGATAAAGAGTAATTGTGTCTCGTATCTCAATAGAAAGAAAAGAAGCTATATTGAAGAAGCTATTACCTCCCTATTCGATGTCAGTTAAAGAAGTGTCGGAAGAGGAAGGAATCAGTACTGCGACCCTGTATCATTGGCGCCAGCAACTCAGACGTTCAGGAGCCGCCGTGCCAAATAGTAACACTTCATCAGAGCAGTGGTCTGCTCAAACTAAACTAGCCATTGTCGCTGAAACCTACTCAATGACAGAAAGTGAACTCAGCCAATATTGTCGTGAAAAAGGTCTTTTTCCAGAGCAAATCCAAAGCTGGCGCAGCGAATGTATGCAAGGGTTTAAGTCGAGTAAAGAGCACGAAGCTGAAGCAAAGAAGCAGGCTAAAGCTGACAAACTTGAAATCAAAGAGTTGAAGAAAGATTTACGACTCAAAGAAAAAGCACTCGCTGAAACGGCCGCCCTCTTGGTACTAAGAAAAAAGCTGAGAGCCTTTTACGGGGAAGAGCCAGAGGACGACTAACCTCAACCGATGAAAGGCAGACCATAGTGACTCTTATCCTTGAAGCGAAGCAATGTGGATGTCGTTTAGAGCCAGCTTGCCATGAAGTTCAAATCGACTTGAGAACATATCGTCGCTGGTATCAGCAAGGAGAAGTACAAGCTGACAAAAGGCCAATATGCCTCAGGCCTGAGCCTGCTAATAAGCTGTCGCAGGAAGAGCGTGATGCGATAATCGAGGTGTGTAACCGCTCAGAGTTCGCAAGCTTGCCTCCAACTCAAATCGTCCCGACATGCTTGATAGAGTGAGTACATCGCCTCTGAGTCGAGCTACTACCGAGTGTTGAGTACGCAGGGGCAACTTCACAAGCGAGGTCGTCAGCGGAGCAGACAGAAGCAAGCGAAGCCAACCAGTTACACAGCGACGGACTCGAACCAAGTCTATACTTGGGATATCACTTACTTACCCTCAAAGGTTCGAGGTCAACATTATTACCTGTATGTCATTGAGGACATCTACAGTCGAAAAATTGTTGGTTATGAAGTGTATGAGCATGAATGCGGTGAGCTGGCGTCACAACTTCTGCAAAGGACGTTGATGCGAGAGCAGTGCTTTAATCAAGCGCTGGTTCTTCACTCGGATAATGGTGCGCCAATGAAGTCGTTGACGTTCAAAGCTAAAATGGAAGAGTTAGGTATTACCTCGTCATATAGTCGCCCAAGAGTCAGTGATGATAACCCTTATGTCGAGTCATTGTTCCGTACAGTTAAGTACATGCCAAACTGGCCAACAAAGGGCTTTGAAAGTCTCGATAGTAGCCGAAGTTGGGTTGAAGCCTTCGTACTCTGGTACAACACCGAGCACAAGCACAGTAAGCTAAATTACGTCACGCCTTCAGAGCGTCACAATGGAAAAGATAAAGAGATCTTGAAGCGTCGTGTAGAGGTATTGTTCGCTGCAAAACAGCGAAAGCCTGAGCGGTGGTCTGGTGATATCAGGAACTGTGCGCCTGTTGGTGACGTTCATCTGAATCCAGAAAGAGAAGCTGCTTAATAAGCAAGCAAATGATGACAACTACCTTGAAAAACACCGCAACACTGATTAATGTCTCGTTAGGGAATTGGGAAGGAGTAAAGAAAGCGGAGAATATTGCGGGATGGATGCTGATATTTTCAGCGTGTGTAGACACGCTCATGTCGTTAGATTTTACTTTTAATCAAGGTGGATTTTCACTGTACATCATTACTGCGGCACATTTGATTCTTCTACCCGTGTTATCGATAGCTGTAGTTGTCGTGGGTATTAATACGCCTGTTTCAGATGAGTTAAAATCTAAACAAATCAGTCACAATGACGAGACAAGCAGCTCCCAGGTAATGACCAGTGAGAGGGCTCACGAGATCACTTCTCTGTTAGACTCCAAAATCCGACAAGACAGACTTTACTTAGACCCTGAGCTAACCCTTTCAAAACTGACACGAAAGTTAGGCATACCAGCAAAAAAAATTTCAATTGCAGTTAATCAGGTACACGAAAAGAATATTTCTAAGATCATAAATGGGTATCGCATAGAACATGCCAAGCACTCCTTGGATTTGTCACAAGATACTATAACGCAAATATTCATGAATTCTGGTTTTCAGACCAAGTCTAACTTTAATCGTGAGTTTTCAAGAGTCGTGGGAATGACCCCAAGTGAATACCGTAAAAGTAAAGCTCAACAGTCTAAGTAAGATTCACTATTAATATTGAATATCTAAGAGCCAACTTTGCCGTACATGAAGGGCTCTTCTCCGCTTAGATGAGCTTGATTTCCGGATAAATGGTAGAGTGAGTTTCTAGGATTGAGGTTTGTCTAATCTTCAATTTAAAGTAATCAGTATCCCTTACTCCTCGGGCTCTCCGTCTAAGAAGACCTATCGATACATTCCCTGCTTCCACTCGGGCATTCGTCAGCTTATATTTTGCATAGTTGCAGATCCCAACTCTTCTCTCCCAAAGCGCGTCTGCAAAGTTGATGAGAGATAAGATCCTCGTCTTTTTAGCAAGCTGGCACCACGCATCAAGCGCTGCGATCATCAAGTCAAAATTACGTTCATCCCATAAGGCTTGAAGCTGCTCTTTGAGCATATAAATCGTACAAAGAGTCTTATTGCTTTCCAGTAAATCATCTAGCCTATCTGACTGCTTATCGCTTAATTTCGGCGCATTTTTGAGGAGTAAAAATAGCGTCCCTTTAAGCATTTTCTTCTCGTCATGTGTTCCTTTCCTAAACGCTTTATTACGCTCTTTCCTTATCAGAAGAGAGTAGTTCTGCATAACGTGAAACCGGTCAAAAACGATGTCTGCATTCGGAAGAGCGTTTCTCACTGCTGATTGGTAAGATTGCCCCATATCCATTGATACCGCTTGGATGCCGTCTCTCGTTTGCGGTGATAATTGTTCAAAAAAGTTGATGAGTACGTTTGAAGTCCGCCCATGGTCAACCCAAATAAGTTGTCCTGAAACGAGATCATAAACGACGGTCATATAATCATGGCCTTTAGCCCTGGCGACTTCATCAACGCCAATATGAACAAGGTTGGTCAACTTCTTAGGCTCTAAAGCAGGCAAGGTAGAGAGAAGGAATGCTTTATCGATATTTTTCACGGTTTCCCAGCGTATGTCTAAATGCTTCGACACTGCGTGGATGCTCATATAGCGGCACAGTCCACTAATAAAGTGACAGAACCTCTTTGTATAACGACTCCCCTTATCAACAAAATCAGCCTCTTCAATCAACCTTCGGCCGAGCCTATCCCTTGTCTGAGCCAATTCAATTTCTATAACGCAAGGGCGACCACTGACAGGTAAATCCGACAGGCGACGGTGAACGTAGTGGTCGACGGTGCGCGGAGCTCCAGTCTCAGGATCAACAACTTTACAGCGTCTATCTCGCTTGCACTTGACGAGTACTGAATGAGAGCTTTCTTCAAGCGTTACAGACTGTACGGATTGGCCTTTAAAGTTAAATAGAGCGGAAGATAATAACGACAAACTACAACACTGATATATAAGGTGGGAAGCGATTGTAAATCAATGTGTTAGCGGTTTTATTGTTAGTTTATAGACTCATCTAAGCGGAGAAGAGCCAATGAGGTAATGGTCGAGCAATTTAAGAAACCGCCCATAGATCATCCTGGGGCTGCCAGAGAATACGACAAAGTTGCCTCGCAGCAAATCAAAGCGCTAACACAAGCTGGAGTTTTACAAGAAGTCGGCAAGTCTGGGAACTCAAAACTATACAGCATCGCCAATGAGAGCTTTCTGCGCTACATAGCAACCAGCGAGCGTAATGCTCTGAAGTTTTTAACCATTTATCTAACAAAAGCGATGCAAGATAGCGGGGTTTATCCTAAGTTCGAGCAATATTTCGCTAATCCTACCAAGCTTAACTATATAGACCTCAGAGACACCTATTGTGATTTTATCATCGGCAACACAAATATTAACGGGGTTGTAGAATGTCGCCGAATCTTCGCCAAGGTTCTAAATCCAATTGCTTTTTCCAAATCCTCTCATGGAACTATTGATGGACGCCCATCACCTGAACCAATCCAATACCAAAATTTATTCTATAACCGCCCTAATTTTAGAGACCTAAACAAGCCAAAAGACATGCCAAGGGCCACGTTCCTTGAGAAAGTTCCAGAAGAAACGACCACAGAGGTCTACCATGTCAACAAAGCGAAGAAGAGTGTGCGTCGCTACCATGAGGGCAAGAGTGAAGTGAATCGCTTCAAGGAGTTGGAAGCTAGCCATGTACACCACATCTTCCCTCAATCAGATTTCCCAGAGCTTTCTGATACGTTCGAAAACCTGATCTTACTAACACCAGGGCAGCACCTAGCCTACGCACATCCCAATGGCAACACTCAGACCGTATCAAAGTCTTACCAACTGGTTGCCCTACTCGCGAAATTAGACAGCATTGAACGCTCGATCTTCTCTCAATTTGATGAGTTTTATAGCTTGAATGAGTTCATCAATGTAATGAACACAGGTTTAGATTCCTATTTACTTACCGAGGGGATGGGCGTGGAAGAGATAAGGCATAAAATTGCTGCGGCATATATCAACTAGCTTTGCCACCTAGGCGCTAAAAACTTGAGTAAAAAATAGCATGCGTCATGCCTGCTATTTTTTAATAACAACCTTCAAGCAGCATCATTAGCGCTTCATACCAAAGTAATTTACCGAAACACTGTCGATATTCATCGAACGTGTACCATAGTTTCTCGCGATACGATAAAACTGATTAAACTCAGAGCTTGAGAAATAAGCAATATCATCATCGGTCACCACTTCATCGGTATATAAAATTGCTGCTGAGCCATCAGCAACGCTGCCTTTTGGCAGGCGTGTTGCGCGTGGATTGTAGGTCAGATTTGGAACCAGAATAACATTGGTATCGAGAAATTTTTTCACTGCGAATCCTGAGATATCATCAATGTAGCAATCGTAATGTTTAATGTCTTTGATGTGCCCATGTCCAATATTTCGCGACTTAATTACTCGATATTTACCCTGCTCTTTAGTGTGTTTCTTAGTAATTTGACGGTCACGAAAAACCTTAAACTTACTAAACTCTAGGTTCTGGAAGATTTCATCAAACCATTCATTACGATACAACAACCAACTATTAAAGTAGTTGTGAGTCAAGTAATCTTGCTCAAGCACAAAGTAAGCTTTGTTCAGGTAAGAATAAATGCTCACCTTGCTGTGTTTTTTCGGCTTAGACGTTGCATAAGTGATTGAAACCGTCTCAATTTTCACATCAAATGCTTTTTCATTGTAATCATTGATATGCAGTAGCGTATGCGTTTCCAGCAGCTCGCGCGTCTTCAGATATTCTGGTGCATTTAGCAGCGCTTTCGGTACGATCAATGAAACGAACTTGCCTAGCTTACTGCACTTCTCGATAAAAAACGAAAAAATATTGTTGGTAGTTTGATTAGCTAAGCCACGACGATACTCATTAAGTAGGCTGTGGTCTTTGATCTTCATGTATGGCGGATTACCAACCACCACATCGTAGTTCTTGTTGGTTTTTAGCAGTAAAAAATCTTCATTAAAGAAGTTGATTTCTACATTATCAAGCGTAATGTAACTTCTGATCAGCAGCTTACAAAGCTCAATCGAATCTTTTTTGATGTCTACACAGTCAATGATCAGCTTCTTGCCTTGATACTTTTTAATAATCTGAAGCAAGAAGTTGCCCACACCAACCGACGGCTCTAGAACTCGCACCGTCTCAGAGCTAATCTCCGGCAACGACGTTACTGCTGAAAAGCAGATTTCTTGGTCGGTGTAATACGCAGCGGTATCAAGCCTTTCTGCATTGGCTAGCTCGCAGATTTTGAACATATCCTGTGGCGCGTAGTTTTGCCAATTCTGCGCTACAAACTGGTAAAGCTTTGCCACGTCGACCAAGTGATGTTCGCAGATAGTGTCAGCGATCTTTTTTTTGGATAATCGAGGGGATGCTACTTCCATGATCTTACGACCAATTTCACAGAATACTGCGCTAGGCACCGCTTCACCTAAGCATTGACGAATATTGATATCCGTTTTCTTTCTAAACTGATTCTTTACTTCAAAGTCAACACTGTTTGCAGGTACAGTACCAGTTGGGAACCATTGGAAAGATTCGGGGATCGACATCATCAACATCAATTCACGAATACTAAAAACACGGTCATCCACCGGATGGACAGTATTTTGACTTGGCAAACAATCGTTGCGTGTATGAATACACGGTGCGACCTTATCCCAAAGCTGACGCTGATACTTATCACCGTTCTTACTCTGGTTTACCACGATTTGTCCATCAACAATCTTATGCGGCTTTAACTTATCATCAGTATTATCAAAGGCACTCTTACCATAAGGAGTAGCCTTAATCCAAGGCAACATGTCTTCTTTATATGGCCTGAATGAGTGAAAAAAATCACCCTCAGAAAATTCTCCAATCTCTGTTAGAGACGGTAAGTGGCCAATCACATCTTGCAGCGTTTTCTCAGCACGGAAGTCTGGGTAAAGGTCGAGCGGAGTCACGCTTTTTTGATCACGTCTCACTCCAATCACTAGCGTGCGGGTACGGCTTGAGTTCGCACCATAATTCTTGAGGTTAAGAACTTTGCTTTCAATTAGGTAGTCTGGGCCCAAGTTGGTATAAATTGCCTCTTTGATTGGCTTATCGACACCATCGAGATCGGTACATACAGATTTAAGAAACGCGCGTACGTTTTCAAAAATAAAGAACCTTGGCTGTTGTTCTTTGACAACTATTAAAGACTCAACTACTAGTGAGTTACGCCCAAGCTCTTCATTCTTTTTATGGTTAGCCACACTCATGCCTTGGCACGGAGGCGTAGCTACAACGAGGTCAATATCTTTAAGATTTTTACGCTGTTTGTAGGCGTCTATTTCACCGTAAAGCGTGTCATGGGTTTCTTTTTGAGTCAGATCCCCGCATATATACCCAGATTCATACTCACATTTATTGTTGTATTTCTGGATGTTTAGACGCTTTTCTAACAATTCAGCAGTGGCGATACATTTAAACCCAAGCTCTTTTAAACCGAAACACCCAATACCTGCAGAACTGAATAGGCTGATGTACGTTATCATTATATACCCTCATTGATTGACGTACGGACTCTAACACATTTAACTCCAATTGGAAGGGGCGTTAATCGGTAAGATTCTAAGTGATTGATTAATATGAGTATAAATTTAAATGTGTTTTTTTGCTTGACGGAAGTTTAAAAAAAGCCAACAAATTGATGGCTTTAATAATATGGTGGAGGGGGACGAATTCGAACCATCGAAGGCAGTGCCAACAGATTTACAGTCTGCTCCCTTTGTCCACTCGGGAGCCTCTCCAAAGTTGTGTGGCATGATAAAGAAAAATTCAGCACGAGTACAAGGAAAACCCCTCAGCTTTAGTTCAAGTGTCTAAATTTTGTATCATGCACTGTAACCGTCGTCGAAATCCTGTTGGTAAACAGTTGGCACCGTAGCTTTTACCGACTGATAATCAGGCTCAGACTGAAAGCTAAAGCTATGATGTTGAGTTAAATGCTCAAGGTATTGGTTACAATTGATGCGACCTAAAATATTACCGACTCCAGCACTTACGCGCGATTAGTATATAAATTTTCAAACTCAGAGATGCGATTAAAAATTTGAATACGGCACTCATGTCCCCAAGCCCCTAGATCTTGATTGTTTTCCCAAACCAATCTGCAAGATCGAGTTTCAATGGCATGCACTAAGAAGCCTAAAGCATAGTAAAAGTGTTTCTCGTTCGTAAACACCAAGTAGGGGCTACGAGAACCAAAAGCTAACGTCATAACATCTATCCTAGATTTTTATCAAAAGATAGAGTAGCAAGCTTATTTAGTGATTAATAGGACATAATAATGACTTAAGGGCATTCTTTAATTCAAAAGGGGCTTACATCACTGAGCAATGACAAACGGTTGTGAAACGTAGCAAGCACCTTTTTAATTTAAACAACACAGACACCAAACCTGAGCCTGGTGACGCTACTTATCTTGGATTAGGTTTGGTAGGGAAAACACAAGCTCTCTGAATTGTGTAGAGTATTTAATCTAAGAGATTTTGGGGCAAAAATTACTTAGAGTAAATGAGCTAAATTGATGTGTAGAAAGAAACCAACATGGTGCATAATTTTTTATCATGGTACTGATTTGATGTTAGGATAATGGAATGAAAAAGACCACACCAACGCCACATGATGCGCTTTTTAAGCAGTTTCTCACTCATCCTGAAACCGCTAAGGACTTATTGGATATTCACCTACCTGCTGAGCTGCGTGAAATCTGTGATTTGACGACCTTAAAGCTCGAATCAGGCAGCTTTATAGAAGAAAGTTTACGGCCTTACTATTCGGATGTTCTTTATTCTCTCACAACGTCTCAGGGGGAAGGGTACGTCTACGCGTTAATCGAGCACCAGAGTCGGCCAGATAAACACATGGCGTTCAGACTGATGCGTTACGCTATCGCTGCTATGCAACAGCATATTGAAGCGGGCCATGAGCACTTACCCTTAGTGATACCTTTGCAGTTTTACCATGGCCAAGTCTCGCCGTATCCTTATGAAATGAATTGGTTAAAAGGGTTTGTGAATCCTGTTGTGGCTAAAACACTCTATACTCAAGATTTTCCATTGGTCGATGTCACGGTCATCTCCGATGATGAGATAATGCAGCATCGCCGGGTCGCGTTACTTGAACTTGTGCAAAAGCACGCTAGGCATCGCGATATTATGGATTTCCTTGAGCCTCTGGTCACATTGCTCTTAACCGATTACACTACAGATAAGCAAGTACAGTCATTGATGAGCTACCTACTCCAAGTGGGTGAAACAAGTAACCTAGAAGCGTTAATTACGTCACTGGTCTCATCAGTACCGAAACACGAGGAAACACTTATGACTATTGCAGAACAATTGCGCCAACAAGGCGAGCAACGTGGCCGCCAAGAAGGGCGCCAAGAAGGTATACAATTAGGTGAGGAAAAAGGCCGTCAAGAAGCACTCAAGGAGATGGCGCGTAAGATGCTGCTTAATGGTCTAGATCAACAAACCATTATGGATGTCACGGGATTGAATACAGACGAACTCGCACAACTTTCTCATTAGCCGCTCAAGCATAAAGGGTTGTGTTATAACATCTGCCTGGAGATAAAGCTACATCGTCTATGGCTAACCGTTGGCTTCAAACTGGTATCCCTAGACCTATAATTTTGTTTATAGTTTTGACATTTACTATCATTTCACCTATCTGAGCGTTGCAGTATTTCAAACTCGTTTTACCGCTCGTTAGCGCCTTTCCGCTTCATTTATTGATCCACTCTCTTCCCAAAGCATTACCTTCTTTCGAGGTGAGTTTCAGTGAGGGCCACCTTTCTTTTTCAGAGGCTCATGGCACAACAAAACTGACTTCCGCACTCATGGTTTCGGGTGTATCGATATGAAAGCTAAGTGCAGCTTTTGCCATGCTCTGCGTTTCTTTGCATCCAGCTTTTTCACTTTCCACTCTCCCTGACCAAAAAGGTGGAGGTTAATTGAGTTAATGGTTAGACGGCGAATAACCCTTTAGATTTATTGCGATATTTGACTTAACCGCCTTCGACGCATATTCCTGAATATTGAATATTGACTATGACGGTTCTGTTTCCAACGCCAATCAATCTATAAAGTACGTATTAAACTTAAATGTTGGGCGTTCTCCCTTCGGGCGGCTCATTCCGTCGTTTCACTCCTCTCGCGATAAGTTATGACACTGATATCGAGCAAGCTCGATGTGACATTCAGTTCTTGCGAGCAATCACCCAACGCCTCCGCTACTGCGTAGCTGCGCTTCGTCGTGCCTCCTTATTGCCTTTCACTGGCTTCAATTAAGTTCGAGTAAGGGCTTGTTTTCTTATGTGCCGATTTTCCTTTCGACTCGCATCACTGGATGGCGCTCGCAGACTGTTCACCATCCTCAATCAGAACCTTCTCTGCAAGGGTTAATAAACGCTTCGCGCCCCTGCAGAGAAGGTTCTGTTTGAGACCTGGACAGCCAAGCGGCTCCATAAAAGTGATACTCAAACAGAAAGGAAACTTGTCATGGCACAACAAAACTCAACCCCAACTCTCTCTACATTGACGCTCAGCGACCAGCGTTTCGCCGCTGGGCACGAAAGCTCATCCAAAAATGATATCTCTTTACTGCGTATTCCTCAGCGTACAGAGGGAGAAGAGCATGGCTTTTCTCTTACGCCGTGTAGCGACATTACCTTAGCTGAACTCAAAATTGCAGGATTTACTTTGCGTGATTCTAAGTTCTACCCATCCACTCTGGCTGAGGTTGAGAAGAGTATCTTACACCACTTTAAAATAGGGGACTTAACTGACAATTTTATTGTGAAGGATGTATCAACCCCTTCGAGAGCCCTCTTTTCGTTTCACCGTTGCCCGTTTTAATTACTGGGATATTTTTGTATTAACGTCAGGAGTAAGTCATGAAATATCTCTCTCACTATATTCAAGACAAACAAACGCAAGCATTTAATGAAGCTGGGGCATTTTTTGCCTTTTCCACTAAACAGTTCGATGAAGCAAAAATAGAGGGCGTGAAATATGCGTCGTTAGGTATGGGCTTAATTTGCCCTGTTGATAATGCGGAGCAATTAATGACCCGTTTAGATTCTATTGCTCAAGAAGGGATCGCCGAAGACATCGAAGAGAATGGTAAAAAAGCGATCATTCGCCGTGAGCTATTCAATCACGAGTGTTTCTATACCAATGACATTTGTGATTGTGTCGAAAAGCTCGAAGGGTATGGCATGTCTTACGATGAAGTGTATGAGGTTTTTAATCACATTCGTAAAACGGAAGACGTTTATTAAACGCTAAAAGTAAAGCGCCTTGATATTTGCTGTATCAAATATCAAGGCAAATTCAATTTAAATACAGGGGTAAATAAAATGAACATTAAAAATGTTACACCAGGTAACGAAGAAACAAAAGAAAAAAACTATGTTTGTACGGCTGTGCCGTTTGATCTTGGCAAAGTCGTTTGTACACAAGGCATTGTTGAACTGCTAAATAATAATATTGGTGTGAACTTACCGATTTACTTACATCGTCACCAAAATGGTGACTGGGGCAATATCTGTGTTGAAGATAAACTTACCAATGACGAAGCCACCAAGACAGGCGAGCGGGTTTTATCCAGTTACACCATTTGTAATGAACAAGTCTGGATAATTACCGAGCGTGATCGTAGTTGCACTACGATTTTAATCACTAATGAATATTGATGACGTCAATTCACGCGATATAATGGAGTCTCTTTGGACTCCATTATTTAGCTTATGAAAAAATCAATCTTATTATTGTCGATATTCCCAAGTGTTGGGTATTCGTTTTGTTTTGATGAAGCAGGACAGCATTATAGTGTTGATCCAGATTTGCTGCGAGCGATAGCACAAGTCGAAAGCAGCCTTGATCCTAATGCTTATAACGAAAACAAAAATAAAAAAGGTCAAGTAACCAGTCGTGATTTTGGACTCATGCAAATTAACTCTCGTTGGTTTCCTCGATTGGCTGAATTTAACGTCAATGAAACTAATATTTACGAACCTTGTTTTAATGTTTCATTAGGTGCGTGGGTATTAAGCTCTAACTTTGCCAGTCATGGTTATAACTGGAATAGCGTAGGCGCTTATAATGCGGGGTTTCTTAAACGTACCGAGAACGCCAGAAAAATATACATCAAAAAAGTTCAAAAAGTCTATTACCAGTCGCCATTAAAATAACCTCTATCGCACCATAATGGTGCAGTGCTAGTTGTATCACGATCTTCTTTTTCCGTTTTACATTCCTTCCCTAATGGTCTCAATCACCCTCGGTTCAATCGCCAACGGTTCGGCTTTTGAGCTCGACGTTTCTAAAACAAGCCCAAAAAACACAAACTTGATGGAGACTCATTGTAGGTCATTGTTACGGCTTTAGAATCATCCACACACCACGTCATAATCTGGCGATTATGGATGGTTGTCTGTAGTAACTAATTGAAATTTATTGGTATTAAGTTTTTGTTTTTTAGTGTTACGGCATGCTTGATAGCGTTCTACGGTTCAAAAGTGCCCCTGTAAACAGGAGCTTGAAATGAAAAAAATATCTCTTACTCAGCGATTTGTCGAGCACGTTAAACCGACTTCGACCACACAAGAATACTATGATACCAAGGTGTCTACGCTGTATTTACGAGTCTACCCGTCAGGGAGGCGCGTGTTTTTCGTTCGTTTTCAGCACAACGGGTTGAGGAGGAATCATAAGTTAGGTAGCGCGTTAGATTACTCTTTACGTCAAGCAAGGCGAGAAGCCTTGCAGGTTGTTCAGCAAGTGCGCAGCCCAAAAATGGAAACCTTGCCCTCCATAACGCTGCAGGCTTTCGGCCAAGAGTTTTTCAAGCGTTATCCTCGCCATTGGAAACCGAACACTTTGAAAAAGAACGAAAGTGCCTTTCGTCTTCAGATCGCCCCTTACCTTGGAGATAGGGAAGTACAATCCATTGTTCGAAGTGATGTCGAGCAATGGTTTACCCAGTTAAGCCATGTGAAAGGCTCAGCCAACCAAGCGTTAGTGT
Organism: Vibrionales bacterium SWAT-3; assembly: GCA_000169995.1. Lineage (GTDB taxonomy): Bacteria > Pseudomonadota > Gammaproteobacteria > Enterobacterales > Vibrionaceae > Vibrio. The sequence goes on along the minus strand of AAZW01000015.1, from coordinate 85,747 downwards.
TGCTGTCGGTTATGATGCAGCAATGTGAAGCGTGGGAGTATCGTCCTAAAAATACCAATCCTTGCCGTGGTTTCAAGCGCTATAAAGCAGGAGAGGTGGAGCGCTATCTTAGTAAAGATGAATTGCGTCAGCTCTGGCGAGTGTTAGACACGTTAGAGGGGGATAACCCAGCTAAGGTTATGATAATACGTCTGCTGATATACACAGGTTGCCGCTCATCGGAAGTAAGAACCTTGCAATGGAAAGAGTACCGAGGTGGTCACTGGCATTTACTTGACAGTAAAACGGGGGCGAAAACGGTTTACCTTTGCTCACAAGTCAGGGCTTATCTTGATGCATGGCAATCAGAAAGTCATTACCTGTTTCCTGCCCCTTGTAACACTAAACCCATATCAACCAATCAGTTGGGTATCTTCTGGCGACAGGCTCGCCAGTTAGCCGGATTAGAAGGCGTGCGCTTGCATGATTTACGTCACACCTACGCCAGTATTGCCATTCAGTCGAAGGTGAACTTGATCGTGCTGAGCCGTCTTTTGGGACATGCTGAAGCAGAAACGACGCTAAAGTATGCGCATTTGGGACGTGATGACGTGTGTCAGGCGGCCTCTCATGTGTCGGGAGTACTCGTTAAGGGGATGCGCTCATGAAGTCACTGTTATTCACTTCTAAAGTCATTCAATCACTGAATTCAAAAACTCGAACGTATACAGTGTGGGATACTCAAGTTCCAGCGTTAGGGGTTCGGGTTTATACCGATGGTCGTCGTTTCTATGTGACTCATTTATCCATTCCCAATAAGACGTTGGCGGCAGTGGGGCAACTGACACTAAAAAAAGTGAGACAACACGTACGCGCTTTACAAGCCTCTTTTTTAGACAAAGAGACGAAACCGATACGGTTGATCCGCTTTGATGCGTTGGTGAAAGAAGAATGGGCGGATAAGGTCTGCAAGGGATGGAAACTGAGTACACAAGGGACTGCGTCGAGCGCCTTAAAAAAAAATTTGTTACCCGAGTTTGGACGTTTTCCTGTCAGCTGTATTGATTCGTGTCATGTGCATCGTTGGTTTGATGAATTGAGTCAGAGTTACGCAGGGACAGCTAATCGTAATCTTGATGTGCTTCGTTCTATCTTCAAATATGCGGTGAAACAAGGTTATTGTATAGACAATCCTTGTGATGGCCTCAAGCAAAATCGTAAAAGAAAGCTCAATCGTTTTTTGAGTTTGGACGAGTTAGCGCGATTACATAAGGCATTAACGGTGGTCAGCCAGCAAGGTGAACTGGAAGCGTGCTGTTGTCAGGTGCTAGAGCTGGTGCTGTTAACGGGGTGTCGAATTTCAGAGGTAACAGGACTGCAATGGTCTTTTGTTAAAGGCAGGGAGTGGCACTTGCCGGACAGTAAAACGGGTGCGAAGGTGGTGTATGTGGGCAAGGAAGCGCAGCAACTCCTTTCAGACATACCACAGCAAGTAGGGGCGCATCGTAGCGAATCACACGATGATGTGTTTACGCCCTTGCGTCGTTTTGTGAGTCGGTCGACTAAGGTTAGTATGGTCTGGCAACAGGTGCGAGCCTTAGCCCATATCGAGGATGTTCGCATTCACGATTTGCGTCATACCTTTGCCAGTTATGCGGTGTTAGAGGGGTATCCTATCCCAATGGTGTCGAAACTGTTGGGTCACACGCGTATTTCATCCACGCTTCGTTATGCTCATGTGGATGATGCGCAGGTCTCACAATCTGCTGAGGCGATAGGGGAAGTTATTAGTGGAATATTATCAGGCCAGCTTGTGAATAACCCTAAAACTCGAAAAGTGAGAGCCTCCAAACCTAAGCCGACGAAATCTCCCCCTAAACGCAGAGGAAGACCTATCAAAGTAATACCGGAACTGACCGATGAGGAGGTTGAACGGTTTAGATATGAAGTGGATTTTTGGGAATGGTGATGAAAATTTTGTAGGCAGAAAATAAAATACATCAAAATAAAGCATAGAGCAGGTTTTAAGCAAATCTGTTCTAATTTTACGTTGTAAGAGCAGTCAACGAGGTAAGGCCATTGTTGTAAGTAAAACTCCATTGATTGCTAAAAACCGCCCACAGAAAACGGTGGAATTGCAAATATCATCGCAATTTCTGAGTCATAAACTGATTGCAAATCGATAAATTCGGGAAATAGGCCCATATAACCATGTTGCTCTCGGATTTTAACGGTACATGGGCTAACCTAAATATCGAGTTAAACAGTTGCTAGGAGGACGATTGAGCTTAAGGAATTTCAATGCACAGGTGGGTGAAACTTACGCGATGATAAAAGCGTTGAACAAACTTACTGGGTTAGGTATGCCTGAAAATTGTCGTATTGACTAAGAAATATACGAAGCGGGGTAGCTCTATCTCTAAATTTAATTGCGCAACAAAGCCAGCGGTCGTCCATGTAGCGTTGAAGTCATTAATAAAAACAACTTCTATGTCTTGTTGCTAATAATCAAAGACAAGCCAAATCCAATAAATATCCCTCCAGTCACCTTATTCAATGTCGCTCTAACCTTTTCCTTTATAAGCAAAAACTTAAGCTTCTTTGTTACTAACGCGTATGTCAAAAGTGCTAGGAATGACGACGATGTAAAGGTGAGTGTAAGCAAGATAAATTGCGGAATGATGGAATGTTCAACTTCGATAAACTGAGGAAATAAGGCTGAATAAAACACGATAGCCTTTGGGTTAGTTACACCAACCAGATACGCTTCAATAAACAATATCTTTCTGTTATTTTCGTTAACTTGGGGTTCATAATTTTCGAAAGTATGTTTGTTTGAGCTCCATGTCTTTATTCCAAGAAAAACTAGATATATCCCGCCAACCATTTTAATAAATAGGAACAATGATTCAGATGCCAAAAGAAGAGCACCTAAACCTGTAGCCGACAAGCCAGCCATTGTTATCATAGCCGCAATATTTCCAAGAATTCCTGAGACCGCTCGCTCAACCCCATACACGGTTGAATTTTTTACAGTCAATAACACCGCTGGCCCCGGGGAAAAAGTAGCAGCTATACAAATTGTAAAAAATAGTAAATAGTCCATATATTTGTTATCCGTAATATGAAAAACCTATTGAAAATAGAAAGGATGTAATGCTCTGTTTGTTAGGGATGATGACGCTACTCGAATTTAAAAAGATTACATACGATTAATATTTTGTATTATGCCTCGGTAGTTTATTATTTAAATTTAATTTATGTATAAATAATAATTTAAATTTGTGTTTATTTTTGTTTGGCCAACTTCCTGAATTCGATGGGGAGGTTGAATGGTTTAGATATGAAGTGGGTTTTTGGGTGAGTTTGATTTCAGTCTTTGTTAGAAGTAACCTTCACCACAAGTAAGAGGAACAATCACATGGGTGATTACAGAAGTTCGTCAATGGTGTGCAAATACCAATAGCCTGGACTCCAAAGTTCAGGTGTAAGCTCTTGAAAGATAAGGCTGGGAGGGGTTTTTACGTTTAATCGTAGTGAGTAAAATATTCAAAATTAAAGCGTAGATATTAATCAATGCTGAGTGGAAAATGAAATCATACTGATTTGTTATTTAAAGATAAACGTATTTTACGGAGCTGGAGTTTTTTGGGTCCCTTCAAGAAGGTAGGTTCATGCGCTCTTAAACAGAACCAGCAATCGGCTGCCTAACCTTAATTATAATAAGGATATGTGGATTATTCCGTATGTCGCCTTCTAATAAATACTTTCGATAAAATTCCCCACCACTCCATATTTTAACCCTCAAAAGTAGTTAAACGTAAACCTTATTTAACATTATTTAATAATAGGAGGATTATCTCTATGTTAGAAGTTTTGACATTATAACTTTTATTTTACGGGTTCTTAGTATTGAATTCTCTATTGCGTGGTAGCCTTATTTGGGGGGATTGCTGGTGCTTTAAGTGCAATGTCTTATCGAGTCGATTCTTTTGGAGTTGGTGTCTCGGTGGCGGCCTTTGCATTGGCCTTTGTCGTTTATGTTAACTTAAAAACCGTTCGTTCTAAAAGCGCACTTTGGTTCCTATTTGGTGTTGCTTATTACACGACCAGCTTATTTTGGGTAAATGGTTATTTGGCTCAAGAGTATGGGGATGCAAGTTGGATTCGGTGGGGGCTTTGGCCTCTTCTAGTCATTATTCTATCATCCAGTTTTCTCATTATCCCTTGTCTTTTAGTCACTCTGACTGCTTCTCGCACGCTCATAGCGCTTCCTTTTGTTTTGGCATCTCTTGATATATTAAGAGAGCATACAGTCTTTTCTTTTGCTTGGTTACACCCAGGGCTCTTGTTGCTAGATGTTGGGTTTTCCGGTTGGCTAAGTGTTATTGGCGCATTGGGTGGGAGCTTTCTTGTTTACCTATTGGCTAGCTCATTTGCTTGGCTGATATGTAATAAATCAAGTCGTCTTAAGTCTTTTACGCTGTTCGCAACGATATTGATGAGTTTCTGGGGGGTTAATCAGGCGCTCTTATTGCCCCAGTTCTCTGAGCAAAGTCAATCGAATACTTCTGTTCGTATTTTACATAGTAACTTCACGGGGCCGCACAAGCTTTCTAAGAACGATGTTATTGAGCGCATCCAACGTTACGTCTCCCTATCTCTACAAGCCCCTAAGGCCGATATCGTTGTGTGGCCAGAATCCTCTATGTCCTTACCTTATGAAGAGATACAGCCATTCGTGAAGGACAGTTTAGACAAGCTGGAACAAAAGAGTGTTGTGGTGGTGTGGGGCGGACAAGCTAGAAACGGTCAACATTTACAGAATGTGATTTACCGAAGTGATCAACAACCCTCACCGATTTACTTTAAACAACGATTAGTTCCTTTTGGTGAATATCGACCCGCTTGGTTCATCGATTGGATTGAGCAAGTGACACTTTCTCGAGGTGGCGATATTCAGGTCGTCCCCAATACGAGTACCGTCCATAGCATTGGGCCGCTCAAGGCGGTGTTAGCCGTATGCTACGAGGCGCTCTATTCCGATGTTTTTACCTCTAAATTGGACGCTGGCAACGTCGCCTTTTTATTAAGTGATGTTGAGTGGACTCATACCCCTTGGGTGAAACAATTCTTATTGAAGCTTAGTCGTATTAGGGCGGCTGAAGTGGGCAAGTCTGTCGTCTATGCCACCAATCAAGGAAAAACCAGCTTAATTGGCCCTGATGGGGCGGTTCTTCGTCAAGTGGATAACCAAGCAACGCAGGTGATGGATGTCTTGGTGCCTTTGAATGCGCGCCAAACGCTTTACACGCAGTATGGACATCAGTGGCTATTGTGGCTTTCTGGTGGCGTACTTCTGCTCATTCACCTTGTTAATCGAAGGCATCCTATTAACACAAATTCTCTTACTCAGAAGCGCCTATTTAGAGCGCGATAATACGAATAATACGAATAATACAAGGATACGTCATGGTATATCGTTGGCTAACGATTGGGGTGCTTATCGCCCTGACGCTCGTAGTAAGCGTTATTGCTCTTAATTACGATAATTCAACTCAAACTCAACGCATCGGTCATTCTGCGCCCCCAGTAGACTCAGGGCGGAGCTCTAATAATCATCTGCCCACTGAATTTGAAGACCAACAAGTAGCGTCACAACAGTCATTTGAATCTCAAAGTGAACGCATTGAAGCTCAGATGTTGTCAGAGCTGGAGACGCTTAATCAAGACATTGCCGATGAAAAAGTGAGGTTAGACCAAGACACGGTCGAAGCGCAATCAATGGAGGAGTCTCCGGAATTGGTTTTGGCAAGGGCCAGTGTCATTTTGTCTGAGTTAGAGAGTGAAGGCATTGTGTTGAATTATGACCCTATGCTTTTAACGCCAGACGCCGTTTCACCCACGATACAAGTCATTGAACAGCAAGTGGTCGACGTAGAAACTGACCTGATTGATATTGAAAAAAGATTCAATAACCTCGGCAATAATAAGGAGTCGTTATGATGAAAACGATGAGTGTCATGAAAGTGAGCGCTGCATTACTTATGTTGGTTAGCGTCTCATTGCCGACGGTTGCCGCTTCGGTTGGCGAGCTCAGTGGACGCGCGCTGGTTTCTCAAGGTAAATCTGGGTATCAAGTTGATTTGCAACTGCCTAGTGGCGTCAACGACTTAGTGCCCGCGTTATCGGTTCAATATCAGCAAGGCTCCGCCAATGGTCCGTTAGGGCTTGGAATGACCTTGAATGGCCTGTCGAGCATTACTCGGTGTAGTCGTAACGAACAAGACGATGGCATCAATAGTGGGATACGATTTGATGAGACCGATGTGTATTGCTTAGACGGTCAGCGTCTCTTTTTAGTGTCTGGTAGCGAAGGCCAAAGGGGGAGCGAATATCGAACGAAAGGGGGATGGCAGACCAAGATTGTCGCAAACGGTCAATTATCTTCTGGACCAGAAAGCTGGACTGTTTATTCGTCTGATGGTTACGTGACGCGTTATGGCTCAAGAGAGGATGCTCAATTGGCTGTTGATGGTCATGGCCTTGAATGGTTCATCTCAAGACAATCCGACAGATTTGAAAATGGTATCGACTTTCGCTATCGCACTCACCAAGGTCAGCGCTACCTCGATAATATTCAATATGCCGATGTGAACCTTGCTTTTAACTATACCAGCCGACCTGACGTGCTGACTGCCTATCGTTTTGGTCACAAGCAGACACTGGGACAAAAGCTCGACAATATTCAAATTAACCGCGGTGGCCACGGGCTTCGCCGCATTGAATTTACATACGGTGAAGTCAATTCTCAAGGCGTTGAATTCAGTCGAATGGAGAGTCTGCGAGTGTGCGGCTCTGGTGGCGATTGCATGCCTGCGCACACTTTTGAATGGGAAAGTAACCCATACGCAGAGGGAGAGCCTGAGCAAAAAACACTGTACTCTCTCGATGAATTTAAAGGGTTTGTTGCGGGTGATATCAACCGAGATGGTCTCAGTGACATGTGCTACCTTGACGATGGGCTTTATTGCGGAATCAACCAAGGACAAGGGAACTACGCCTCGGCGACTAAGTGGAGTCACGACTTTCAAGGCAGCGCATGGGAGGAGGCTCAAAATTACGCGTCGTTGAGCTTACTTGATATTAATGAAGACAGCTTTCAAGACTTGTGTGCATTCAATGAAACCGGTTTTTTCTGCGCGTTAAACAACCAAGGACGCTCGTTTGATTCAGGGCGTTACTGGAGCCGAAACTACACCATTGATGATGCAGTAAGACTGCTGGATGCGAATAACGATGGTTTGGCGGATGTTTGCCGAGTTGAATCCAACCGTGTGGTTTGCGCCAACAATACGGGGCGAGGACTGAGCGCCGATTATGTCTTAATGGACCAAGGTTACCCGTTAGAGAAAACGTATCAGTCAATCTCCTTTGGTGTTGGAAGTGTTGATTTCGACCCTGTGAATCTGCCACAAAGCCAATTTATTGATATTAACCAAGATGGTTTTGCTGATTTATGTGGCGTGAAGCGTGATGGCCATTTTTATTGCGCTTTGGGGCAAAAATCCGGCGGCAATACACTCTCTTTTCAAGTGGCTCAACGATGGGCAAGTCAATTGCCCATTGGATTAAAAAACACCACCTCACAATCACCGAATAGTAATACCCACGAGCAAGACGTCAAGGTGGTTGAGCAATTGCAACGTACCATGAACCTTGTTGATGTCACCGGTGACGGATTGGCTGAGCTGTGTTACCGACAAGGAAACGATTTTGTTTGCCACCAGAATACAGGCCAAGGCTTTGATGCCGCCAAAACATGGTTAACGCTCGGACAAGATCATTTTAGAATCGATACCGGTAATGAGAATAACGTGTCACAGGTGGAAGCGTCCATCATGCTGTCTGACCGAAACAATGATGGGTTGTCTGACTTGTGCTATATCGCGGGAGAGCGCGTTTATTGTGCTTACGGCGACGGTAAGCAATTTAATTCGCCGACCGTGTTAGCCACCTTGAATGCTGACCTTGATTTGCTTAAAGACAAGATGTCGTTCTCTGGAAATAAGATTCAAAAATTCTTTGGTATTAAAACCACGATTTACTCGATGGCTGTGAATAACGTTTACGGACCGTTTAAAAAAGGCGTCGACGCCAATGGCGATGGTTTAATCGGTGACTGTTATCGTTCTATCGATGGGTTGACATGCCTCTCTTACGAGTTCCAGCCGCTGGCTTTACTCAAATCGGTAACGTCAGGGTTAGGTGTGAAAAGTGAGTTTGAGTATGGATTAACAGGGAATGCCTCTGTGTTCCAAAGGGCGCAAGCGCCTTCAGGACTCATTTCGCTTGAGCCAAACTTTAAAGTGGTCAAGGCGCTTAAGCGAAGTAATGGCATAGGAGGTATGAACCGTACTGAGTACTTCTATAAAGGGTATCACGCTCACCCTGATAAGGGCCTGCTCGGGTTTGGGGAAATACAAGCCCAAGATTTAGCGAGTCATACCCTTACATCGACCGTGACCGGGTACCGCAGTGATTGGACACCTTATGTTGAGCGCACGCAAACGCGAATCAATAACCAAAAGATTTCACAAAGCGAATTTGATTATAGAGAGGAGACGTCTCCTATCGCTGGGCAGTCTTGGCCACAAATGATTGAAAGCCGTCAATCGGCGTGGGATACATCAGGAAACCTTTTGACCCACACGGTTACGCAATATCAAGGTTACGACGCGCTTAATTTCCCCGATACAATCACTCGAACGGTCGAGGATGGTAATGGTGAACGATTTGTTGAAAAAACGACCACGCGTTATCAGCATGATACGCAGCGTTGGTTAATCGGTAAACCTCTTGATGTGTCTGTGACCAAATCCAATGGTCATGACTCTCAAACGAGAAATACCACCTTCTCTTATGATGCGAATACCGGGGCTTTGGTTGAACAAACCGTCGAGCCTGGACATGCGCTCTCGTTAACGACGCAATTTGACTACAATGCCAGCGGATTTCGCACCTTAGAGCGTACGACTGGCAGTGGTGAAACGCGTCAATCGACGACCCTGTACGATGCTTTAGGTCGAGTGATAAAACATACCAACGCCCTTGGTCACTTTGTCACGACCACTTATAACAACTCGTGTGGATTACCCGATACTGTCACCGATGCTAATGGTTTGGTGACCCGGTTTGCTTATGACGATTATTGTCGAGAAATTAAGAAAACCTTGCCCGATGGTAACTGGGTTGAGCAAGTCTATGAGTGGAGCGATGGCGCGGATGCCGGTTTAGACCAACACGGATTGACGCTGGGTGACCGCAGCGTCTTCATGGTCACCACACAAACCTCTCAGGGCGGTTTATCGACTACGTATTTTGACAGGCTGGGACGTGAAGTGCGCACCAAGCAATTGAACGGTGATGGTAAAACCGTCATGGTTGATAAGGCTTACGATACAAGAGGCCTGCTCGTTGGGGAAACCGTGCCTTATTTTGAGGGGTACTTTGCAGGGGATACGACGTATTGGTTACAAACCACTTATGACGGGTTGGGTCGACCTACAACTCAAACTCAACCAACAGAAGATGTCGGTGACCTTGTTGCGACCACTCGTTATCAAGGCTTAACCGCAACAATAACGGGCCCCGGTACATTTGAGAAGGTTGAGCAGACTAATGGTTTGGGGCAAACGGTACAAATCGTAGAAAATAGTCAATCGACCCTACGCTATACCTATGATGCAGTAGGCAACCTCACGCAAACTGATGCCAATGGACTGGTAACGGAACTGAGTTATGACCAGCTCGGTTATAAAACCAAGATGATTGACCCCGCGATGGGCACTTGGACGTATGGTCACAATGCGTGGGGAGAGCTGGTTTGGCAACAGGATGCGAAAGGACAGCGCACCACGTTCTCTTATGATGCACTCGGTCGTAAAATCAATGAAACTCGCCCAGATGAAATCAATCAATGGCAGTATGACCAATCGTTGAAAGGGGGACTTGATGCCTCCAGCAGTGACAGTAGTCAACGTCGTTATACGTACGATGCGCTGGGACGCACTCAATCGATGACCTTATCTATTGATGGCTCAGAGTACACGACTTACTACGAGTACAATGAAGAAGGTCGTCTCAGTCGGGTGACTTTCCCGTCGGGGATGAATTTAGATAAAGATTACGATGTGAATGGCCTGCTTAAGCGAATGAGTATTCCTTACTCTGATATTTGGGATAGCCAATACTTGCAAATCGAGGAAGCGTTAAAAGCCACCTCTGAGCGCATTGTTGAACTCGAAATGCAGGCTTATGAGCTAGAGAAAAGTGCACAATTTTATATCGAAGAGTCTGAACGTTTGCGTCAAGCCGCAGCGCAGCTGTTTGCCAGAAGTAATAGTTACCAAAATAGCGCCAACAAACTCAGAGCCAGCGCAAGCTCTTTATTTAGAAGTGCCAATATTAATGCTAACCGCGCCGCGAGTTATCGTCGTAGCGCTCAATATTACTGGCGCGTTTTGGGTAATCGAGTGTTCAGTCACTACAAGACACAAAATGGCTACGCGTACTACAAATATGATCGATGTACTAAGAAAGATTGGAAAGGGAACTGCAAAAGGAAAGAGTATTTTACGACTAAAGTACCACTGTGGATGGTTCAGACGCGTCGCTGTTTTACAGGAAAGTTAGCTTCTCTTGGTTGCTACAATGGCGCAAGGGTCAGCATTAACTTAACGCAAGTTTATAATCAATGGGCGAACCATTACCAAGCCATCGCAAATCGTCAGCGTGCTCAGGCCTATCAAAAGCGGAGTCAGGCGAACCACTATCAAGCGGCCTCTGATAATGCAGAGCGTCGCGCGAAGGAATTGATTGCTCAAGCGCAACAAAATGCCGCATTAGCCAGACAAGAAACTGACTTACTGTCTAACTTAACCGATGAACTCGATGATTTGGTGGTCGCAGAGGCAGAGCTTCAAGAGATTCTAGACCAGCGTCTTGATGACGATACTGCCGAAATTGTCTGGGTCGCGACCAGTCGTGATAACTTTGGACGAATTGGTGGTGAGCTCTTTGGTAATGGGATGCTGACAAGGCGTGATATTGACCGCTCTCGCGGTACGGTTCAACGTATTACGACAGGGATGGGAGATAACTACCTTCGAGACATTCATTATACTTACGATGAGCGCGGTAACGTTCTGAGTAAAGTCAGTGCTATCCGAAATGAACAGGAGTCTTACCAGTACGATGATTTTGACCGTTTAACGCAGTGGCACTACAGCGATAACCGCAGCGTTGCTCAGGTCGAGCGAGATTACCGTTACGATGTGTATGGCAACTTGACGTATAAAACCGGACAAGGCCAGTTTGATGTTAAAAGTAACGGGCAATTGGTTGGGGATTACACGTATGATGCCAACGGCAATATGGTTTCAGGTCGCGGAAGAACCATAGCTTGGAACTCGTTTAACAAGGCCAAGCACATTAATGACAATGGCGCCGTTGCTCAGTATGAGTATGGCAGTGAGCGAGAGCGTGTGAAACAGATGTCTGATGGGGTCACAACCTACTACATCAGCCCTGAGTACCAGCTTGAGGTGTCGACCAACGCGGACGGTAAGGCTGTGACAACGATGCGCCACCGATTTATGGCAGATAATCAGGCGGTCGCTGAACATGTGAAAACGTTAATTGGCAGTGAAAAGCAAATTGACCGAACCGCCTATTTCCATCGAGATGCGTTAGGGACGGCAGATTTAATCACCGACCCGAATGGGCAAGTGCAAATAGAACGTGGTTATACGCCGTTTGGTGAGCTTTTAGCGTCGGCAGAGTTACAAGCCACACCGATGTTTACCAACGCCGAGATGCGTGGCTTCACTGGGCATGAAAACGTCGGTAACAGCAGCGGTCTTATCAACATGAACGCGCGACTTTACGACCCAGCCATTGGTCGATTCTTGAGTGCCGATACGTTCGTACCAGAACCAAGCTTTAGCCAAAGTTATAACCGCTACGCATACGTTTATAACAATCCGCTAAAATATACAGACCCGACGGGGCATTGGGTGTGGTGGGCCGCGGCCATGGCCTTTTTTGTGGTGAGCCAAACCTTTGAAAACCCGGCGATACAAATGGCAGGGATGGTGGTTGGCGCTATCGCGATGGGGTACGCCGCCTCCGGGTTGTACGCGGGGTTGCAACCCGTCGCGCAAGCGGCTGCGAGCGGAGCAACCGTGTCATTTTCTACGACTTATATCACAACAGGTGATTTTGGTGACTCGATGCAAGCTGGCGTGTTAGGGGGGTTATCTGCGGGTGTCACCTACGGGGTGGCCCATGGTGCTGCGGGTGGCACAAGTCCGTTTGGTGCCGCTTTGCCCGTCGCTCATGGTGTAGTGCAAGGTGGTTTCCATGAGCTTCAAGGTGGCAGCTTCAAGCAAGGCTTTATCAGTGGTGTCATAGGTAAACTTGGTGGGAGTGTCGTCCACGATAACGATAGAACCTTATCCTTCCAAGAAGCCGGAGGTATGATAATTGTGTCAGGTACTGCGGCGGCGGCCAGTGGAGCGAATAGCCGAGATGCGGTGATGCGCTCTGCTATGAGTGTGATTACTGTTTATCTTTATAACGATATTGCACGTATGAAAGAAATGAATAGACGATCTGGGCCAACCACTTTTAAAGATGTTCGAAATGGAGTCTCGAATATAGCTTCGACGAGTGACAAAGTAGCAACTGTTTGTTTGATTAGTGGCAATATACCTTGCGCAACTGTTTTTGGTTCTACCTCTATAGCGGCTTCAGGAACGGTCTTATTGATGGATATTGAGCTAAATGAGGCTAACCTGGCTGATGGAGCTGGTTTCTCTAATAATGCTATTTCAGGTGCGATTTTACCAAAATATGCAATAGAGACTTTACCTGTTCAATATGAATTACCCACACTTATCATTTTTGATGCTTATGGCAAGGTTAGCGGGTTTCTATTTTCAGAGGCAGCAGAGAATTATGGAGAGTCAAAATGACAAAAGTTAAAATAAAAGCTAGGTATCAAAAAGTCACTTGTCAAACGATGAGTATTTTATCTATTTCTTTTTTGATTTTGTACATTGAACGATTGGAAGTTTATCTGTTACTAATTTCGCTGTTATTGGCCTCTGGCTTATTCCAAAAACATATAATTTACCTAGTAAAAAACAACATGCTCTACCGGTATCGTTTAGGTGGAATTTTGGTTACAACATTCCTTCTTGGCTGGTTTATTTCACCATCTTTGGTCGCTATACCATCAAGTATCGCTATGTGGTGGTTATCTTGGTTGGGGATCAGAATTATGGAGTCTTAAAATGGGTCATCTTAAGAAATTATATTACGCGTCAGTATTAGCATTACTTGTTGGTTGCGGTGGAGGAAGCGGCGGTAGCAGCTCTTCCTCTGCAAACTTAGAGGGTATTGTAACTCGTTACAGTAGTGATTACGCAGCTTCTGATTTACGAGTGTTCTTTGCATTATCGGTAACAAGCCCATCCGAGGCTGAAATCGAGGGATATGTTCAAGATAGTTCGTTTAACTATGTTGCAATTAATGGCGATGACCAGCTAGTTGCTGAAGTTGATAGCCTAAACTTCTCGTTGGCTGAAACATTGGTGGAAGAAGGTGCTTACTATTATGGTGAGGATGTTTCAGCAAGTGCCTCAGAGTACATTGTAAAGTTATTGAGAGGGAATGTTGTTCAAAGTTCACTGGTAGTGAATGAACTACCGCTCCCCTTTACATTAACGACAAGCTTAGCAGGCGAAGTGATCGATGTATCGTGGGCTCCTGAGGCTGGCCATACTTACTCTTACGAAGTGGAAACGCTAACTTGTACAAATAGTATTGAGACCAATATCAGAACGGTGTCGCCAGATATTAATATTGGTGAACATTTACTTAATTCAGGCTCTTACAATAAGAGCTTGATTGAAGTGTTTGGTCAAACGCAAGCACAGTTGACTCAAGGTTTCGATAACTGTGTCTTTGAGGTGGATATTATAGCGAATAAGGACTCGTTACTATTACAAACCAATGGACAGTTAACTATTGATGTTGTTCAAAAGAGAAAGATCAAAATAGAGCTCTAGTCTTGTTATAGATAACCTGTCTAGAAATCTAGCGCCTTTCTCTTTGTTGAATCATTTAACAGGAGAAAGGTGTTTTCGTTTGAGTTAATATTCATTAGGTAGTCATGTTTCTTGTGCCGCTGCCCTAACTTTGAAGTTAATACTCTAAATCATAATTATCCGAAATTTGATTGGTTGAGTTTTGATCCGTCTGTGAGTTTTCATCCGTTGCCATGCTTTGGGACAAAAGCGACTTAGGCTTCGCCCGTTATAATCAATAAAAATTATTATGCATTCATTGGAAGCTCTATAGGATCTGATGACTCTACCTCTTCTCCCATCATCATGTTGTAGTGCGCTAAGTGACCAGCATAATCGAAAAGCTTTTGGAAAACTGACATATATAACTCTGTGGAATCATCTGGATGCTGTATATACAAGTCATCAGGAAGGCAGTGTGAACCATCGTTTATCCAGTACATCAGTGAATTGCAAATTTGTTGCTCTTGTAAGTTCTCAAATTTCGACAATAGATCATCATCACTAAAGCGCCCGAGAATCTTGAAATAATTCTCAATTATTCTGCGCATAGTATTCTGAATGGTAATGCCGGAGTTAGCATTGCGCTCTTTTAGCTCCCTCCATAATAACTCGTATGATGACTCGATTGGGTTCTTCTGATCGTATGCGCTGACGGAAGTAATGTTATTGGCTTTTCTTAAAATCCAGAAATTCGTGTCTTTACAACCATTGGATCGACCATTTTGAAAGGATGCCTCTTTATGGAAATATACGTTATGAGTCAAAAGTATAAGCTGTTTCATACTGGATTCTGGGACGGTCTTTATCTCACGAATAAGCTCTTTAACTAGGGCGCTGACAATGTAAAGTACATTGCTATCTAGACTCGATATTGGATCGTCGATTACAACGACTCTGTCTTCAGCAATGTCTTCTTCAAGGGCGGGATCGAACTTTAACCATTGAAAATAATGGATTTATTTTACAGGGAACTTTTTTAGATAATCACGATCTGATCATGAAGTAAAAAAACATGAGAAATTCGCATATGATTATCATTGAGCAACTTAAAAAAGTGAAAGATACCCGTTCGCACATCAATCAAGTTTATCCTGTTATGGAAGTCGCTTTCGTGGTCATAACAGCCATGATTTGTGGTCAAAATAAATGGACAGAGATTAAGGATTTCGGTGAAGGAAATATCGAGTGGTTACGTGAGTATTTCCCCTACGAAAATGGTCTTCCCACTCGACATAATATAGCTGCGATCATGAGATCCGTTGTGCCAGAGACGCTATTGGAAGCTATGGTGGGCTGGGTCAATTTGCACAGAGAGAAGCATGCTCAGCCTATAATCAGTGTTGATGGGAAGGTTCTAAAAGGGGCAAAAGCAAGCAAACAACAGCACCCCCTCTATATGGTTTCGGCATTTGATGTAGACGAGGGTTTGACTCTCACACACCAACCTTGTGACGGCAAAGGTATGGAGCTGCTAGCAATAAGAAACATGCTAGACGCTTTAGATATCAAAGGATGTTTATTAACTGCTGATGCCCTGCATTGTCAGGTTGAAACACTGAATAAAGTAGTTGATAAAGGTGGAGATATCCTAGTACAAGTTAAACTGAATCAACCAAGTTTATTAGCAGAAATTGATGTGCAATTCCAAGACTATTGGGCTTTGCCTGAAGATAAACAGGAATCATACATCACGGAAGAGAAAGGGCATGGTAGAAAAGAGGTTCGTGAGGTTTACGTGCTTCCTGCAGCCTTCAGCGAAGCACTCAGACAGAAGTGGTGTCTCGTAAAAAGCATTGTTGCAGTGGTAAGAGATAGGAGTGTCAAAGGGAAAGGAAGTTATGAAACCTCGTACTATATTTGCACAGACCATTTATCTTTAGAGTTAGCCTCAAAGGCAACAAGAAAGCATTGGCATATTGAGAATCAGCAGCACTGGGCGTTGGACGTAATTTTCAAAGAAGACGAGCAGCGAATTTACGCTGGGGATTCAGCGTTGAATATGGCTTGTTGTCGTCGCTTTGTGCAGAACCTATTTAGAAAATCAGAGGGTAACTTGTCTGTACCAAGAAAGATGAACCAAGCCGCCTGGAATAAAGATTACAGGGAAAAAGTTCTTTTTACATCAGATTAACAAAGTATATTCGCGCCCTTTGTCTTCTTCTGAGAAGGAGCCTCGGGTAAGTTGATAGAGGCTTTGTTGCGTAATTCATTGGAACTAAACCTAAAACCTACGATCTGATCAGCTATATTCACTCCCTCTCGTAGCCCTATGCCTAAACCTCGTTACAAAACAACCAACTGGAAGCAATACAACCAATCACTCATTAACCGCGGTTCTTTGACCTTTTGGATTGATGAAGAAGCGATAAGTGGCTGGACGCAAAGCAAACAGAATAAGCGCGGGAGGCCTCGTCGGTTCAGTGATTTAGCTATCACGACAGCCCTCATGGTGAAACGAGTTTTTTCTATGCCATTAAGAGCGCTGCAAGGTTTTATCAACTCGATATTTAGGTTAGCCCATGTACCGTTAAGTTGTCCGCATTACACCTGCATCAGTCGTAGAGCCAAGCAAGTTGAGGTCTCACTTAAGACAAAAACGAGAGGTACGATACAACATCTAGCTATTGATGCGACTGGCCTTAAGGCTTATGGCGAAGGTGAATGGAAAGTCAAAAAACACGGGACAGATGGCAAACGTAGAGTCTGGCGAAAACTTCATATTGCCGTGGATACAAACACTCATGAAATTATTGCAGCCGAGCTAAGTCTATCGACAGTTACAGATGGAGAAGTACTCCCGAATTTACTGAAACAAACTCGCCGAAGTATCCACGAGGTGTCTGGTGATGGCGCTTATGATACGAGAGCATGTCACGATGCAATTAAGATTAAGCGAGCCGTTGCGCTTATTCCTCCAAGAGAAGGGGCTGCCTTCTGGGAGCGGGGTCATCCCCGAAATCTCGCAGTAGGTTGCCAGAAGTTATATGGCTCAAATAAGTATTGGAAAGAGCGGTATGGTTACCACAAACGCTCCCTGTCAGAAACAGCGATGTATCGAGTTAAACAGTTACTTGGTGGTCGTTTAAGTTTAAGAAATTACAATGCACAAGTGGGAGAAACTTACGCGATGATAAAAGCGTTGAACAAGCTCACTGGGTTAGGTATGCCTGAAACTTGCCGTATTGACTAAGAAATGCACGAAATGGGGCTGCTCTGTCTCTAAACTGAATTACGCAACAAAGCCGTTGATAGAAATAAAGAAATGTTATGAAGGTTACCTCTCCCTCACTTAGGGTATCTTTAACTTGCTCACCATTGAGACGCTCAATGCAATAATGATTAGGAAGGCTTAGAGAGGGCGCTATTCTGAAATTCAAAAAGCCAAATCCAATAAGTAACTTGTTAATTTCATTCACCGTTGGCTGAACGCTTGTCATATTGCGACTAAGGTTTTTGATTTCTTGAGTTAGGCTAATTTCCTTAGCTTCTCGCTGTTTAATCTGTTCTGAAATTTTTGTTATAGCTACTTTTTTTCCTTTTGATGCCTTACTGTACTTCTTTAGGTCATCTTCTATTTTTGATGTAAGAAAACGCCAGATTTCCTTAACAAAAGTTGTTAGTTCAGAGTCAAAATCTTGCGCTAATTTATTATGTGCACGCAAAACTTCATTTGCTTCTTCTATCAAGCTGTTTATTGCCATCACTTCTTCATGAGAACTGGTGATTTCAACTTGCAAACTAGCCTTTTCTGATTTTGAAATAAACTCTAAGTGGTTGGATTTTAGTATGTTTTCCAAAGAAGTTAAATGAGTTTGAAATAGGTCTGTATTTAAAGTTGAATTGGCATTGGCTTTCTCTGTAGCTAGCGTACTTTGAAAGTTTTCTAGTAAGCGGTCTGCTGACAAGCGATATGAACTTTCCAACGCTCTGACTTGTTCAACATCTCTTAAGAATGTGTCATCAAAATACTTCTCAAGCTCATTCCTAAATTCATCGTCAATAGTTTCTTTTTGGCAAAATGGGCAATGACTGCTATCGCTTACATAGCGACGGCCTTGGTTCACCCAGTCATTGTTGCCAAGGTGTGTGATTAGCTCTGATATCGCAACGTCTGATTTACCAACAATGATTTTTGACCAAATGTCATTTTTTTCAACAATTAATAGAGCTTCACCGGTTATAGAAGTAAGTAAGGGGTAAACTGGTGGTTTATCTCCAAGCAGAGTCTTTCCCTTAATTGTTAACTCTTCGAGTGATAATAAATCTACGGAGACATTTTTAAGTTCAGAGAGCATCTTGTCTCGAAATCTCACTTTGCTACCGATTGAGCCAGTTAGTGCAGAGCGAAATTCAGATTCAAAAGACTTAAATATTTTCCAACAGCGGTCAGTAATATCTTTTTCAGCCTCATTCAGTGTTACTTCTTGTTGTTCTAAGGTAGTAGAAAGGCGTGCAATTTGATGCTGTTCGTTTTGTTGTTCGCTTTTTTTGCTTTTTATCGCGTCAATTTGTTCGGTTGTTGCTTGGCCTAGAGTAAAGACGCCAGCGATATTAGTTGAACCAAAGTTCTTATCTCTGAATGCTTTGTTATAAACTAGTGAACTTACAGGTCGCTCATTATCCCAAACAATTTGACAATTTTGGTATTTGTCATCATCCGGTTGGCTTATATAAGTCGAAGCCGTCGTTTTACCACAGCCGTTGGCTCCATAGATAAAGTTGATTTTTTTTAGATCAGATATTTGTACACCTGACGCATCATATGTAGCTACGCTTGCAAGTTTTAATGAGCGAATCACAGAATTACACCTCTTTTGTTTTCTAAAAGCTAGATAGCGAAACAGGCATTCCAGAGGGTTGGACTAAGGGTGTTATTTCGGATATCGCGAAGCTCAATGGCAAATCGTGGACGAAGAAGAAACATCCTGATGAAGTTCATTATGTAGACCTAGCAAACACCAAAAATGGTGTAATTGAGTCGGTTACTTCTTACGAATTCGAAGATGCGCCATCCCGAGCAAGAAGGGTTTTGAATCCCGGAGATACTATTGTTGGTACTGTTCGTCCCGGAAATCGCTCGTTTGCATATATTGGTCAAACAGAGCAACCGCTTACGGGTAGTACAGGTTTTGCTGTTCTAACTCCTAAGGAAGAGTTTTGGTCGTCACTTGTGTATTTAGCGACAACGAATGATGATTCTATTGATGAATACGCACGATTAGCCGATGGCGGTGCTTATCCAGCTATTAAACCTGCTGTTGTTGCAGAAACAGAATGTGCAATTCCCACAGGGGATATTGCTAAAAAATTCTGGGAAATCACAGGGCCAATGCTGAAAAAAGCCAACCAAAATCGCCTAGAGAACGAAGAGCTAGCAGCATTACGTGACACCTTGCTTCTAAACTGTTATCAGGCGACATTGAGCTTCTGCTAGTGAGGCAGACTAATGAGTGTACATCCTGACTATTCAAGACTAGAAGTCCGCCTGACAGAGCTTTTTGAGTCTGTTAGTGACTATAAGTCAGATGAGGATGGAATATTGGACTCCAAATTCGAATCTCAATCTAAAAGTATGCCTTGGCAATCTCTTCTAGAGTTGGAACTCGCTGCGTACTTGATTGACTTGAATTTTGATGTTTACTCCGCAGATGAAGGCCCAGACTTTCAGCTTAAGAAATTATCAGGAAACGATAGCATCTGGTTAGAAGCCGTGTGTCCAACAAATGGTAATGACACACCAAATAAAGATGTACAGGTTGAGCAGAAAAGCAGAACCTGCATGATATCTGCTTCTTTGAGAGACCCTGACTACGAAAGACGTTTGACTGGCGTGTTGGCTGCAAAATCTGGGAAATATAAAGACTATTTAGAGCGTGGGATTGTTGCGCCTACAGACGATTGCTTAATCGTAGTGTCCACGGATCAAATCAACACTCACCATTTGCCCTTCGAACATCAGCGTTTTTCATCAGTCTTATTTAACGAGTCACCAGTTATTGAAATCAATCGAGATGGGCGTAGTCGTAGGCAGGAAATGTCGTTAGTGACAAAAAAAGGAGAGCCTATCAGTTGTAGTTTCTTCGAAGATAACTCTTTTATATCCGGTGTGGTCTACAAAGATAGAGATGACTTCATTTATTTTTCACCTGAATGTCGAACAGGAATATCACTCAAAGATTGGATTGCAGATAGTGGAGTCGAAAGCTTTTCTAACTCGCTTTCCGGCGAAATCGAGTTAGCTCCTCAGGGGAATCAATAGATGAATAAGCCATTGCATGATAGCCGTCATATTATTGAGAAAGTAGAGCAATATTTAGATACAAAGCTTCAAGAAAATGCTGAGTTTAACGAAGAGTTGAATTTAAGTGCTTCAGTTTCTGTATCAACTGAGGGGCCAAAAGTTAATATTACGAGCTTGTCTGATTCAGATACTAAGTTCCAGTACGATGTCAGTGATATTCTTTACTGGGTTGAACGTGATACCTATTTCGATGAACTTGCCAAATGGAATGGCGTTAAACTTGAAGAAAAGCATAGAGGTGCATTGGATTTTTTGAAGGAATCTGAACAACTTCCAACATTTCTGGACTTTGTCGACGCAATCAAACGTCAACGAATCGCCCCTTTTATTGGAGCTGGCGTATCGTCGCCAGCAGGCTACCCACCATGGGGAAAAGCTTTGGATCGCCTTGCGAGACAAATGGGTGGGGATGTTCCTGCGCAAATAAAAGATGATCTGGATAATTACCGTTACCTTGCGGTAGCAGAGACACTTTATTTACACAATGAGCATTTGTTTAAAAATTTCGTTCAAACGGAATTTCGTCTTAAGGCCGCTCAAGAAGATGACAGACCTGTTTTCCCACCAGTAGTTGATCTATTACCTCTACTAACGAAATCGTGTGTAGTAACCACTAATTTTGATCGCCTTATTGAGAAAAAGTTTGAGTTGGTAAGCGGGAAGCCTCTAAGTGGCTATATGTATGGTAAACAAGAACAAAATGGTTTTGTTAGTCAACTGCTCAAAGGTGAGCAATGTCTAATGAAGCTACATGGTGATGCGGATCAGGCGCAGTCTTATGTGTTTACTGAGTCACAATACAAAGATGCATACGGTGACACAAATATTGATTTTACGAAACAATTACCCAGATCACTTCGACAAATATATATCAGCTATTCTTTGATATTTATTGGATGCTCATTGGAACAAGACCGAACATTAGAATTGTTTAAATCGGTAATGGATCAAGGCCACTTTGAAATACCTTGGCATTATGCTCTTCTGGCGGATAGTGACTCAGCAAGTAAAGCAGAAAAAATGGGGCGATTATTAAGTATGAACATCAAACCAATCTGGTATGAGGTCGTAGATAATAACCATTCTATGCTTGTAGATTTGTTGCTGCTTGCAATTGATGTGGCAAATAAAAAATTTAGTTTGGGGAATACTAGATGATCACTGAAGACCAACTAGAGCAGCAGTGTATTAATTGGTTCATCGACCAAGGTTATCTCTATAAGAATGGTTATGACATAGCCCCTGATGGTGACGCTCCAGAGCGAGATGATTACCATCAAGTTGTTTTAAAGCAAAGGCTATTAAATCAATTAGCAATCATCAATCCAGAGCTTCCGATAGAGGCACTGAATGATGTGGTTAATACGGTATCTTCCCCCGATACGCCAATTCTTATTAAAAACAACCGCGCCTTCCACAAGTTTGTGATTGAAGGGGTGCCTGTTGAATACACGGTTGTTGAAGACGGCGAATCGAAAGCGAAGCATACTCATGCCCTGCTAATGGATTTTACAACGCCTGATAACAATGAGTTTCTTATCGTGAATCAGTTTACGATTGCAGGTACAAAAGGCAATCGTCGACCTGATGTTGTGGTGTTCATTAACGGGCTACCCATCTCTGTTATTGAGTTGAAAAATCCAGCCGATGAACATGCCGACATTTGGAATGCCTTTAATCAGCTTCAAACCTACAAAGATGAAATTTCAGATCTGTTTGTTTTCAATGAAGCGTTGATTGTTAGCGATGGCTGGACTGCCCGTGTTGGTTCATTAACGGCTAATAAAGAACGATTCTTACCTTGGAAAACTGTTGCTACAGAGGACGATAGACCGTTATTGGAGTTTCAATTAGAAACCATGGTTCGTGGCTTCTTCAAGCAAGATTTATTGCTCGATTACATTCGTTACTTTGTACTCTTCGAAACCGACAACGACAAAATCATCAAGAAAATTGCAGGTTATCACCAGTTCCACGCGGTGAGAGCGGCTGTTGAAGCGACGGTTCGTGCCGCCAATACCTCAGGTAACTTCCTTGAGAGCACTATCCCTGCACTAGAAAAAATTAAGCAAGGCAGTGGTAAGGCTGGAGTTGTTTGGCATACTCAAGGCAGTGGCAAAAGCATATCTATGGTTTGCTACGCAAGCAAACTGTTACAGCAAGCATCCATGAATAACCCAACGATTGTGGTGGTGACTGATCGAAATGATCTAGATGGTCAGCTTTACAACACCTTTGGGATGGCGCAAGAAACGCTAAAGCAAATACCTCAACAAGCGGATGACCGTGATGCGTTACGTGAGCTGCTTTTAAATCGGCAGTCTGGCGGTATCATATTCACGACGATTCAGAAGTTTGCTTTGTTAGATGCTGAAACGGAGCACCCTAAACTGTCTGAACGAAGTAATATCGTGGTCGTATCTGATGAAGCGCACCGAAGCCAGTATGGCAATAAGTCAAAGTTGGTGGAAGTGAAAGACAAAAACGGCACGGTAATTGACAAAAAGTACGTTTATGGTTATTCCAAGTATATGCGTGATGCACTCCCTAATGCTTCATTCATCGGTTTTACAGGCACGCCTATCGCAATGGATGACAAAGACACACGTGGTGTTTTTGGTGAGTATGTCTCTATCTACGATATTCAAGATGCCGTTGATGATGGTGCTACGGTTCCTATCTACTACGAATCTCGTCTTGCTAAGCTTGATATTAACCAAGATGAAATTGAGCAACTGAATGATAAAGTTGAAGATGAAATCGGTGAAGATGAAGAAACGGCAGATCGTGAAAAAGTAAAATCAGAATGGGCAACGTTAGAAAAACTGGTAGGCGCAGAGCCTCGTATTGCACAAGTCGCAAAAGATCTCGTTGAGCACTTCACCACTCGAACATCGACATTTCCCGGTAAAGCCATGATTGTCTCGATGAGCCGAGAGATATGTGTCGATCTCTACAATGCTATTGTTGCTATTAAACCAGAGTGGCATCACCCAGATACCGATAAAGGTGCAATCAAGATTGTGATGACAGGCTCTGCATCAGACAAAGAAAAGATGCAGCCTCACATCCACGATAAGAAAACCAAAAAGCTATTCGAGAAACGCTACAAAGATACAGAGGATGAGCTTCAACTCGTCATCGTTCGAGACATGTGGTTAACAGGATTTGATGCGCCTTGTTGTCATACCATGTATATCGATAAGCCAATGAAAGGGCATAACCTAATGCAGGCTATTGCTCGTGTAAACCGAGTATTTAAAGATAAGCCCGGTGGTTTGGTTGTCGATTATATCGGTATCGCTAATGAGCTTAAAAATGCACTAAAAACCTACACTAATAGCCAAGGTAAGGGACAACCCACCGTCGATACGGCAGAAGCGTTTGCTGTACTAATGGAAAAGGTTGATATCATTCGAGGTATGTTCGCAACACCCGTTGATACAAAGGTATTCAACTATCGTCCGGACTTTGAAACGGATGCATTGCGCTTGTTACCGGGAGCAGTTAACCATTTGTCTGGTTTATCTCATACTGACGCTAACGGAAAACAAGTCAGGGACGGAAAGAGGCGATTCCTCGATGTGATGGCGGCTTTGGCTAAAGCATATTCACTGTGTAGCACCATGGATGAAACTCACTGTTATAAGAACGAAATTGCTTTTTATTCTGCGATCAAGACAGCTTTTATCAAGCACTCAACGGTAGACAAGAAACGCACTGATGAGGAGCGCAATACAGCATTGAAGCAAATTCTAAATAATGCAGTTGTAGCCGATGGCGTTGATGACATTTTCACTATGGTTGGGCTTGATAAGCCAAATATCGGGCTTCTCTCTGAAGAGTTCTTAGAAGATGTAAAGAACATGAAAGAGAAGAACCTCGCGGTAGAGCTGTTAGAGAAACTGCTTCGTGATGAGGTTAAATCTCGCATGAAGAACGATGTCGTACAAGAGAAGAAATACTCTGAACGTATTATGTCGACGCTGCAAAAATACCATAACCGCAGCATTGAAACGGCTCAAGTTATCGAGGAGTTGATTCAATGGGCGAAAGAGATGCAAGAAGATAGCGAGTTGCTAGATAAGCTAAACCTATCTGTTGATGAAATCGCTTTCTATCGCGCATTGGTCGACAACGAATCCTCGGTTAGAGAACTTGGTGACGACAACTTACGTAAGCTTGCTATTGAATTGACTCATCAACTGCGCAAGTCAGCCACGGTTGATTGGCAAAAGAGAGATAGTGTCCGCGCTCGCATGCGCAACCTCGTTCGTCGATTACTACGTAGATGGAAATACCCGCCAGATGCTGCTGAAGAGGCGATTAAGCTTGTGCTAGAGCAAGCTGAAGTGCTGGCAGATGGATGGTATGCGGCTTAAGTAAAACGAAGGCAAGGTTTTAGAACCTTGCCTTTTGCGTATTTATTCATTGTTAATTTTCACATGTAGTTTGTTATTGGTAGGTTCAGAATACATAAATGGCTCTTCTCCGCTTAGATGAGCTTGATTTCCGGATAAATGGTAGAGTGAGTTTCTAGGATTGAGGTTTGTCTAATCTTCAATTTAAAGTAATCAGTATCCCTTACTCCTCGGGCTCTCCGTCTAAGAAGACCTATCGATACATTCCCTGCTTCCACTCGGGCATTCGTCAGCTTATATTTTGCATAGTTGCAGGTCCCAACTCTTCTCTCCCAAAGCGCGTCTGCAAAGTTGATGAGAGATAAGATCCTCGTCTTTTTAGCAAGCTGGCACCACGCATCAAGCGCTGCGATCATCAAGTCAAAATTACGTTCATCCCATAAGGCTTGAAGCTGCTCTTTGAGCATATAAATCGTACAAAGAGTCTTATTGCTTTCCAGTAAATCATCTAGCCTATCTGACTGCTTATCGCTTAATTTCGGCGCATTTTTGAGGAGTAAAAATAGCGTCCCTTTAAGCATTTTCTTCTCGTCATGTGTTCCTTTCCTAAACGCTTTATTACGCTCTTTCCTTATCAGAAGAGAGTAGTTCTGCATAACGTGAAACCGGTCAAAAACGATGTCTGCATTCGGAAGAGCGTTTCTCACTGCTGATTGGTAAGATTGCCCCATATCCATTGATACCGCTTGGATGCCGTCTCTCGTTTGCGGTGATAATTGTTCAAAAAAGTTGATGAGTACGTTTGAAGTCCGCCCATGGTCAACCCAAATAAGTTGTCCTGAAACGAGATCATAAACGACGGTCATATAATCATGGCCTTTAGCCCTGGCGACTTCATCAACGCCAATATGAACAAGGTTGGTCAACTTCTTAGGCTCTAAAGCAGGCAAGGTAGAGAGAAGGAATGCTTTATCGATATTTTTCACGGTTTCCCAGCGTATGTCTAAATGCTTCGACACTGCGTGGATGCTCATATAGCGGCACAGTCCACTAATAAAGTGACAGAACCTCTTTGTATAACGACTCCCCTTATCAACAAAATCAGCCTCTTCAATCAACCTTCGGCCGAGCCTATCCCTTGTCTGAGCCAATTCAATTTCTATAACGCAAGGGCGACCACTGACAGGTAAATCCGACAGGCGACGGTGAACGTAGTGGTCGACGGTGCGCGGAGCTCCAGTCTCAGGATCAACAACTTTACAGCGTCTATCTCGCTTGCACTTGACGAGTACTGAATGAGAGCTTTCTTCAAGCGTTACAGACTGTACGGATTGGCCTTTAAAGTTAAATAGAGCGGAAGATAATAACGACAAACTACAACACTGATATATAAGGTGGGAAGCGATTGTAAATCAATGTGTTAGCGGTTTTATTGTTAGTTTATAGACTCATCTAAGCGGAGAAGAGCCCATAAATTAATGAACTGAGAATTATGTAGACCATCGACTCTAAATGATTTCTGTGCAAAGACGTGTTGTAAACACCGTGCTCTGGGTGTGCTCTGGGACAAGATCGCCTTAGTGTTCACTTTTTGGGAGTGGTGTGATTACCGAAGGAGGTTGACGGTCTAAATAGAAATTAGATAGATTTACCGATGATGAATAATGTGTTCAAAGCGAAAAATGATGAGAGGATATTGTACTTCTCAAGCTTTATTGTTTCTGATGTTTTTAGATAGAAGCAGCGTAGCTCCGCTCTTCAATACTACAAAGTACAGACTGGATACCGTTGAAGAGCGGAAGTTCCAATTGAATTTCTTTCAATAGGTAAATTAAGTGCATTTATGTGAAAAGGGCTTATTAGGAATGGAAAAAGCAAAAACCCAGTCTTAACTGAGTTTTTTTAATGAAACTAAGCCAACACCAATGTCCCATTTCATAATTGTCTCCGTAAATACTTATAAATATTGAAGCCGAGAGGGATAGAATGAAGCATTATCATGCGAATGATATGACTAAGCATTATTAATGCAGGCTCTAGCCCAAGATAAATGGCAGCGACAGTCATAGACTCCACACTGCCCGG
This sequence comes from Vibrionales bacterium SWAT-3, assembly GCA_000169995.1. Lineage (GTDB taxonomy): Bacteria > Pseudomonadota > Gammaproteobacteria > Enterobacterales > Vibrionaceae > Vibrio. The sequence continues at coordinate 58,865 of AAZW01000015.1, read as the reverse complement.
AACCCACGACATCAAGAGTACTATGAACTCCTTATCAATTAGCTTACTGAATATATATGCAAAAACAACTGTGACTGTAAGACTTAACGTTGTAGCAATAATCCCAGCTCGCGCATAAGAGAAGATATCTACAACGGTTAGATCTTTTGGCTCTTCTCCGCTTAGATGAGTCTATAAACTAACAATAAAACCGCTAACACATTGATTTACAATCGCTTCCCACCTTATATATCAGTGTTGTAGTTTGTCGTTATTATCTTCCGCTCTATTTAACTTTAAAGGCCAATCCGTACAGTCTGTAACGCTTGAAGAAAGCTCTCATTCAGTACTCGTCAAGTGCAAGCGAGATAGACGCTGTAAAGTTGTTGATCCTGAGACTGGAGCTCCGCGCACCGTCGACCACTACGTTCACCGTCGCCTGTCGGATTTACCTGTCAGTGGTCGCCCTTGCGTTATAGAAATTGAATTGGCTCAGACAAGGGATAGGCTCGGCCGAAGGTTGATTGAAGAGGCTGATTTTGTTGATAAGGGGAGTCGTTATACAAAGAGGTTCTGTCACTTTATTAGTGGACTGTGCCGCTATATGAGCATCCACGCAGTGTCGAAGCATTTAGACATACGCTGGGAAACCGTGAAAAATATCGATAAAGCATTCCTTCTCTCTACCTTGCCTGCTTTAGAGCCTAAGAAGTTGACCAACCTTGTTCATATTGGCGTTGATGAAGTCGCCAGGGCTAAAGGCCATGATTATATGACCGTCGTTTATGATCTCGTTTCAGGACAACTTATTTGGGTTGACCATGGGCGGACTTCAAACGTACTCATCAACTTTTTTGAACAATTATCACCGCAAACGAGAGACGGCATCCAAGCGGTATCAATGGATATGGGGCAATCTTACCAATCAGCAGTGAGAAACGCTCTTCCGAATGCAGACATCGTTTTTGACCGGTTTCACGTTATGCAGAACTACTCTCTTCTGATAAGGAAAGAGCGTAATAAAGCGTTTAGGAAAGGAACACATGACGAGAAGAAAATGCTTAAAGGGACGCTATTTTTACTCCTCAAAAATGCGCCGAAATTAAGCGATAAGCAGTCAGATAGGCTAGATGATTTACTGGAAAGCAATAAGACTCTTTGTACGATTTATATGCTCAAAGAGCAGCTTCAAGCCTTATGGGATGAACGTAATTTTGACTTGATGATCGCAGCGCTTGATGCGTGGTGCCAGCTTGCTAAAAAGACGAGGATCTTATCTCTCATCAACTTTGCAGACGCGCTTTGGGAGAGAAGAGTTGGGATCTGCAACTATGCAAAATATAAGCTGACGAATGCCCGAGTGGAAGCAGGGAATGTATCGATAGGTCTTCTTAGACGGAGAGCCCGAGGAGTAAGGGATACTGATTACTTTAAATTGAAGATTAGACAAACCTCAATCCTAGAAACTCACTCTACCATTTATCCGGAAATCAAGCTCATCTAAGCGGAGAAGAGCCGATCTTTTAGACGAATCCCAATTAATGCCCCTAGAGCGGATGTTGCAATAAAAACAAGCTCTGTCGGGACAAGAAAGTTGTATGACGGTAACTCAGAGTTCACAAACATAGTTGCTAACATCCCGGTCACCATATACGGTGCTGGAGTACCAATTTTATCGAGAAGTAAACCTGAAAAGTAGGCGAGGAAAAGTGGGAGAAGTATCCAAAGGTTGTCTAAGGAAATAGCGGGCCCAGAAACTGGTGAGTTGTCCGTTGAGACAAGAAGAGCGGAAGCTATGATTAAGAAAATGAGTCGAACTGTGTGAGTGAAAATTACTTTACTAGAAGGTGAATTGTGATTTTCATTAATGACAAGAACCGCGGCCATCGCTCCCGGAACCGCCCCAAGTAGGCTTTCATATTTTGACCATTTCTCTCGCTTAGAAAGCCAGAGATACGAGGTGAGAACTAGTGCTGACATACAAAGGACGAGTCCCACAAAAAGTAATATCGGATAACCCTTGGAAAGAGTCTGCACAGGGACGATTGAGCCCACTGTGGCACCAAGGATTAACTGTACTCCGGTCAATGTGCTTTTGGGAAGAGCTAGAGTAAACCCTGCTTTTGCCGTTACCAAAAGAGCAATCAGGGCACCGAACATTGCACCTAGTGGTATCTCGAAATATGTAAATAAGAGCGAGCCAACCAAAGCTATGAATGAGGCTAGATACATGTTTTGGTTTCCCCTTTGTTCAGCTTGAAAGATGACAATAAAGTGGAGATTTGGTTATTAATCATATCTATGTTGTTGACTATGTAAAAATCACTACAAGTTATCTGTCCAAGAGCATACAAGCCCATTTGAATATCACCAGTTTCTGACTTGGCAGGCTATCAAGTACCGGATTGCTTCTATCGAGTGAACGTCGTATTCCTGTAGCATTGATGATGAAATCAAAGAAGTACTCCTTTTCTATCTGTCTCTACACAATATTGACCATTGTCTAATCGTTGAGCAAAGTCACTGGCAAGCAAGGTAAGATGTATCAGTGCCCGGAATGGAAACCTGATGAGGAAGCTAGTTCCATCCTTGTAGGAGTGGAACTATGGTCGATAATTAAAATGGACAGCTCAATAATCCTGAAGGATTATCTTCTTGGGAGACATTTTGCATACAGCAGCCTAATTGCCTCTAAAAATCAGTGCGCATGTAGTGTAACTAAACTTTGTGACACAACGAGTAAGACAAGAGGACGAAGAGATATTAATGATGTTAGTGGTCTTTATCATATATACCAATGTCTTTGAGACTGTCCTAAATTCTGTGTAACTGTCTAGACTTAAGCCTTAAAGGCTAAGGATGGATAGTATGGATAAGAAAGCACTTGAAGCTTTTGCTCGTGAAGCAGCTAAATCAATTAAGACAGAATCTGATCTTGATGACTTCCGCAAAATGTTAACCAAGGTGACTGTTGAGACAGCATTGAATGTTGAGCTTGATGAGCACCTTGGCTACGAAAAACACTCCCCAAAACCCAGCTCCAACTCACGTAATGGGTATACCAGCAAGTCAATTATCACTGATGATGGTGAAGTGCCGATAGACGTTCCTCGTGACCGTGAGTCAAGCTTTGAACCAAAGCTGGTTCGCAAGCACCAAACTCGCTTCCAGTCGATGGATGACAAAATCTTAAGCCTCTATGCTAAAGGCATGACTACCCGAGAAATCGTAGCCACATTCAAGGAAATGTACGATGCGGATGTCTCACCAACCCTCATATCTAAGGTGACAGACTCTGTTCTAGAGCAGGTTGTTGAATGGCAATCTCGCCCACTAGATGAGGTCTATCCAATCGTTTATCTCGACTGCATTGTCGTTAAAATCAGGCAAGATAAACAAGTCATCAACAAAGCTGTTTATCTTGCGCTAGGCGTGAACATGGAGGGTCAAAAAGAACTGCTTGGCATGTGGCTGTCAGAGACGGAAGGTGCCAAGTTCTGGCTTGCTGTGCTAACAGAGCTACAAAACCGCGGAGTAAAAGACATTCTCATTGCATGTGTCGATGGTCTGAAGGGCTTTCCTGATGCCATTAATGCCGCATTCCCGAATACTCAAATCCAGCTCTGTATCGTCCATATGGTGAGAAACTCAGTTAGGTATGTACCTTGGAAAGATTATAAATCTGTGACTGCCGATCTTAAGAAGATCTATCAATCGAAGACAGAAGATGAAGCCTTGCTAGCGCTAGAGCAGTTTTCAGATAAATGGGATGACAAATACCCTCAGATCAGCCGCTCTTGGACAGCTCACTGGGCTAACCTGAATACGCTCTTCAACTACCCAGAAGATATTAGGCGAGCAATTTATACGACTAATGCCATAGAATCACTTAATAGTGTTATTAGAAAGGCGATTAAAAAGCGTAAGCTGTTCCCGACTGATGAGTCGGCAAGGAAGGTGATCTTCTTAGCGATCCAGGATGCCTCCAAAAGATGGACGATGCCAATTAGAAACTGGCGACAAGCCCTGAACCGCTTTATGATTATGTTCGAAGACCGATTAACTGAATATATGTAACCCCGACAGTTACACAGAATTATTTACAGGGTCATGTCTTTTTTTAAATGGTCAGAAAGGTGTCTCACATCGAGAGATGCATTTTTATTTTTTCCACTTTTAAAATTATACCTTTTAAACTTAATCCTCAGATAGCGTAAATAGTCTCTAAACTTCGATTTTTTTGAATTGTTTTCAGTTTTCACTGACTTTTCATTTTTCATAGCAACGCAATCTTTTTTTTATAAGAAAAACCATAATTTTAACGACTAAAATTAATTGAAATTAAGTATCTTTAAACCCAGAAGCTTCGTCCTCATGAGAAAGTTGATTTGATACTAATTATGTTTACTTTAGGGACTGCTGCTCCTTTTCTCTTCAGTGAAAATAGTTTTATTTGTCTTCCCATGACGAATTCCCTTATTGTTTTGTCACTGATTGCCAGAGTAAGTAGATAGTTACGTATTCTTATTTTATATAATTCTATATTTTATAAGCTAACAAAATTCAAAATTAGTTAACACAAAGGCTAAGAGCTAATAATTTACATTTAATTTATATTTGTTAAGGGTTTATAATGAAAATCAGAATTAGATACTGTTCACGAAATGCATCCAGTATATAAAGGATATTTGATTGGTTTGATGCGATGGTGCGTTCTAGAATTTTTTCATTTCTAGCCTGTATTTTTGGGGTGAAAGTGCCCCTGTATAAGAGTAACTTGGCGTTAATGTAAAAACAGTGTGGTCAAATCTACACCCCAACCCCTTTCAATAGGGGCGTTTTTCATCGATAATTTAGTCTCTTAGCGAAAACAAAGACTAATTGGCAAGCGTTCCCAAGATGCCCCTGTATTTTCAATTATTCACCACACACCACGCTAAATCGAAAACGATTTAAATGGTTGTCTGAAGAAAACATAAAACCAATACAATCAATAATTTAATTTGTAAATTGAAAGAATTAAAATAGTGGGGGAAAATTTTCAAAATCTCAACTAATTAGCCGCCGAAATCCAATGTAGATTTACATCATAAATGCATCAATTGTACTTAATCCCTTTTCGAAAAAGGGCTGAGAGCTTGTTTAAAGTGAAAGTGATGTACTAGTGATTTATTAGTAATTAACTCAATGTTTTTAATGATAAATAATGAACTTCTTTGTGAAAATGTAATTTACATGTGATGTAATTGTAATGTATGGTTAAAGTTTTGTTTAGAGGTGGATCTAAGAGAGGATGGAAGGGCGCGAATATACTTTGTTAATCTGATGTAAAAAGAACTTTTTCCCTGTAATCTTTATTCCATGCGGCTTGGTTCATCTTTCTTGGTACAGACAAGTTACCCTCTGATTTTCTAAATAGGTTCTGCACAAAGCGACGACAACAAGCCATATTCAACGCTGAATCCCCAGCGTAAATTCGCTGCTCGTCTTCTTTGAAAATTACGTCCAACGCCCAGTGCTGCTGATTCTCAATATGCCAATGCTTTCTTGTTGCCTTTGAGGCTAACTCTAAAGATAAATGGTCTGTGCAAATATAGTACGAGGTTTCATAACTTCCTTTCCCTTTGACACTCCTATCTCTTACCACTGCAACAATGCTTTTTACGAGACACCACTTCTGTCTGAGTGCTTCGCTGAAGGCTGCAGGAAGCACGTAAACCTCACGAACCTCTTTTCTACCATGCCCTTTCTCTTCCGTGATGTATGATTCCTGTTTATCTTCAGGCAAAGCCCAATAGTCTTGGAATTGCACATCAATTTCTGCTAATAAACTTGGTTGATTCAGTTTAACTTGTACTAGGATATCTCCACCTTTATCAACTACTTTATTCAGTGTTTCAACCTGACAATGCAGGGCATCAGCAGTTAATAAACATCCTTTGATATCTAAAGCGTCTAGCATGTTTCTTATTGCTAGCAGCTCCATACCTTTGCCGTCACAAGGTTGGTGTGTGAGAGTCAAACCCTCGTCTACATCAAATGCCGAAACCATATAGAGGGGGTGCTGTTGTTTGCTTGCTTTTGCCCCTTTTAGAACCTTCCCATCAACACTGATTATAGGCTGAGCATGCTTCTCTCTGTGCAAATTGACCCAGCCCACCATAGCTTCCAATAGCGTCTCTGGCACAACGGATCTCATGATCGCAGCTATATTATGTCGAGTGGGAAGACCATTTTCGTAGGGGAAATACTCACGTAACCACTCGATATTTCCTTCACCGAAATCCTTAATCTCTGTCCATTTATTTTGACCACAAATCATGGCTGTTATGACCACGAAAGCGACTTCCATAACAGGATAAACTTGATTGATGTGCGAACGGGTATCTTTCACTTTTTTAAGTTGCTCAATGATAATCATGTGCGAATTTCTCATGTTTTTTTACTTCATGATCAGATCGTGATTATCTAAAAAAGTTCCCTGTAAAATAAATCCATTATTTTCAATGGTTAAAGTTCGATCCCGCCCTTGAGAGGATGGTGGGATTATGGCGAAAGCTTTTTCTGTACAGAGTTATATTCGGGGTGAATTGGAGCAAGATTTTAAGACGTTCAGAGACAGAGAAAAGTTGGGTGATGCGGAAGCTGTCAGGCAACTTCTCACACTGGCATTGAAGATTAAACTGAACGCTCAGGAAGAGACTCGGCCGTCTAACCGCGAGTTGATGGAAGAGATGTATCGACGGATCAGGATGATCCAAGGGACGGGTAATTTAACCCACACACAAAGTTTTGATGGTGTCGCGTTCCATGAAAATAAAAGAGATGCAGTAGAAATGCGTAATTTGGTTTCCGCTGATGTGGATAAAAAAGTGGATGCTTATCTTGCAGGCGAAAAAAAAGGGTAGCCAATGGCTACCCTTTTATTATCGCTCTAACTATCTGTCGATTTCTCTGTCTTCCCAATGGCTCACTTTCTCTGATTGATTAAATTCCATCTCTTGCTGAGGGGAATATTCTTTTGGCTCAAAGTGTTCGAGTGATTGGCTGTCGAGTTCTTTTTTCTCATTATAGTTGAGTGTGTCTAATTCATTCTCTTGATGAGAAGAGTGTGCTTCACTTAATTCAATATCATGCGCGCTGTTATCCCTCTCTAACTTATCAATGCACGATTTGATGTCATCTTTTAGGTTATCATCTGGCATGAATTGAATGTCTCGGCCATTAAAGTTCTCGACGATTTTTTCAATGTTGTTCGGGTTTAAATCGTGATTGCCATGATTTAATACAATAATGATGTTCTGTCTCAGTTCATCGGTGGAGATGTTTTGAATGTCGTTCTTGTGATTGACGTTGATAATATCAATCTGTCCTTGGGTTTGGTCTCGAATTAAAAACGAGTGTTCAATTGAGGTACTGATGATGGTGGTGTTTAAATTCTCTCCTTGATGGAAATGGGTTAATTGCTTGGACTTTGTGCCTAAGGTTCTTGGATTGATATCTAGGGAGGTATCTTTATTTCCTTGGGTGTCTAAATAGGTCACTTCAATGGCTTTGGTTTCACCTTCTTTATTGTGGATGTTGGTTAGCATCGCAGGGTGAAAGGATTTGTCTTCGGATGAATACACCGCAGGGTGAAATTTAACATGGTGATTTTCAATGTTATTCACACCAAGCTTGTTTAAGTACGTTTGCGCCAGTGTGTTATCCATCGGTAAGCTTTGATTGATATAATCTCTAGCCCTTTCTTCAAACTGCGCAATATGCCTTGGAGTGGTGCTCAGTAATTTTTCATGTTTGCTGTTTTCCTCCAGTTGGTATTTTTCTGGTTCGTTGAGCATCTTGTGTGCTTCATTCATGGCCTCTTTGTAGCTTATTGCCTTATGGTTCATAATCAGGTTAATTAATGTGCCTTTTTCGCCTGTCGTGTAGTCTTTAAAATAACCACGGTACGCTCCGGTCAGGGTGATTTTGGTGGCGGATTGGCCAAGGCCAAAGGTTAAGTAATCACGGTCTGATTTAGATTGATTCGGCTGGCCTAATAACTGAACGGCGAGACTTTCGGTGTATTTGGGTAGTTGCGTATTGATGTGCTCCCTAAATTTGTTGTAGTCAAAGTCACCGCTTTTATTTTGGAATCGGACGTCCTCATGAGGCAGAGCATTACGGTTAAAGTAGGTGGTGTCCTTGGGTGGGATTTGGCTGAGGGTTTCTATCGCACTGGCTTTATGACTTTCTTTGGATAACCAGCTTTTGACCAGTTGTTTTGTGTTGTCGGTATAGAGTCGGATGTGCTGGCTGGCACGGGTGACATCGATACCAGCCCGTCTCAGGTTCGTCAGTGCGGCTTTGCTTTGTATCGCGGTAATGACGTGGGGATAGGAGGCCCCTTGTGCCATGTCTGCAGTTCGACTGTAAGCGTAGTCCCAATGCCCATCTTTAAGCTCGTTGGGGTGAATGGTGAGCGTTTGCCCTGTTTTGGATTGCGCTTTGATGCCTTCCTCATTGGCTTGCGTGATGCGGTATTCGACGTTGGCTTTGATACCGCGGTCTTTATCGGTAAAGCGGGTGATGATTTTATCGCCCGTTGAGAGTGGCTTTTCTGACGCAGAGAACAGTGTGGTGAAACGGTGGTCACGGTTACGCGGTAAGAACGGTCTTGTCTTACCTGTACTCGCGTCTTGAAGTGTTACTACGCCATGCTCTGAATCCACATGGGTAATCGTGGCGTACTCGCCTCGTTTAGTGCTCAGTACCAAGCCCTTTTGATAAGGCATCATGGTGGTGAGTTCTTCTCCGGTTGCCCCGATAGAGCGCAGTCTGGTTGCCATGATATTTTCTTTGCCAATGTCATTATTTTTCATCAACCCGACACGGATGTAGTTGGTGATGGTGTCACGCTCCTGGTTGGTGTAAGCGATGATAAGCGTGTTTTCCCTGGTTTCTGGGGTGCGCTCTAGATAATCCTTTGCCACAACGTAGGGCAGCTTTTCGGTGGCGGTCAGCTGCGCTTTGCGTCGGTTTTTATCGTTTTCATCCAGCGTGGAAATCACATGTTGGTTATTGTCTTGAGTGTCAGGCGCTTGGCGTTGAAGTTTGTCCAGAGCGCTTTGTGGCTGTTTATCAATGGTATTTTGCTGTGCATTGTGCAAGGTATCATTTTGTGGACGCACCATATCGGTCATGTAAGCGGTTTCGATGCGACCTTGACTCATGGCAAGTTCAAAAGGCTTACCGGCACTGAGGGATAACAGCTGCTCTTTATCGCCCAGTAGGGCTGTTTTGGATTGACTGAGATTTATTAGTGCGGTGAACTCGTCGGCTTGCTTATTGCTGACCATTGAGCTTTCATCGAGAAAGAAGAGCGTGTGTTGGTAGTCGCTGGCTTGTCGATTTTTCTGGCGAATGTCGGACAGCAAGCTCTCCAACGTTTGCGCTTTAACGCCTTTGTTTTCGAGCTCTGCTACAGCCGCGTGTGTTGGCGCAAGACCCATGACGTTTTGCTCTGGTTGCTGGCTGGCTTCTTTCACTAACTGGATAAGTTCAATGTTGGATTCAAGCATGGTGGACTTACCGGTGCCGGCTAAGCCTTGGATGGCCACAAAGCTGTCCTTGGTGGTTGAGATGAGGGTGATGGCGTCCTTTTGCCCTTGGGTTAGGCTAGGCTTGGTATCGAGAAAGTCTTGCACCTGTTTAGGCGTCGCAAAAGGTTTATGTTGGCCTTTACCATCATCGATGTTTTGCAAGATGCGCTTTTCAGTTTCTAGCGCAGCGTGCGTCGTCCAGCGAGTGCCGTCACTGTACTCTGCAGAGAGGGTGTCGCTGCGTTTCGTTAGCTCTGTTTCAACCTGCTCTTTAGTAACAGAGCCACCGGCTTCTTCAAAGGCGTAGCGCACCGCTTTCACGACTAACGCTTTTTGGCTAAATGCCGCTTCTCGCTCTGAGAGGTGGTTAAGGGCAAAGCTGACTGCTTTCTCAATGAGTGGGGCGTGTTGCGCTTGCGCGAGTGCAGATAGGGCTTGGCCAACATCTTGTTTTAACAAGGCTTGGGTTGTTTCACTGAGGTAGCGGTCGTTGACATTTTGCGTCTGCAGCACTCGCTCAATTGCCGAAGGGGAGACCTGTTCTTTTTCGAGTGCGCTTTGGGCTTTGTCTGGTTTATCCGTGAAGATATCAAGGCGGTCTGTTTTTTCGGTTAGGTCATTTAACAGGGGTTTGGAGAGGGTAAACGCTTTTCCTGAGAGTAGGGTATGGGCTTTTTTCTCGATATGACTGGCACTACGTACGTAGTCGTATTGCAGCGGTGCGCCTTTTAAGCTGTCTAAGCTCAGGCGCTGAGTTTTCCCTTTGCTCTCAAGCGTGAGGCTTTCTTTGTCAAGGTGAGTGACAAGGTAGCTTTGGTTCGCGTCCAAGCCAGCAGGGAAGTGTTTGCCTAGCGTTCGAAGACGTTCGCCTTGGGCGATGTTGAGACTTTGCGGTTTATTGATTTGCATCTTCATGTGCTTAAAGGCGCGACTGGACGGGTCAAAGGTGCGTGACTGTCCATCGCGTTTGCTGAGTGCGGTCATGGTGTTGCTCTCTTTATCGATACTGGCGATGACAAAACTATGAGGTTTGCTTTTCTCCCAATGGGTGAGTGTCATGCCTGGTTTGTAGTGTTGAACGAGGGGGTGTTGCGCTTTGGAGAGGTAGTGAGGCGTTTGAGTGAATAGGGTGGTTTCGTGTCTTGCGAGGGTGCCGGTATTTTTGAGCCTGTTCCGAATGGCTTCAGTTAATCGCCGTTGTTCAATGCCTGAGGTGGCGATCACTTGAGTATTGGCTTTATCAGGCAAGTCAGCGTAAACGCGTGCTATCCTCTCAGTGTCGCTGTCATGTAGCCTTACGTCGGTGTTGATGGGTTTACTGTTCACCCAGGAATGATTCTCCACATTACCCTTTTGATACAGCGAGATAGCGTTATTGGCTTTAAACCCCTGACGGCTTGATACGCGGTTTAACATCACCATTTTGGCGTTGGATTGCTTCGCCTTGGCGGTAAGATCTAACAGTTCCTTGGTGTTCATCTTGTTGGCGTCATCGATGAGCAAGATGTCTTTATTGGTCAGCGGTGTATCACTTTGCAGTAAGCTATGGGTGGTGCGGCGCTGCTCTGGTGAAAAGGTATGGGCTATCCATGCGCTGAGTGTTTGACTGTTGCGCTGTACGCTCTCCATGCCTTCAGTCTTAGCTTTCACGCTTTGAGATACCAATTGGACGCGTTTACCACTGTGATTGCCTACATTAAGTAGCTGTTGCGCAATACCCTGTGATGAGCCGTGTACATTGACCACATGGAACTGTTTAGTGGAGTGATAAAGCTCGGTCAATAGGCGCTGCTGGTTTTCAGGGATAACGAGCTTGTTGAGCGTGTTAGATTCAACGTGGGTGCGCATGTGATGCGCCCGACCTTGGGTGCTGTCGATAAGCGCTTGTTCGTTATCAATCAAGCCTTTGGTGGTGTATTGCCCTTTTTGACTGAGCCCTATCAAGTCGCCCTGTTTAATCATTTCATCCGCGACTTTTTTGATATCAAGGGCGTTGAGTTGCACGTCGCTTTTGGTGAACTCTGAGGCGGTGAGTTCAATGATTTTTTCTAGGTGTAACGCGGTGCTGTATTGCCCTAGATGGTCAATGGCTCTGCTGATGGCGGCTTTGGTTTCACCGAGTGGCGGGGTATTTTGCGCTTCCTTCACTTGTTGTGCCATGGTGACAAGTTGAGCCGGCTCATACCCTTGTTCTTTTACGGTGCTTTGCCACTGTTTGTTGAGGCTGTCACTGGTCTGGTAGGTTTTGCTTTTACGAGTATCGAGGTTCGCCACGTCTTTTGCCGCGCGGGAATCAAAGCCTAAATCGAGTGTGCGTTGATCAATTTGTTGTTTGCGAGTGGATGACGCATCAAGAATGGGTTGAGGGACCCCGCTGATTTCGAACTGACCGTTACCGACGCCTCGCGTAGAGTAACCCAGTGTTTGTGCATCTTTAGCCAATTGACTCTGGTACAAGATACCGTAGTATTTTTGGAAGTTGTAAATGCGCTCGCCTGTACCGTTAATCACGCCCCCTTTTTGTTTTAGGCTGGTTGATAAAGCGCGTAAGTCCCCTTCTTTATCGCGCGTCATGTTAGCGGCTAGAGCGTGCGAGTGCACTTGCACGTCGTTTTCACGGCTGGTCTTGTGGCGCACGACCGCAAATAGCATCGAATCCGTATTTTCGTATTCTTGAACGCCTTTTTCATGGGTGATTTTGACTTGTGCTACGTCTTTCTCAAGCTCTGTTAAGGCGAACTTCACGGCGTTATTGTGCGCTTCAATGAGGCGGTTATCTCCGCCAATAAGTGCAAGAACGCTGAGGGATTTAGGCGCAGAAAACGTCAGGTCGAAGCCAGATTTGTGTTTTTCCCGTTTCCCTTTAATGGTTTCATCCCCAAGGTTGCCAGAGAGCACCGATTCTAGGGTGGCTTGCTCTACGGGTTTACCCGCCAGTCCCGCTTCGATGGCCAGCTTGCCATGCCAGAAGGTGTTTTCTCCCTGGTCTTTTTCCTTGAGGTAATAGTTATCGCCCGCGTTTTTTTCTAAAGAGACGTCTGGTAGGTCTTTGGGGGTTTCTTCATTAAGGTAGTATTTGGCTGCGCCAGAGGCGGATTTAAGTGGACTGATAGAAAGCATGGGTTTTTCCTCATGTAACGTAAACTGCCGCTTACAGGAAACCTGAGCGGCATTTAAGTGATTCATCGTGTTTAACGGTGGGGTAGGTGAGGCTAAATGGTGTTTACTTTTGGGTGGCAGTCTTCCTATTGGTTTTTGCCGTTTGACACCAAACAAGAACGGATTCTAACCACTCCAAGCGCATGCCAACTCAGATCCCTGCAAATTCAAACGAGGAAATAACCAATGATAGAGTCGGTCGCTCTTACTGCCACTTCTAATGGTATAGTTTCGATAACTTTTTGTGCGCAGGTGACTCTATGTGGTTGAAGAGGAGGGGTCGATAACGGGGTGAAACTCTCAGCGTTTCTTACGCAGTTTAATGTGTTGCCCCCCTTTTGGTGCAGGGCCTAATTTTGTTGTATCGACGGTACTGGTCAACAAAGCCTAAAGGCCACAACTCACGATTCAATTCACATTTTTCTTAAAAAAACATCCGCAAATAGATTGAAAGTAACTTTAAACCATCGAAAATTATACCCCAGAGCTACTGTACGCAGCTATGCGCATCAGATGTACATCTGATGGTCGGTTCTTAGGTATCTTTTAACAGGATGCATTCGGCTTCGTTTTGCTAAAACTGACCATTGGATAACGTCAGCAATTCGACTTGTGGTTTGGATGATTTTGGTTGTAATCTGGTTTTGAACGTGGATAATCTTCGGTCATCTTTGATCGCTATCCGTAAAAAGCGACTAGAATAATAACAAAGGTTCAACATGAGTAAGGTTATGGTTATGAGTGCAGTAATGTTAGCGCTCAGCAATAATGCCAGCGCATCGCTGCTAGAAGCAGCTCAATCTACAATCTCTTTACGCACGCAGTGTGTGAGTTCGCATGCGGCTACCTCAATTTTTTTAAATTCTGTTGAAGCAACCATTTCCCAAATCAACAAAGAGATTATGACTTGGCGTGAGACGTATCGAGAAATCGATGAGTCCTCATCTCCAGAGTTGTATTTTGATGACGTAAATACAGCGAAGTTGTTAGATGCCGATACATTCGTTCGAGCGTCTGAAGAGATGTTACGCATACAAGTTACAGATTTGTTTGCTGACAACGCAACTCAGTTACCTGATGATATTATCGCAGGGCTCAGAAGACTACGAGTGACTGTAGCTAAGCTGAGAATGGCGATTGGTAACGTACTTAGCATTGAAGTCCAGCTACGACCAGCTAAGCCTACAGACGAAGCAAAAGTCTCAAATGAGTTTTTAACTGCGCTTAAAACAGCTACGAGCAACACATACTATCACTAAGGAAAGGAATAGGGGTTAATGCATCAAATCAGCTTTTCTCCAAGGTTTGAAAAAGAAGTTGAATCCCTAGGCCACAGCCTCGATGCTGTTAAAGTCCATCTCGAACTACACCTCGATGCTATCGGTACTGGTGAAATGCCAGTACCATACTTAGGTAAAACGGACGCATTTCACTTCCCTCAAGCAGTTGTTGATGCCGATCTTTCAAAGATTCATGTATTCGACCCAACCTGCACAAATTTCACGAAAGCTGATCAAGACTCTTGGAAAAGAGCTACCAATCTACGTGGAAGAACGAGCGACACTTACCTTGTATACACGAAAGACTATTTTAATGAGCACCACTGCTATTTTGTTGGGATGATTTCCCCTGCACATACAAAATGTGACGTTAGAAAGTCTGGCATGAGTTGGTTTGGTCCATTGGTTGATGAGGCCAACAAGTTTAACGGGATTCAATAAAAAAACCTTGCCGCTCTAACTCCTTGTTGGGGGGCTATTTCAGCAAAAAGTCCAATGTGTGTTGTCAGCCATTTATTTATAAGGACTGAAAACTGTGATCTATTGCTTATAGCGTCAAGGTTGCTTGGTGTTCACGCACGAGACTGTCTTTGTCACTCATTTCTGGTATTTCCCCTTTTATCATTTAGATATCTCGTCCATCTCTATATCTTGAGATATCGCCGACTCGTCGAGCTCTTGATGCGCGCGCTCTTGATGGTCATTGTCTGATTTGAGCTTTTCTGACTCCTTGCTGGCTAATGCTTTGACTGTCTCACTTCGTTGTGATTGTTGGATTTGGTCGGTTTCCAGCTTCATCTCTTCCGGCGTTTCAAACTGCTTGGCTTGGATTTCTGTGAGTGCATTCCGCTCTTCTTCGCTAAGGAAAAGCCCTGGAGCAACACACTCACAGTAAACGGCTTCTTGGTATGCCTTCGTCATCGCTGGGGATAGGGTGTGTTCACGTTTGATAAAGGCTGGTGTCACATCTTGCATCTTATCAAAGTGCAAATCCAGTTGAGTGATGAAGCTGCTTCCTGGTACGCGAAGGTAACATTGCAAATCATCCATGGCTTGGATTTCACTGCTAGAGACAACCGGCCGTGTCACCGTCTGGTGACCAATCGATACCCCATCACGCAGTGCATTTGCACCGTAAGAAATGTGCTCTCTTGAGACATCTACTTCTTGTTCACCCAGATCTTTTGATGAGATGTGCGCCATCTGCGCTGACGGTGCGCGAAAGTAAAAGCGAGAGTTGAGTAAATCAAAAATGACGTCCGCGGTATTTTTGCCGTAGGTTTTCACGAGCTGCGCATATGATTGGAGACCAATCACATAACAGCCCCCAAACTTACGCACTTCTGAAATGATGTTATCAAGCTCAGGTAATTTATGCAGACTCGGCATCTCATCCATAATCACCCAGATACGACGGTCTTCATCGGCTTTGAGTCCCAAGATAGCGTTAGAGGCGATGGCAAGCCAAGTCGAAATCAAAGGACGCAATGAAGCGTGTTGCTGCGCGTTACTCGATAAGAATAAAAAGCCTTTTTGTTTATCATCTTGTACCCAATCGGTGATGGAAAACGGCTTGCGTTTGGGTTGGCCTTGACCGTCTTTTTCATCCAGTCCATCTAAAAAGCGTAGGCTCTTAATGTAAGTGGCCAACACGGACTTAATCGAGATGGCGGTCTTTTTGATGTCCTTGGAGACTAAGGATGCCGACTCCGTACCTTGTAGGAAATTACCCAACGTTTCGAGCTCTGAGGTTAAAATCAGGCTGATCAATCTAGCGGTCGAACAGGGTTTCTCATCTTTACTCATGCGATACGCTGCACTAGAAAAGATAGTCCGGGCGGAATCCACCCAGAACGGATCACCTTCACCATGTTGCGGGATAAGCGCGTTCGCAATGTTTTCAAAATCAGGGGCATCCTTAGCATCACACCAGACGTTCCAATTGGCGCAGCGGTCATCAAAGGGATTGAGTAAGGTGTCTTGGCTAGGGTCAAAGAACTTACTGGTAAAGGTGCAGCCTTTATCATAAATAATGGCTTTATCCCCACGTTTACGTATCCAGAGTAATAGTTTACGAAGTAGGACGGATTTACCGGTCCCAGTGGTGCCGTCGATGAGCATATGCTGAACTTCAAACTCATGTTTAAACAAGGCCAGCCCATCCACTTTGAAATTAGAAATCCGTCCGTTGCCTACACCTTGTTTTTTGAGTTTCTTTGCCCGTTTTTTTAAATCGTTAGTGAGCACCTTGGGCTCGGCGTATTGAAAACCTCGGACGTGAAAATCTTCGCTTTGTTTTTCGCCTTGTCGTTTAAAGAAAGTCATGGCGAGCATTAAGATGGCGAAAGCAATACCGATGCCAATTAAGAAGTTGATTTGTATTTGGTGTATCACGTTATCGTAGAGGTCGATGAGTTGGGTGTTTTCCAGTTGGGAAGCGAGCGTGCCAACGTAGCGTTTCCCGCTCCAGAAAGTCGTGACTTCGCTGTTAAGATCGTGCCCAAAGCTGGCATAGATATGATTGCGCCAGTAGTAGAACACAGACCAAAAGGCGTTATCGGGCGCGCGTAGCCAGGTAAGAACGCCAGTGAGCGCTATCACCGACCAAATGGCGGCGTAGACTAAGGTATTGTTGACTTGAAAGAACATCCGAATGGAGTGAAAAGTAATTTGTCCGCCACGGGTAAAGTGGTTGCCGGACGCGCGTTTAGGTCTAGGCATCATGGTTCCTTGAGAGTGAAATGGAGTACTTTTTTAGATAATTACCTGCGTATGCAGATGAGCTGGCCAACAATTGAACGGTTGTTGGCTAATGGTATTGCGGTGTAGGGCTCTGATATGAAAAAAATTTACACATGCCGAAGGTAAGTCACGGATGTTCACCTCTCCGACGGGGTGGGGGTCTAGAGCCCCGACATGCTGGCAAAGCTTGGGTGGTTTGATTTCCTTACGCTGATAATCCTCACGGTCTCGAATGTGGTCAGCGTTATGCTCGAAACCTTCAAAGCAATCCTGATTACTCTTTTTAAGAAGAAAAGCGAAATTGGTCTCTGTGTAATAGAGATGGTGAGCTTTATGTTGATGATGGGCATCACCGGACAGTGATTGGTCGAGTGTTTTTAGAAACGAATGGCTTTGAGCTTATGATTAAAAAGGTTCTCGTTGCTTATTGCGCTGGACAGTTATCTATCGTATTCGTATTTTCCCGCGTCGGCTGATTTCAAGGCGATTTCATGGTAAATTTGTCAGAATGATAAAGTTCCTTAATGACCTTCAACTTCTATGAATGACCAACTAACCCCAATCAACAAAGGCCATTTAAAAAAAGTTATCCGAGCAGAACTGGAACCGACATGGTTTGATAAACAATCAGTTAGCCCTGATATGTCTTGGGTGACTCCTGCTGTGTTTGAAATATTGTTTACTGAGTTGATAACTCATACGCGCGGTAATCAGTCTAAGGCTGCTAGGGTTTTAGGGATTAACAGAGGTAATTTCACCAAAAAGTTAAATCAGATCACAACTCGTGAATTTGGATCGGATGAGAGCTTATAAGTATGTATCAGCCTATCGGTACACTGACGAAGGTGCAGAGATTAACCAACCCCCATGACCTCTCAAGAAATCAATGGCTGTTGCTTTAATTCTCGCTTCAAGGAGCACTGGCGGTAATATGCTCCAATTGCAAAGTAACCATCATTGGGCTCTTTTAGAAGTCAACGAATATCCCCGCCTATTAGTGTCGCGATAAGTTTTATAATTGGTGCTTTTTACTTCAATTTGAAAAAAATTATCGGCATTTTTAGGTGATTTCGATCTATTTAGTACCATGAGCTTAAACTCAACCTACGAAGGTTTTAGACAGATCACGCCCAAACTTTGTGGATAACTGCTTTAATTTGTTATAAAAAAATAATGTTAGGTTGGAATTTAGCGAAGCAAGCAAAACGGAAGGCCAAATTAACCATGGAAAAGATAATTCACTACGATATTCACAAGGTTAAAGTTAGAAGCGATAAAGAAAGCACTCGACTGACCAGCCAATGGGATCAGGTTCTACAAATCTGTCGTGACAAACCACTCGGAGAGATCGCGAGAGCAAGATTAGCGTTTAACCTTGTCGATTACATCACAAGTGAAGATCTACCTTTTCGCTTATTCATCACACGCGCACCACAAGCTATGGCCACCATAGGCGAGGAAACACGAGTGTATAAAGAGCATCGAGTTATTAATGGTAAACAAAGCGGAATGATTTACGCCAAAAGCGAACAAATGTTACCAAAAGAAATCCACTATACGAATGAGTTTGTGGCAACCCGCTACGTTGCTGGGACAAAAACACCACTCTCTGCCACCTCCCTCGTTGATTGCCTCAAGGCTGGAGATGTCATAACACCACTCGATGGCATCTTGTTTTTAGGCTGTAAACGAATCGCCAGTGATATAGCACGTCTTAAAAAAATCGAACCCACCATGAACATCGAAATGAAGCGTATCGAAGTATCAGACAACTTCACAGGCACAACAAGAAAGATGGCAAGTTACGAATGAATAACGAGGCGTAAACGATTGCTGCATGCATTAACGACACAACAGATCACACACACAACAGATATCACTAAAACTAACCTTTGGACAAAAGCTTGTTAGAGTCTGAACTACTCCAACTTCCGCTCCTTATTATTTGAACTGTCAACTGCACATAACTATGAATTTTATCTAACGCTTAAATATACTCAGGATCGTATCAACAAATTTTTCTGGTTCTTCTAGCATTGGCGTATGTGATACATCTTCTAACTTAATTAGTTGTAATGATTTAAATGCGCCTTCAATACTTTCCCACACCTCAATCGGAGCAATGCTAAAATCTAGTTCCCCATTAATGACAGTGGTATCCAAGCTTGATGAAAACTGCGTAAGTTCGATATCTCTGAATATTTCTCCCCAAAGCGTATCTAGTAGCGGTGTATTCATTTCAACATCATCCCACAAAGATAACTCATCAAATGATGCATCTTTCCATCTCATTGGGCCTAATCTACGACAGATATGCGCAAACTTACGTTCTGGCTGTTTGGCAATATCACTTTCTAGTCTGGCCATACTTATATCTAGCAACTTTTTTCGCTGTTCAGAAGCGTTTTCAGACCAATGAGCAAACTGCTTTTTTTGCATATCACCTGACAGACTTGGTGCAGCACCAACTACAATCAACTTTTCGATATTTATTTGCGTATTACTTGCAAAGTGCATTGCCATATATGCATGGCCTGAATGTCCTAATACGCTAGTTTTAGTTAGATTAAGGCTGTCACATATTACTTGGATATCACGAGTAATAGTATCTAAGCTGACTGATTCAACAGGATTTGAAGCATCACATTTGGAGAACCCGCGATGATCCACATACACACAAGTAAAGTAATCATGCAAAGATTCAGGAATTACTTTCTTGTAGTAGTTCACACTACCAATAATTAACAAGTGTGGGCCTGTACCATACCGCTCGACTTGTAATTGATAGTTGTCACGATACACAATTAATAGGTTTCTATCGTTCATTTATATGCTCTCTATGGTTGCTATGTAACAATTCTAAGACATGGTTTAGGTCGATTAAATGAGATAATATGGGTTTCTATGACTCAATTTTTGGGATAATCATGTTAGATAGAATTGATAACGTTTGGTTACAGTCATTTTTTTCCGTTTATGAAAAACATAGTTTTGCTAAAGCCTCAGAACACTTAACAGTTCCAAGTTCTAACGTCAGTCGACATATCCAACAACTAGAGTCGGTATTGGGTGAAAAGCTATTCTATCGAACAACTCGAAAAGTGACCCCTACACTAATGGGTGAGGGTCTTTTCCAAGAAATTAGAGAACCTTTATACAACCTCAATCAGTCACTACAGCGACTAAGTGAGGCACCGGCCTCTCTTAAAGGAAGTGTTCGGCTGAGCTCTCCAGACATACCTATTATCGGGGAGGTTTTAGCAGATTTTTTAACCACTTATACAGACATCACATTGTACTGTGAGCACAGTACCGCGATTGAAAATGCTATCTCAAACGAACCCGATATTATTATTAGTTTTGAGCGAGGAGATCTCGATGATCGGGATTGGGTGTCGAAGCCACTTTGCCAATGGGAGACTACTATCTTAGCTTCTAAAGAGTGTATTAACCGCTATGGCCTACCAAAAAGCCTAACTGAACTGGAGTCAATGCCTTGTATATCAAGCTATAAATCCTTTGGAGGAGATCCTTGGGTTTTCACTATTCCAGAGTCAAATGAATTTAGACCACTATCCCCAAAATCAAGAATAAAAGTAGATGGTGGATTTACGGCAAAAGCTTTTGCACAACGTGGACTTGGGTTTGTCGCTCTGCCCACTAGCTTCTGCTCAGATGAAATAAAACAGGATGAGTTACAACAGGTTTCTGTAGATTATAATTTATCCCCACTGACAATATTCATTCATTATCGTGCAATAAATTTTCACTCGCATCTATCAAAGTTACTTGTAGATTTTATCGCCACTAAAATGTCTTCTAGCTCATAATGGGGCATTTTCGAGTTTCATGGCACACCTTTGGACTTGTGATCACCAAGCGATTCTGTCGTATCGTAACTACCAAACGACTTTGTCGTACAGTGCTCCCGGCCTTGCTTGCAGCGTACCGATGCGATCTCTGCCATTTTAAGAGGATACTTTATAGGGTTGAAAGGAACGTTCTTGCGCCCAAATAGCAGCGGCCAACGAATGCCTAATTTAGAACAAAGACATTTAACCCGTACCTATTTTCTCGTACTGGCTTTGTTCCTGAAATTACATTCACTTTCGGTGGATATCCTATGCCGAGATTAATATTTCCAACCGTTCAGTTGCAATGACTTAGGGATAGGGCTGTAGCAAGGGTATTCGGTTTGTAAGCCGTATTCGAAAATATATTCTGTCGAAACCATGAATGCTCCTGCGTAATTATCTCTTCTAAACTTTTGAGGATCGTATTTAGCGGTTTTCTCAAGCACCATCCAGATCATCTCTTCAAGAAATTCAGGATGACGCCTTGGGTCAAGCGCCATGGTGTCACGCATACAGAACCAGCTGCCACCCCCTAGGCGTTTTTGATGAGTAGCACTGCCAAAATACGCGGATTGCAAACCTTGTAGGTAGGCGTTTAAGCGTATGGCTTCGACGGTATCCGTCTCGTCAATGTGCTGCAAAAAGTAGGGCAGTTTGGTGATGTCTGGCAGGTCTTGGGAATATGGTCTTTTATTTATTACTGCGAGTTCGTACTGCTCATGTATCTCGCTCAGCAGTTGAGTGAGCTCAGGAGAGTGGGGTTGAGCTTGCACGCTCGCGCAGGTAAGTAGCAGTAATGGTAAGACTGTTTTCATGGTCACTCTCCCTTTAGATACCTGTTCATAATACCAGTAATTAGGCGGTGCATAAAGTTCTATTTTATGCACCGAGATCAATATTATGTTTTCGGGTTTTGTGTGTATCTTGGCGCTGCTGGATAGGCTTGGTCGGAGGTGACGTATTCCGTCCTTTCGGGTCTAGTGACCTCCTTTTCTACCTGCGACTTGACGGTCATTTCAATCAGCGGCTCAGGTTTGCTGATGGGTTTCTTCGCCTCCTCTTGCAGAAGTTTTACATCATCGGTTACCCCATCAAAGCGCTCTTGATTAAAAAGTCCGCCCGTTTCATTGTTGTTCAGCATAGCCGTGCGGGTAGCAGCCACGGTATCGACGGTACTCTCCCATCCTTTCTCCATCGTGTTGTTTTGCTCGGGTGTCAGTTCTGGTTGTTGGGTTGGGGTGCTGGCTTGGTGCGCTTGGTTCATTTTACCCACAATTTTTGCCGCGTCACCATCGAGCCCCGCCATGGTGGCGAACGCTTCAGTGCGTGTGTATTCTTGCCAAGACTTTTTAGCATCGGCAATATCTTCCGGCTTGTGCGCGGTCATCAGGCGTTGGACGTCTTCTGGCCTTGCGTATTGTTCCAAGTAATTCTGGAAGCCTTGAATAGCGTTGGCCGTAAAGCTGGCACTGCCAGAGTCTAGGCGCGTTTGAGTATTCGATAGGGCATCTAAATCTGATTGGCTTTGCATGGCACTTACACCAAGAGATTTGGTGTTGCTGGCGTTAATCGCAAAGTCATGCGCAAACTGCTCAACCGACGTTCGGGTGTCTTTATTATCCACCTGCCTGCCGGCACTGGTCACGGCATTGGCCCCTTCGGTGTATTGCTGCGTGGCTTGCTCAAGCTGTTGCTTTTGCTCGGCATTCATCTTGCTGTAAGCCGTACGTTCATCATCAGACCATTTCACACCACCACTGGCACCCAAATTGAATGGCGATGCCCCTTTACCGGTGCCTACGCCGCCCTCGAAGCCGCCATAGACACTTTGCAGGTAAGCGTGTGATTGCTCTTTCGTCCAACCCGTTTGTTGACTCACACTGTTCACTGCCGTTTGCATGTCATTCATACCTTGGCTGACTTGAGTGTTAAAGCCACTGGTGCTGCCTTCACCGTAAGCCAGGTTTTTACCCACACTATCATGCCAGCGGTCGCTCAGCACGGCGCCCCCTTGGATGGTTTGACTCAGTTGGGTACTGGTTTGAGCAAGGTTTTGTTGCGTTTGATTGCGGGCATTCGCCACACTCTCTTGCAGCATGCTTTGCGTGTTGGCGCTAATGTTGCCGCGACTGGTGGTGTGTGAGCTGTCGTAAGTGGTGCGCCCATCTGCGTGTTGTTCAGTCACCGAGGCGTCTGAGTTTTGGGTGTAAGTGTGACCTTGGTTGACGAGGGTGTTGGTGTCAAACTTATTGGCATGCGTGTTGTTCATGCTGTGGTTGTCAATCTGCATACTGCCAAAATCCAGATTACCCGAGGAAGCCGCGGCACTGGCTCTGGCATTGGTCGAGTTAATCATGCTTGAGAGCTGGTAGTTCATGCTCGACAGGACTTCTTGACCGCCTTTTAAAATCCCTTTGGCTATCATAGGGACGGCTATCATCAAAATACCGGTCATCCAGGCGAAGCGGCTGTGCAACTCATCCGCGGTATTCGCGTTGGAGAGCACCAGTCCTCCGAATTTACCCGAGACATTCGTAGACAGAGATTCCAATCCCCAAAGCTGAAAGCCGTTGATGATGGCAAATAAGGCTGGCCAAGTGGCCAAAAAGGCAAACGTCCCAACATAGTTTTTGAGCACCATCATGGTTAAGCCAGGAATGACCGCCGCCCCGGCAACAAAGAAGCCCAAACACGCGAACAACATAAACATCATGGTATGGAGCATCGGCAAGTATTCTCTTGCCATTAAGCCTAATGACGCCCACATCGAGGTGGTTTGCAGTTTGTTGGTGGTATAGGCGTAATTGAGCGCGGCTTGCGTTGGGTCAAGGCTATCAAGGTTGTAGCGCAGCTCATTCATCAACATGTTTTGTTTGATGGTGTTGGACGCGCTGGTACTGATGGCAAAAAATTTGTGGTAGCTGCGCTGCAGCGATTGCAACACTTGGGGCTTATAACGGTCGGCGTCTTTGCCGAGCAATTGATGCGCTAACAAGCTCATGTTTTTATCGGCGGCGTCATTAAAGCGCTGTTTAATGATAGGGTAAGCTTGTTCGCACTTTTTGTAGCTTGTTTTACCGCCCCCTTCATCCAGAAAGAGGGCGCGCAGTGGGCTTTGCCTCACGCCGTCTAAAAAGGCAAAAATATCAGGCGCGGCAAAGAGTTCATCCCAGGTGTATTTCCCATTGATCCTCACATCCCCAATCATGCAGTTATGAAAGTAGTCTCGCCAGAGCTTTTGTAGCGCCAGCTCATTGATTCTGGATTGTCTTGAGAGCTGATACAACTCAGAGCCAAACAGCATCCCAGTACGACCGTATCGCTCATCATCCGAAGTGGTGAAAATGCCTTCTACGCCTTCGGCCATCCCCACCATGATAGAGGAGAAAAAGTAAGTAGGCACGGCCACGAGGTAAGGCACATTATCCACCTTGTAAGCTTTACCCGGTTGCGTCTTATCGATGATGAGCATGTCGGCTTTCATATTGATAAGAAACAGGGGGACGGCAAAGAACACCACCATCCATTTGATGAGGTCTTTGGGATTGCGTGACAGCATAAAGATAAACAAACTGGTGATAAGCCCCAGCATCATGCACATCTGTAAGTAATCCCCAAAGGTATTGGTTCTAAAAAAAGTGGCCAGCGCATTAAACGCTTTGTTGACCACTTCGCCGGAAGTGTAAGTGTAATATTCGAGTATCATAAGTCAGTTCCCATAAGCTGGTGCTGGTTTGGTGGTCGTGCTGATTTCTTTTGTGTTTTGTTGCGTGGTCTTTCTTTGCGAGTCAATCAGTTGATTGCGGTTGTTGAGCGCTTCAATGGCGTTATCGGCCAGCCCCGCGGTAAAGCGTTTGGCGTTATCGATATCACGAGTAATGAGGGTGATGTCCTCGTGGCTGTTGTTGGTGTTGGCCAAGGATTGGCGGGCAACATTTAACATGCTCAGGAGGTACTGATTAAGCAGTTCCACCGCTATCATTCGCGAGTAGCTGCTGGTATCGGGCGATTGATTGGCGGATAAGTCATCAATAAAGAACTTGAGTACTGGCGTTTGAATCAGCTCCAGAAAACCCTCTTGTTGACGCGTGAGGTTTTGGTCGGTGGCTATCTTTTGCAGAATCGATTCCAGTTGTTTGCGTATCTGGTTTTGTATGCCGTTAGTTTGAGTGATGGAGAGGTTATTGCGCTTGGTAATGGTAATGCACGCCTCAGGGTCTGTTTTGCGACACTGATAAACGTCCGCCGTTCCCCCTTCGAGCAGCACGTTGACGAGGTTGTTGTTGTCGGTCAAAAGACTCGGGTAGTAACGTGGATTGCCGTCTTTGTCGTACACGTAAGTGCCTGACAAACTCATCATGAATTGCGCGAGATTTTTATCAGAAGACAAAAAAGCGTTATTCATGATCGCAGACCAGACCACGTTGTGATGGGTTTGGGTCATGTCTTTTAGCGCAGGGTCATTTTTTGCGTTCGCTAATTGACCGTCCGCTTTGCCTCCTGCGCCACATTCCTGCTGACCTTGCACCCAATCCGAGAAAGCGTTGTTTTGTGTACCGAGCGTCGCGCAGACGTGCTTTTTGGTGGCAGGAGCGGCAAAGGCGGCCAGTCCACCGATGGACGCTTGCGCGGCTTCACAAGAGTTCACCGACTGGTTTAAGTATTTGTCGGCAATGGCTTGCAGATTGTCCAGGTTTTGTTTGAGTTGGGGCGCCCAGGTTTGCAAGGCTAAATTGACGATAAAAGGAGGGGCATTATGAATGATTGCTTTCCCCGCTCTTACCAGCTGGTCTGAGTTGATGTGTGAAAATCCCCCCATAAACATATCAATGCCAGAGCACCCCGCACTGATGGAGGGGACCGTGACGCTGACCAATTGTGCCTCGACGATTTGATTACGCACAAACAAACTGCCCCCGGTGTAATAGTTGGCCGATTGCCCTTGGTAAGCCGTCGGGTTTGAGACGTTGGCGTTATACCCTGAGTTATCAAAAAAGCGGGCCAGTGAGTGGTTGGTGTCGGCGTGGCTAGCGCTTGTTAAGCTGATGAGAAATAGAGGAATAACTCGCTTATGCACCGAAATGGTGGATAAGGGGTGGAAAAGTGAACGTTTCATTGCAGCGCCTCCTTCACTCGCGGATCGCTTAAGGCTTGTTGGATGCTTTGAGCCAGCGTGCTTTCTGGTACGTCTCCAATGCTCAAACGTGAGAACTTACGGCTGTTGACGTTCATTAAGAAGGTCGCAGGCATGACCGTTTTCCTCTGGCTTGGGAAAAAGGTCTTGCCTATCTCTGGTGTGACAGGAATAGGGACCTCAAACCCTGGAATGCCTGGCCCATCAACAGAAAAGGCGTAAACCGGTAATTGAAATCGTTCGCCAAGGCGAGTGATTTTAGGGGCTGTCTTATGGCAGTACGGGCAGGTGCTTTCAAAAAAGAACACCAGGGCATATTGGTTTTGCATGGCCGCGTGTGCGCTGGCGGCATGAATTAAAAAAGCCAGCACAAGGGTACGAAGAAATGGCATAGCGCCTCCTTACGTTTTAGGATAAAAGGAGAAATAAAAGAAAGTGACCATCATTTAAGAGAGTGGTCTGGACGAAGTTGGGTGTGTTGTATTAAACGTTGCACTAAGGTTGGAGTGACTTGCTATACTGGCTCTGTTTATGGCGTTTGGTGGTTTTATATGGATTGATTCGCTTTAAAAATCCGATTGCTCAAAGTCGGTGGCGACGTTGTAAAAGCGCCCAATTAAATCATTTTGGCTTATCCAGCCGTACGCCAGTGGCTTCATCTCTCCAGTGCCTGGATGCACCAAAATCAAGGCGGGCGTAAAAGGCACCGTGACTTTGCCTTGGTTGTGGCGGTTTTCTTTGAGGTGAGTGATGAAGGTTTCATCATTACTGATCCCAAGGAGCTCAAAATGGTATTGGTCAGCAAACGCTTGAATGGACGGGGCGAGTTGCTGGCTGAGCGTATCTTTTCCTTCATAAACAAAGAAAAAGCCCCATCCGTCTTGTTTCATCTTTTCAACCGCGTCGGTTTTCTTCTTATCCTCTAGTGCTAAATACACTTGTCTTGCCGCTTGCTCGGTCGGATGGTCTTTGGTGTAAGAGAACTCCGGTCTTTCGAGCAGCAGCGCTTTAAAGGTCATGCCTAATTGGTCGGTTTGGTCCGTGATAAAATGATTTAACGCTAAAAATCTCGCTAACTTGTCTTTATCTTTAGGGTGAAGGACGGCATCGTTTTGCGCTTCGATATGCACAGAGTGAAACCAGGCCATCTGTTCGGTCGCTGATAACGTTTTAGGGCTTGAGACGCTCGTTTGAGTGTTACTTGGTAGCGGCTTAGGTTTGGGCGTTACGGGCATTGCCTTTGGCTCGTTGTACCATCGCCACCCAGGAGGGGGGTCATTAGCAAGAGCGGGAGGGAAGTAAGCAAGCAGCGTTAGGGTAAGGACGCGAAGCAGTGGGTTTTTCATCATCATAAACCTCGAATAAGTGGAGGCGGTTATTCGCCCGTGGCACTTTGAAGTCGTTTCTTGATTTCATCAAAGTTGGGGAGGTTGGTGTTGGCACGCATTTCCGGGTAGAACTCATTAAAATCAATGTGTTCAAAATTGATTTGACCCAGTTCTTCAGGCGTAATGGCGGCGCAGGTGGGATTTTTAGCACTGCCTAACCGTTTGCCCAGTTGCTGAATAGAGCCTTGCTCTTGAATGATTTTGGCCAGCTTGTTGTCGTAAACACAGTAACTGCGCTTTTACGTGTGCAGACACCCAGCACTTTCTTGGCGCAGTATTGCCCTACGTACAAGGTTAAGCCTTTCTCTTTGGCTTTACCCAGCGCTTCTTCGGCCTCGCTGCATTTCGCTCCCAATCCTTGCCCCCATCCTGAGTCTTTACAACAATCGTTAAAACCCGCGAGTTTCTTATTGCATTTCATCGGCTTACCCGTGAATATTTTGGGTGGGTCGCCGATGTCTTTCACGGCTTCGGCAAGCCCCGCCAGGGCCGCAACGGACTTATCAAAATTGCTGTTCAGTTTGGGCTCGGGCACATAGCACTCCCCGTCAAGACAGAAAGAGTACTCCCCACATTGCAGGTCAGTGGCTCGGCATGTCTTCTCAGCACAACGCTTTGTGACCTCTTGCTCGATGCACACCCCATTTTGCTTAAGGCTGCAATGTCGAGTTTGAGTCGTACAGTTTTTCGGGAGAGCTGCGCAGGTATCCGGTCGGTCACACTGATGGTTGACCCGATATTTCCAGCAATTGAGCGTGGTGGGAATGCCATTAATGGTGCGGGTGGCTCGACCTTCAATACATTGTTGGCTAGTGACCTTGCACGAGTTCATCAGGCTGCATTGTGTTCGCCAGGTCATGGTGTTTTTGATGCAGTTCCCTCCGGATAAGGTGAACCCGCTTGAGCAGCTCAACGTGGCTTTTATCGTCTGTGTGGTGGGCCGACAAATCTCGTAGCGTTTATCCCAGCCGGATCCTCTGTGACACCCTACATTATCCGTCTTTTTTAAAGCGCCAAGCGTGTAGCCTTGGCTGGGATACACACGTTTTCCATCCCATAAATACGTGGCTATATCCGGTAGCCCACAAACTCTATCTCCCCCCCATTGCCTCACGTAATTGTCATTATTGTATCGGCATTGGCGTATTGTACGTACACATTCATAGCCTTGCCTTGCCCAGCCCGAAGGGCATTTGTAGGTGACATTGCCAGTAACAACGGTTGCAACAGGTACTTTTGTACAAGGCACGTTGTTATTCGTTGGACGAAGACACTGTTTAGAAATGTGTTCGATAAGGCACTGGGAGCCGCTATCACAATCGACATAGTCATTTGAGAGGCCGTGAGTGATTTCATACGCATTCTCTTGGCCAAGTAAGGCAAAACGCATCGCCGGGTCGCTTTTAACATCGGGTCGCCCTTTATTGAAGTTGGCGTTGATGTCTTGAGCCAGTTCATTGGTCACAAACTCTGTCCCTTTTTGCGCATTGATCTCACTGTCTGACAGGGTGGATTCTTTTGGACTGCGGATCTCTTTTCGACACGTCGCGTCTTTGCAATAGTCATCGATGTTGAGGGGGAGGGCATTCGGTGTGAGCGCTTGACCTGCTGTCTGCTTCGCCCAGTTGGCGCTCTCGGTAAAGGTGTGTTGGTCGCTGGCAAGAGCGAGAGTAGATAAAAAACTGAGCGTGAGCGCAGCCCAGAGGTCAATGCGCATAAGGAGCACCTCATCAAAAGTTGGGGTGAGAGAGGGTTATTGGGAATAGAGCGTGCGCAATAGTGGGTGAATGTTTTGCTGCGCATCCCCGGCCGCGAGGTAATCCAGAGCTTGGTAAAGCGAAATGTTGCCGTAAAGGATGTCGTAGTCACTGGCTTTGCAAGGCTGCTTAGGTAAGCAGCGGTTTGGCTTGACCGAAACAAAGGCGGGTACGCGTTGAATATCAAATAGCTTAAACCAATCTGGGCTGATGGAAAATCCGCTTTGAATGGGCGCCTTATTGGGTGGGCGTATCAAGGCCTCGATATGTTTGGCCGTGGCCGGAAAACCTTCGGGTAAAACACCGCGTATCACCAGTGGCACGCCTAAGTGGGCACTTTGCATCAGAAGCTGTTTGAGCGCGGTCTCTGGCATGGTGAGTGACACAAACACCATCACCCCTTTTGGGGCTTGGTCAGGGTGGCGCGTGGGCTTTTGTCGCCCCAATAAGGGGGACAGGCTCTCTTCTTTTATCAAATCTTGAACATTGCGGCTGAGCGTCAGCGCTTCTTCTCGATAAGCCTGGGCTTTATTTTGTATGTCGTCCGTAGGCCATGCCTTTGCTACCTCCGGCTGTTCAGTCATGCCCTGCTCAAGCTTGGCAAAGGCTTTAAGCTCTTGCTCCGTGTAAGCCTGAGTGGGTAACGCAATAAAAAAACACAGAAAAACAAGAGAGCGTCCAAAGGTGCTCTCAAAAGATGGAATGGTCATAGTAACCTCTTCATGATGGCCGCTGAAAGGGTGGGTAGGGGGTGTGAGCGTTTTGGAAGCTGATTGACTGCACCTGACGAGCATTGAGATCGCGACAAAACGAGAAGCAAAACTGCGAGAGCGGGAAACAGCAGTAAATGTGCTTGTGGTTGGCGAGCTCTGTTTTTAAAAAATCGGTAAGAGAGTCAGGGTGACTGGCAATGAATAGGTCAGTCTCATTTTTGTGAGTAGGAATGGGCATCGTCGCGTCACCTTATAAAAAGACACAGTTGCGCTTTCGCCATTGTACAAAACCAAAGTTATCCCCTGTGACCGGATTGTCATGGCCGGCTTCCCAGAGCGTGGTCGTGGTGGTGTACGGGTGACACCAGGCGGCATCGGGAATAGGCCCCGACATTTGATACCGATAACGAGATTTTGGCAAAATCGGATCGGGATATTGATAACAAATCGCGCCATCTTCGCCGCGCGTCTCCCAGATGATTCCTTGTCGATGCAGTTTGTAGTTCAGCTTTTGCATCAAGAGTGTCGCCGCCTGGATGGGCGTGTCTCGATAGTTGGTGGTGCCGGTGAGCGGATAGGCACTGCCCTGTGAGCCTAAACACCAAAATAACGCATCAATAGGTAAGGCAGCGTTAGTGGAGGTCAACAGGGCTTCGGGCACGCAAGCAAGCTGCGCAACCAAGTTACCAAACAGTAACGCTTCGGGATTGAGAATGAGGGATAACTCATCGTCGTCCCAAAGTGGGTCAATCTCCGTCATGTAGGCAACATCAAAAACATCCGTGGCCATGCAGGCGGTGGATTGCATCAGTTGCAGCCAATAAATGACGGGGTACTTATACCAATGAGCGTGATAAAAGCCTCCGTCACTGCTGTCATTGTCACGGGCGGTCACGCGCCCACCGATACGCTGAGTGTTGGCGCCTGACATTTGCACGCCCATGTTCACCATACAATAAGGGACGCGCGTGATATCGGTTAAAGCATAAGGCTCCCAATAGCCGATGTTGATGCCGATTTTCACAAAGATAGGCGGCGGTTTCGGGCAATAAGAGATAGGCAGTGTAGGGTTGGGCGTATCGGGGTACTTAGAGGGCATCACCGTGGCGGAGCCTATGGTCATCGGGAACAAGCAATCCCAACAAATATCGGTAATGGGGTTAATAAAGCGGCTTTTACAGGCCGCACTGGCTGCTAAGGTTGAGGGGGCAATCAAAACCAATAGGCCGCACAGCAGTAAACGAAAGTGTCGTGGTGTCATGAGGGTATCCTTTTCCACGCGGGGCGTGGTACTCCTTTTGTCTCGACAACAGGCTTCGCCCCATTATCGCCGCCAAAAGCGAGCTGGGTTAAGAGAGAAAAGCGTCGTACGGGAAGCATGATCAAAGCGATTTTGGTTGTCATGGCTCTATCGCCAAGGGCAACAAACCCGAGACATTCACCTCATCGATGCGCCAGCGAGTGCCATCTTGATAGGCAATGGCCGGGATATGGGTGATATTGAGCTTTTCGGTTAAAAAACCTTGCTGCGCGAAATACATTCTCGCCTTGAGTAAGGTCGCCATTTGGTTTGGGCTACCCCCCGTCAGTACCCACTTGATTGGCTTGGCGTTTTGATACTCGCTGGCAAAACGTCGTTGGCGCGCGTCTCTGGCATCAAAAAAGACCAACACCTTACTGAGCTCAAATTGAGGAAGTACCTCTTGGCCGTCTATCTTTGGCCAAGTGCGGCTATCAAAGGGGTTCACTCTGGTGCCCGCTTTGGCAATCATGGCTCCCGTGGTGGGGGCCATGATGTCTTTAGGGAGGGTGATGCTTGGGTCAACGTAAAAGGTGCGAGGAGCGGTTGTGGTGGTTAAACCTGCCACCGGCGGCGGGTTTTCAATGCTTTGTCGTGCGCGCTCAGTGAACTCGTTTTGCATGTCCGCCAGTTTCCCACTGGCCTCAAACTGCCTAAGCCTTTGGTCAATCCACTCCAGCATGTCAATCTCACCGATAGGGAAGATAGGGGCCACTTGGCCCAAGTTTTTTCCATCGGCACTGGTCGTTGCAAGTCCAGCAACCAAAAGAAAAAGGGGCCATTTAAGCGCTTGCCCCAATGGCTTGATTAAAGGCGTCAATTTCTTTGCCATAAAAGTGCCTGGAGGTTTGCTCGATGGCGTGCTCCAGTGAGTGGCCTTGTTGATAAAGATTTTCACAATACTCAAACTCCTTGGGCTCGGTTGAGAACATGGCGCGTTTCACCGGAGAGGCGAAAAACCGGTGATAGGTGACATGGCCACCCGCTTTGATGCGCGCACTGCTGTATCCCGCTTCGACAGACGGGGCGAAGCTTTTAATGAGGCGCTGCTCAAACGGTGAGAAGGCATCCGGGTTTTGGATCAGATACTTATCAAACCGCTCCCCTTGACGAAGAATGATGTGGATATCTGAGTTGTTGTAGCAGGCTTTGGCTTCCTCGTTGCTAAAGAAGTCTTCAATCCCTTGAGTCACCGTACAAAAAGCGCCGCCGAACTTACGGGCAGTGCGATAACCGGTGTTGATGAACTCCCTTGCTTGCTCGTTCGCCCCTGAGAGGAGGCTCCAGGCCTCTTCAATGATGCACAGCTTTGGGGTAGAGCGAGAGCCTGCCAGGTACATCTGCTGGTTAATCGACACCATCAACGCAAAAATCACCGGTCTGAGCACGGCAGGTGGGAATCCATCGAGTTCAAGTGTGGTGATTTCGACACTAGGGTCGAGCATGGAGGGCTTGTTGAACACATCTTTGTACATGCCGTTGGTGCAGAACTTTTTCAGTTGCACCGCAATGTCTTTGATGCGTCGGTCGGCATCGATGCCAGCAATCTCAATCAAGGCGTCTCTGACATCATCTACTAAGGCTTGATTGCCTTTGCGCTCCCAGGCTGTCACTATCGCATCGCCTAATACGCTTTGTTGAAACGCCGTCAGTGGGACGTAGGGTGATGCGATGGTGGCAAACAAAGCGGTGATATTATCGAGCGCTTCCATCATTGGGTCGACCGGTCTACCGTCGTCATCCACAAACTCAAACTCTGCACTTTGCATGGCGCCTAAATGCGTGAAGGGATTTAAGAAAATGTTGGCGTGCGTCATGTACGTCCCCCCAAGGCTGAGCGTCAACTTTTTATAGCTGGCCCCTTTATCGAGGATCCACACTTTACCGCCCATGGCGTAAACCGTTTCGGCAATCTCTTGAACCAGAAAGCTTTTCCCGGCGCCTGAGCCACCGGTCAGGGCGATATTTTGGTTATCACTGCCACAGGTGAAAGGGTTAAAGAAAGAAATTTGCTGACGCATAGTGGGCAATAAGACGCCGCCTTTTAACTGACAAAAATCCATGATGAGAGGGAAGAGGTTCACCAGATTGGAGCTTTTTAACGTGCGAACGCGGCCGGCTTTTTTACAATCGCCCCACAACCCTTCGCTCATCATAAAGGGCAACGTGGAGAGCAGCGCTTGTGGCTGATTCATTTTCAGTGGAATGATATCAAGGCCAGCATGGCCAAATGACTCCTTTGCCGCTTGGGTGTCGTTCTTTTGGTCGGTCTTATCGGTAAACAGCGAGACCGTAAGTACCATAGACGCAATGGTAAACTCTTTAGACAACAGACCTTTCTGTAGGGCTTTGCGCTCTTTAAGCTCATCTTCGGCCGTTGGAGCCAGCAGCGCCATTTGGCTGTTCACCGTCTTAGTTAAGTCTTTTATCTTGTTATCGTTATCCGCATTTTGCTTACCGGTTGGCTCATTACGAAAACTTAACGTGACGCGATGAGGGCAAGTGATGTGACGAGACACATTGCGAAGAGAAGAAAAGGCCTCAGGTAAGGCGTACAAGCGATAATCCCCGGGCAATCGAGAAAGCCCCAAATTGACCAGTCGTGTGCGTACCTCTTCCCCTTGGTC
The DNA here is from genome assembly GCA_000169995.1 of Vibrionales bacterium SWAT-3. GTDB lineage: Bacteria > Pseudomonadota > Gammaproteobacteria > Enterobacterales > Vibrionaceae > Vibrio. The sequence continues at coordinate 25,348 of AAZW01000015.1, read as the reverse complement.
ATTGGTATGACGGGTGGCGATATGACTACGATACGTTAACGCTTCGGTATCGGGAGAGAGGGCTTGCAGGTTTAAAGGCTCTAACGGGTTGTAGTTTTTTTCCTTTGGTCGGTCTTGGCGTTTATCAAAGTTTAAGATATCACTCACATCGGTCAGCAACATCTCAGGCGTGATGGGCAGTAAATCAAAACTAAGCTGCGCCAGTCCTGTCTCTAGCGTCATTCGCGTATCAAGCAGCTCTTGTGGGTCTTTTTCCGTGGTGGAGACAAAAAAGAACGCGTCGTAGTCGCGCAAATCAAAGCGATGGTTTTTTTGCCTATGTAGAAACCCGTGTTGCGCCGCGTAGTGGGCGTAAATGGCGTCATCGTTGGCCATCTTCTGGCAGATACCGCCCCGCTGGCTGAGTAGGGTTTGGTTCCCTTCGAGATAGTGCGCCACTCGGTTGTGACCAAAAAGCTGCACTTGATAATCCCATTTATCCCCTGCGGGTAAATCACCCACGAGGTGGCTTAACGACTGAATTAAATCGTCGTTAGCGCCCCCAAGGACACTGACTTTAAAGCCAAAACCGCGAGAGGAGGAAAACATGGGGGATCCCTTTTTCTATTTTAATGTTAGGGGGCGTGACACAATCTTGGACCGCTTGATGGATTCCCCCTCATTGAGAGAAGGCTGAGACTGAATGTCGCGCGCCCATGATAAAAATGATGTTTAAGCTTCGTTTCTTTTTTTCCTAATCAATCTTTCCAAATCGCGCGCGCAGGGCGCCCAGACCAACGGCTATCGTCTAAGACAAAGTAAACATCCATCGTATCGATGTAGTGATTGTCTTTGTCGATGAAAGGAAAGACGGTGAGTTTTTTAACCTCTTCTTGGCTTCGCTCAGGCTCCCCATCTCGGCTACGCCTTGGTAGTAAGGTAAAGGCGGAAGGTGGGGCGAGACGCGCTTGAGAAGAGACCGTGGCGTTACCACTGCCTCCGGTATAACCGTATACGTTGTCTCGAACCTCGTTCATAGTGACACAACTTGAAACGCCGCCGACCTGAGCGCAACTGTATTCGCTCTCAAAGCCCGCGCTGCAACCGGTCAGACCTAAGAGTATCGATAGTGAGAACAAAGAATGCCTATTCATGGTTATTCCTCGCGCCCAAAGCCCACGTCGCTTAACCCTTGTTGGGTTATTTTTTGCGCTAATGGGTTGATGGGGGCAGTTTGAGTGGTTTGTGGAAGAGAGGGAACGTTGGTGATGACATCCAAGAGCTGGTTGCTGTTGGAGACTTGCTCACGCTGCTCATTAATACGGGTTTCGTATTCATCGGCCAATAGGGGATCTAATGGAAAGCCTTCCAAAAAGACAATATTGACGATGGCCCCAGGATTGACTTCCACTATCGGATGATAGAGTTCGGCCAGCTTGATGTAGTAGTCCGCCAATTTGCTGCCAACGCTTTCCGTGGCGCCGCCAAGCAGATTCAACCCAATTTTATCGCTGTTGATGCTTTGACTTGGTCCGAGCGCCGTCGGTGTCGTGGTTTGTGCCAGCGCTTTACCTGCATCCCCTACGCCTTGCAAGATCCCCGCAATGCCGGCCATTTGAACGATTTTACCGTTTTTCATGATGGTGGTACCGCGAATCCCATTGCGCCCAAAGTTAAACACGGTCGCATTGACGGGGATATCGAGAATATCGCCATTAGGGTGGATGCAGCTCATTCTATTGGTGCGAGCGACGCCGCGACTGGAGGAGATTTCGCCGTAAACGGCACCGGTGATCGTGCAATTCTTTAATTTGGATTGCTCACCGTTGGGTAAAATCCCCTGATTGACGGTCTGAAAGACAATCGGTGAGGTATCCCCTTGTCCAGAGACGCCCCCATTAGCGTCTGCGCCGCCGGTGATCACGGCGGTCACAAAGGTGCCTGTTGGCACATAGTTATCGGTCGTGCGACGGGATTGCTGCTCCTCGACACTGGCTTGCCAGTGAAATTCAAAACTATCAAAGGCATCACCGCTAAAGGCCCCACCATCTTGCTCTTGGTACTGGAACTCATTCACCTTGGCGGTATCTATGTTGCTATTAATGGCCGGTCTTGGGGGCAGTTTGTATTGGCCAAATGTGCTTCCCTGGTTAGTCTCTACGCTGTATTGAGTCGAAGCGTCGCCAGCATTGATGGCTGAGGCTAATTGCGTCTCAAGCTGGATCTTGAGCGCGTCAACTTCATCGAGCTTTTGTTGCATCTGCTGCTCAAGCTCTGTCAGTTGCGATTTTGTATCGCGCTCATTGGCCTTTTTAATGTTCTCTAACTCAGAGGTTAAGCTTTGTCCAAAGCGACTTAATGTGCCTTCAAACCGCGCTAAGCTTTGTTCTATTTGGTTGATTTTGTCTTGTTGAAACGTCAGGGCGGACTGGTTGTCTTTGTCAGTAAAATCATCGGTGACGACAGCGCCAAATCCGACGTCTTGAATGCCCTTGCTTGGCGCTTGGGGAGACAATGTTAACCGCCAAACGGCAAAAGCCAGGGCGGTCAATATCAGCAATACCGTGAGCGTAATGGTGCGATTGCGCTTTCTTGTTACGGCATTGATCGTACCGCCGTTTTCAAAGTCACCATTGGTATCTTTGAAGACGCGTTTCTTAAAATGGTCAAAGGCGTCTTTTAGTTTATCGAACATGAGTGGCGCCTCCTCCTGTAATGAGATAGAGCGTGGTGGTTTGCCCAGGTTTTAATTGATAGGCATCGAGCGCGGCTGAGCGGGCGGAATAGCTGTAGAACTGCGCGGTGGTCAGCGCCATGTCACTGCGGCTTTGATTTTTGAGCTGATAAACCACCCCAGAATAATCACGGCCCACGAAGACAGTTTGAGGGATGATGGCCAGTGACGCTTCATCTTTGGGTAAGGTTTTGGGGTCAACGTCGTGGCGTTTAAAACCGGCAATGGGAGCGCCATCATGGACAAAACGCATCATGGCTTTGGTAAGCGCTGTCATGGCGGCGGGATAATCCGCCGCTTGCTCAATCGGACTTTGCTGCTCTTTGTAGTTTTGCGACCAAACAAACTCCGTGACCAGAGATGGGGTGGCTTTGGGGGTAATAAACAGCGCAAACAATCGCCCTTTTTCTGTCGTCAGGTGCGCGGTAAACGGTAAGGGAATATTGATTTTTAAGGTGATGGATCCGGAAGCGTCTTTTTGGTTGCCCGTTGAGGTGCAAAACCCTTTCGGGCAGGCGATCGAAATAATACGGTCATTGTTGACCAGTAAACGGTTCACGTTAATGGAAGAGAGTGACAAAGGGATCGTGTCGCCTTCGTCAAACTCATAGCTCACCATGGGGGTATTTTCAGCCAGGGCAAAAGAGGGGCTGAAAAAAAACACCCAAAGCACTATGGATAAAAAATAAGGGTGCCATTGCGGCGATGGGGTGAATGATTGATCATAAAGATTCATCGGTGTTGACCTCGACTTCTTCAATGGAGAGTAAACCTATGACGCCATGGTCATAGCTAAAGTTGACTTGATACCACTTCATCTCTGGATCTAGGGCGCGTTGGCCTACATGCTTTTGGAGTTTCCCGTAGAGTTGAACTTGGAGCGTGTCGAGAGAAATGCGGACCGACTCGACAGAAAATTGGCTGCTGATGTTGTCTTTTTTAATCACCGTGGCTTCTCGAAGCAGCTTAGGTTGAACGCTGTGCCAGCTTGTCTTGTCTAAATATTCAAGTAACTGACCAAACTGACGTCCAACGCTTGCCGGCGTAATATTGAGTTTCAGGTATAGAAGATAATCCGCCATTTGCTCAAGATAAGGCTCATCGACCGCGCCATCCGACACCGTAAAGGCTTGAGAGAGGCTAGGCGGGACTAGAGTTCGGCTTTGATGGGTAAAAGCTTGATAACTGGTGTAACCCAACACCAGGTTAGTGATAAGCATGAAAAGAAAGCCTGCACTCAAAAAAAGATTGAGGAGGCTTTTAACGGCCAGCTTATCCCGTTTAACAAACGGATCCATGATGAAGAGTCTCCTTAGAAAATCCAGTAACGACGACAGGCTGAGGGGGTACGCTTAAAGAGGGTGGGACTGACAAAGGAAGCCCCCCACCAATAGAGTGACAGGGTCACAATGTTATCACCGTATTGCGATTTGATGTAACGCAAATCCCCCAAACCAAGCCAGCGATAACGTCAGCCCTATCATTTCGTGTTTAAGCCAGAATGAGAGGCCAAAAATGCAGAGAGCAGGCACGAGTTCATCAACAGGGAAACCGAGCCAGCGGCGACCTTTGTTCATGTGTTTTGGGATAGAGAAAAACTGATGAGGGTCTTCCATTGTGACTCCTTAGCCTAAACCGACGAGTGGCGCTCCAACATTCCACAAGACTGAGCCACCAATGAATCCGCCAACGGCTGCAAACCAGTTACGGCTCATCAGCCCAGTGACGACCGCCCCCGCAAGCCCAGTCCCCAGCATGGCGGTTTCAACCGCTGAGCCTTTGCCCGCCGTATCTTTCATGGCTTGTTTACCTGACGCGAAGATATCGGCAGCCAGAGCGGGCTGAGTAATAAGAAGTGTCGAGACAGCAACGCCAAGCCCGACTATTAGGGCGCGCTGGATGCGTGTTTTCATAATAAATATCCTTATTGAGTAATAAAATTATCAAGTTCGTGGTCATGACGGGGGAAAAGGGATTGATCCCGACCACATTCTTGCCTGAGAGGCTGGGGAGACGGGTTATGTTGTCCTAGCTAGGCTATTCAGCGTGCCAATTAAACGGATCGTAGGGAGAGGGGGTAAAGCACGCCTCATAAAGAAAACAGAGAAGATTTTGCGTACTTTAAATCACGATTACAGCTCACAGGTTGTCGTTGAGGCCCTTGTCTTTCTGATTACTTAAAGGTAACAAAGAAGCGTTTACATACTTTAAGCCGCGATTGCGACTGACGTGTTGTTTCCAATTTTGAGGGGTCATTATCGTGTTTTTGAGTTTACGAAAATGTTTTTTGCGAGCATTCTTTGATGGTGGTGGCGTGAGTTGATGGACTGATTGGGTGTGTTTTTGAACCGAAACGAAATGAACACCCTTCCAATAGAAAGGGAAGGGGAGGCGGTCAGTAAAAGGCAACAAAGCAGCAAATGCCATGTATTCACGCCCGACCGAGCCCAGTACTTTGAAGCTGACAAAATCACCTTGTTCAACAAAGCGGTCCAATAAACTCCCCGCCTCATCTTCACGACAATATCCGTATACAATTTGCATTATTTAAACTCCTTTTAAGGACATTGTTTTGCTCTTTTAAAAGAACAAAACAATGGGCTCTCTCTCAAGAGCCGTGCTACAAACTGGCTTGTGTATTCTTGTAGTAGAATACGCACACCCAAAGGGTGTGGTGTCTGGTATTCCCAAGTAACTCTGTTGAACCACTCAACAAGCATGCTTAATTGAGTAGAAAAACAGCCTTGGACGTCGCCCCAGATAAGGCTCCTGAACTTTTTAGGCATATTACGCAGGCCTGCGCCCATCGGCGGCGCTTTTTGCAATAGTGAAGGCAGCCACTCTTACGGTGATGCGGGTGTTGGTATGCAGATGGAATAAAAAGCCGACGAATGTGTTTTTCGACTTTGAGTTCAAAGACTGCGATATCAACGTAGTCAGTATGAATCAACATGAATGGGGAAGACAATGTTTAAAAACATCAGCAACGCACAATGGATTTGGTTTTCGATATACTGTGAAAGAACGGGGCCAAAAGGGTTTTCTGACGGACTGCTTTGATGTGTAAGACGGGGACGAGTCAGGCTTATGAGATGCTTCTTGAAGAGTTTTCTCGACTTGAAACATCACAAGAGCAGATGGCTTTTGCGGATGCCGCATTTGGTGACGATGGACGTAAGATGTTGATTATGCTGCGAGAGGGAACAGTGGGGTTAGCGGCGGCAAGAAAAGAGTTGAATGACCTAGGGGGAGGGGCCACCGCGGAAGACGCGGCGAAAGCCGAAGCCTATAACGATGCCTTACAAAAAATAGAAGAGAGCGTGCGTTCAATGAAGTTTGCTGCATTAGCGCCCATCATGGAAAAAGCCACCAAAGCGTTCACGACATTCTCTGAAAAGTTTAAAAATAAGGTTTGGCGTACCGATTTTATTGAAAAGCTCATCCAAACCGTGGATGGGCTCTATCAAGGTTTTGAATTACTCGGAAAAGGGCTCATTTGGGTCACACAAAACTTCAAAGGCATTCTAGCAACGGTGGCAATCTTCAAAGTCGCGTTGATTGCTCTGAATGCGGCGGTGATGGCGAACCCCATTGGGCTTATGGTCGCTGCTGTTTCGGCTGCAGTGATTGCCATTACGTACTTAATCGACAAGTTCATTGGTTTAGACAAAGTGATTAAATGGATAGGTGAAGGGATTGGTTGGTTGTGGGATAAATTTAAGTCGCTGATTAATAAGTTACCAGAGGCGCTCATCCCCGATGGTTGGAAAATACAAACTGATGAAGCAGGACGAGAAATCGATAACTTAGCCAACAAGCTGAGTCGGATTGAAGACAAGAACGCGACGCTTGGTATTACGACCAATGAAACTCGAAATCGAACTGTCCGTAGCCAAACCGAGCAGCGCTATCACGCCTATCAAACGGGAAGTCTTCAACCCACCAAACAAAATACGCCATACAGTCCATTAGGGAGCCAAACGGTGAAAAGTAAATCGGAAGTATCACTCACCATTAAGTCGGATAAGCCAGTTGCTGTCGAGAAGGTCAAAAGTGAAAAGGGCACCGATTTGAATTTGGATGTAGGGAATATGGCAACAAGCTTTTAATCGTTAGCATTTGTCGGTGAAGTATTAGGAAAGGCTTAGTTGGTGTTAACTCGCTCGATGTTGCGAGCAACAGACATTGTAGCTCTTACAGGTTTTGCTCAAAAATAGAGCTTAACTTATTAAGGGAGTACATATGGTTGTTAACCCACCAGAGCTAGACCCGTTTTTTCGATTCATTCGAGTGTCTATTGTAGAGGCTCTTGGAGGTGAAGAGTATGCTTGTTTACCAAACGAGAGTCTTGAGCAATATATATCAACAGTAAACCCTAATATCATGCCTCTGCTTTACGATTTCTTTGTAAAGTTCGACTACTTATTCGTGCTACGTCAGTCTAACTCCACTCTAACGGACGAAGAGTCAGAAGTGTTGCTGTCAGCCCAAGACTTAGTTTATGAAGTGCAACTTACAATGATGTAAATCGAAATGCAGTGAAGCACTTTTGCATCATTCTTGAGTGAGTTCGGTGATACAACGTTAGGGAGAACGAAACTTTATCTTTTCAAAATCTAATCTTTAGTATCCATCTGAAAATAAACTATGTTTTTTTACAATTTGGTCTACTGTTAAAAGAGAAAGGAATCTTCTAACAACGTCATTATTAGGTAATCAGAGCATTAAGATTCAGTTGCCACTGCTAGGAAGGGACACACTATGGTTTTAGAGTCATGTCGTATCACGCTAACAAATCAACAAATTATGATTAGTCAATCAGTTGAGAGCTCTCTCTATCTTCTCGAGGCTGAAATCAACAATGGGATATCTGAAGTTAAAATTGATGCTGACGATGGTTTTCAGGTTCATTCGTATATCTTTGACTCCGTTGAAGAGTCTATTGAAAGCCTGATGAACCTCTAACACTCTAGCTATTATAAGTCTCTATAGAAAGATCTCTTTCAAATAGGTACTTAGCTATAGCAAATTCTAAACGCAACTCACTTGATGAGTGTTCTAACAGGGCAGCGCTCTAAGGCGAACTAGGTCAGCAAGGGCGAAACATATTGTTCATTTTACATGGAAGTGAATTTATGAATCTTCTTCGAGCCATATTACTGAGTCTTCTCGTTACACCTATTTCGAGCCTGGCAGCTAAACCATTAAACTTTGGGATTGTTCCACAGCAATCCGCTGAAAAATTAGCCAGGCAGTGGATGCCCATCCTCCAATATATTTCAAAAGAAATTGGCCAAGAGGTGAGACTTGCCACTAAGTCATCGATTCCTTTGTTTGAAAAAGAATTGTCAAAGGGTTCATATGACATAACCTATATGAACCCTTATCATTATACTGTATTCAGTCAGTCCAACGGTTATATAGCGATAGCTAAGGCAAAAAATAAGAAAATAAAGGGGGTTATCGTTGTAAAGAAAGAGAGTGATATATCTACGGTACAAGAGTTAGAAGGTAAAAAGTTAGCGTTCCCTTCCCCTGATGCTTTTGCGGCAAGTATTTTAAGTCAAAGCTTCTTGGCACAGAATAATATCGATATTGAACCTGTTTATGTACGTTCACATGACTCGGTCTACCATAATATTGCTCAGGGCAACTTCGTGGCAGGTGGCGGTATCTATCGAACCTTAAATGCTATGCAGCCTGAAGTGTCAGATAAATTGACGGTTTTGTGGGAGAGTAAAGGCTATACTCCTCATGCCATCGCGGTCGGCCCTCATGTTTCTAAAGACCTTAGAAAACGTATTCAACAAGCAATAACGAGTCTTGAGAATGTTCACCCTGAGCTGTTGTCTCCTCTTAAAATTAAAGGGTTTGAACAAGCAAAAGACAGCGATTGGAATGACGTTAGACTACTCTTTGCCGAAGAGTAACCTTATGAAATTCCAAACCAAAACCTTCCTCGGTATCGCTTTAATTGAAGTTTTTTTTCTCGCGCTTTTGGTCGTTTTTGCTACAAATTTTATAGCTGATTCGAATAGAGCTTTATTTGAAAGCAAGATAGAGACTACTTTAAATTTATTAAAGCTGAGTAGTCTCGATGCCTTGCTTACCTATGATATAGCGCGGCTGGAGAGTATTGCACAAAACGTAATAAAAGATCCCGATATTGTGTCTTTAACAATGAGTATCTCAGGCTCCGAGGTTGTTATCGTTGGAAATAGAGATGCTTATCATACTGACTCGATATTGATTGAAGGAATGATTTTTAAAGGAATGGATGTTCACATAGATGGCATGGTTATTGGTCGGATAGACGCCATTTTTGATGAACGCGCTATCTTGAGTCACATAGAAAGTTCGAGTCAGTATTTAATTATGATAGCGAGTATCGAAGTCGCATTTGTTGCTATCGCCTCTCTATTATTCAGTCGGTTATTGGTAAAAGAGCTACGTAAAGTCACTAAAGCCATTGAAGATATCGAAGTATCTGGCCCTGGCTTGACCCTTAGCTATGAAAAGAATGATGAGATTGGTCAGGTGATTTCTGCCTTCAATCGTATGTCTGTGGAGATGAGAAAACAATATGTCCAGCTTTCATTAGCTAAGGAGTCGGCTCAATCAGCCAATAGAGCTAAAGATGACTTCTTATCGGTGGTAAGTCATGAGATGAGAACCCCACTAAATGGGATTTTAGGGATGGCACAAATCTTGGGGGAAGGAGTCGATGAGGCAAAGAAAGAGCAAATAAGCATTATTGTCAGTTCTGGAGAGCATTTACTTCTCATCATTAATGACATTCTCGACATAGCAAAAATGGAACAAGGTAAGCTTGAGTTGCGCATTGAACCATTCTCATTAGAGGCTTTAGTTCAAGAGGTCAAGAATGCCTTTGATAACACTTGTAAACAAAAAAGTCTTGATTACGTTGTTACCACTGAACATATTGAGGGAACTTACCTTGCTGGAGACAACACAAGATTGAAGCAAGTAATATTCAACTTGCTTGGCAATGCCGTAAAGTTTACAAAAAAAGGAGCTGTCACATGTCACTTTCAATGGCTAGAAAGTGAATCAAGATTAACCATTACCATCACCGATACCGGAATTGGTATTCCTACTGATAAGCTTGAGACGATTTTTAAACCGTTCTCACAAGCCGATAGCTCTACCACCCGCCATTTCGGAGGTACAGGATTAGGCCTTGCAATTGTCACCCAACTCCTTGAACTAATGAGTGGAAAGATAGAGTTGGTGAGTGAAGTTAACGTTGGCAGTCAGTGTACTGTTACACTGCCAATGCCTTCAGTTATCACCAAACCGAACCGTTTCAGCAATGCACTTTCCACTCAAACTCATTGCTTCAAGGGGCGCGCTCTTATCATTGATGATAATCAGATTAATCTCATCGTAGGTGAACTTACCTGTAAGAAATTTGGCTTCGATGTTGATACAACGAGCCAAGCAGAAGAGGCTTTAAATCTCATAAAAGTAAATGACTACCTTTTTATACTTGTTGATCTTCATATGCCCGATATATCAGGTCTCGAATTAATAAAAATAATCAACCAAGTCGATGAAGTCCCTGTGTTATTTGGCTACACCGCAGACATGTCAATAAAATCGATTAGAGATTTTGAGCAAGCAGGTACTCAAGGGGTTTTACCCAAACCCCTTACCGATAAAGCATTTCGACAGGTGGTTATTAATTATTTTATGAACAGTATAAGTCGATCTAAAACGTAGAATAATGTTTTACATCGGACAAAAAGTACAGGTTAGACATCTCTTAAAGCAGCAAGACAGCGAATACGCTTTTGATGTGAGGCAGCAGAAACCTTAACTTTACATATTTTTACAGGGAATAGTTATGGACAAACAAAGTAGGCAGCAGATGGACGAGATTCTTATATTGGTAGGTCTAAGGTCTCGTCTTCTAAAGGTCGAATCGCGCAGCGGTTCCAGATTCATAGCATTTTTTTCTCTCACTTTAACTGCTAACTCATGATCATAAACACGCCAGAATTAACCTTACTTTTCCGATATATCCGAGTGCAGGTTGTTAGTGTATTAGGTGGAGAGCCTAAACATTGGCACTCAGATGAAGAGTTGGATGAATATTTAACGAACATTGATGAGAGAATGGTCTGTTTACTTCATGATTTGTTAGTAATGCTTGATTATGTATATACCTTGAAGCTAAACAATATCGACTTAGAAAACGAAGAACGCGACATCCTAGATGTAGCTCAAGAGCTAATTTTAGCAGTCAAATATCTAAGTCAACGAGATAAATGCCTCGAAAAATGGAGATGAAAAAGTGGCAGCAAAAATGGCAGCAAAAATGGCAGCACTCATTGCAAATTGACGTTATTTAAGGGTAAAAATCGCCCAAAAATACTGTATTTATATACATGCAATTCCTGTTAAGTTGTTGATTTTAATTGCTATTTTTTGGTTTTCATTAGGTTCTACGGCATGCTTTAAGATAAGTTTTTCTGGTATGTCTATTGTGATTAAAATCTGCCGCCATTATATCGCCATTCAGCTGCTGATATTTACAATAACTATTTGATTTTTAATTACATTATTTCAGCCTTGAGATTATAGTTTAGAACTTAATCGAGACAAACGTTTTCGTGTCTGGAAGTGATGTTGCAAATGTACCTATTATGAATTATCGTAAACTAGTTTACTAAGTTGCAATCAGCTAGGATGGGAAAAGTGATTTTTGAAGAACGTATTTGTATTGAAGCATCACCCCAAGACATATATTCGTTATATGTCGATGTAGAAAACTGGAATCAATGGGATAAAGAAGTGGTCTACTCTCGTCTACTGGGGGCATTCGAGGTTGGTGTGAAAGGTGTTATAAAGCCGACCAATGGACCTAAATCAAAGATAGTCATAACGGATGCTACACCAAATAAGAGCTTTACTGTCATGAGCAAACTGCCATTTTGCCGCCTATCATTTGAGCACCAGTTAGAGGCTAAAGGAGAAATAACGGAGGTCACTCATAGAGTTAAGTTTTCGGGGTTAACCAGCTTTTTATTTGGGAAAGTCGTGGGTAAGAAAATTTATGATGGACTACCGTCTAGTCTTGAAGGATTAAAAAAAAGGGCAGAGAACAATGTTTAAGCATGAGCTCCCATCGGACAGCGTAGGGCTACAGCTCTGGGTCGCTTACAATAAATGGCATTCAGAGGTAATGAAACTCCTTAAGCCGCTAAACATCAACCATACTCAGTTCGTTATACTGGCTTCAGTACTATGGTGTAACAAGAACAAAAACGAAACCACGCAAACAGAAGTAGTCAATATTACAGGCCTGGATAAGATGACATTATCAAAGTCGATGAAAGCGCTGGTTGCGAATGATCTTATCACTAAGGATAAAGGTGTTAGAGACTCACGAAGCTTTTCTCTGAGACTCACGAAAGCTGGGGAAGCTCTAGCAATAAACGCAATAGCGCAGGTGGAAGAGTTAGACCAACTCTATTTCGAAAGCTTAAAGGGCGAAAGAGGGCGATTTATTTCCCTGTTAGCAGGCCTTAAGAGCCCTTGAATTAAAACTCACTACTGGACAAAAATGCGTTTAGGAAAATAGAACATTAGCAAAACATGAATAACTAAAAGGGCTCTTCTCCGCTTAGATGAGCTTGATTTCCGGATAAATGGTAGAGTGAGTTTCTAGGATTGAGGTTTGTCTAATCTTCAATTTAAAGTAATCAGTATCCCTTACTCCTCGGGCTCTCCGTCTAAGAAGACCTATCGATACATTCCCTGCTTCCACTCGGGCATTCGTCAGCTTATATTTTGCATAGTTGCAGATCCCAACTCTTCTCTCCCAAAGCGCGTCTGCAAAGTTGATGAGAGATAAGATCCTCGTCTTTTTAGCAAGCTGGCACCACGCATCAAGCGCTGCGATCATCAAGTCAAAATTACGTTCATCCCATAAGGCTTGAAGCTGCTCTTTGAGCATATAAATCGTACAAAGAGTCTTATTGCTTTCCAGTAAATCATCTAGCCTATCTGACTGCTTATCGCTTAATTTCGGCGCATTTTTGAGGAGTAAAAATAGCGTCCCTTTAAGCATTTTCTTCTCGTCATGTGTTCCTTTCCTAAACGCTTTATTACGCTCTTTCCTTATCAGAAGAGAGTAGTTCTGCATAACGTGAAACCGGTCAAAAACGATGTCTGCATTCGGAAGAGCGTTTCTCACTGCTGATTGGTAAGATTGCCCCATATCCATTGATACCGCTTGGATGCCGTCTCTCGTTTGCGGTGATAATTGTTCAAAAAAGTTGATGAGTACGTTTGAAGTCCGCCCATGGTCAACCCAAATAAGTTGTCCTGAAACGAGATCATAAACGACGGTCATATAATCATGGCCTTTAGCCCTGGCGACTTCATCAACGCCAATATGAACAAGGTTGGTCAACTTCTTAGGCTCTAAAGCAGGCAAGGTAGAGAGAAGGAATGCTTTATCGATATTTTTCACGGTTTCCCAGCGTATGTCTAAATGCTTCGACACTGCGTGGATGCTCATATAGCGGCACAGTCCACTAATAAAGTGACAGAACCTCTTTGTATAACGACTCCCCTTATCAACAAAATCAGCCTCTTCAATCAACCTTCGGCCGAGCCTATCCCTTGTCTGAGCCAATTCAATTTCTATAACGCAAGGGCGACCACTGACAGGTAAATCCGACAGGCGACGGTGAACGTAGTGGTCGACGGTGCGCGGAGCTCCAGTCTCAGGATCAACAACTTTACAGCGTCTATCTCGCTTGCACTTGACGAGTACTGAATGAGAGCTTTCTTCAAGCGTTACAGACTGTACGGATTGGCCTTTAAAGTTAAATAGAGCGGAAGATAATAACGACAAACTACAACACTGATATATAAGGTGGGAAGCGATTGTAAATCAATGTGTTAGCGGTTTTATTGTTAGTTTATAGACTCATCTAAGCGGAGAAGAGCCCTAAAAGTATGGAAAGTCATTTAACTTTGTATCCACTGTTGATGGAACAGGCCATTATGGCAATAAACCTGATTAAAACTGCTCGATAAGTACTTGCAATTCTTGTTCTTGGTTCATGCCCGATTACGATTTTTCCTGCCTATCACCACTCCTTATGCTGTCATTAAAATTCTTTACTATTCAGTGAGTTAATTTATCCGTATTCTCTTGTATCTATTTGAAATACTAGGGGAAACAAAAATGAAAAATGGGTTAGTCTGCACTTTAGCTGTGATGTTAATTGTAGGGTGTAAAGAATCTAATGAACCAAACGAGACTGCAGTGGAGCAACCGAGTGCCATATCTCACATCGAGAAAACACCTGAGCTAGTCGCGGAATTAAAGGCACAAGAAACAATTGATGATCAACTTAGGCTTCTATATGAGCGTTTTGAACCCATGCTTGACCGCAGCGACTCTCTTACTGGTACGGATGCAAACAATGATGGTATCCGCGATGACATTGAGGCGTTTATCGATGCGTTAGAAGTGACCGAGCCAGTCCGAAAAGCCTTAAAACAAGAGGCTCGGCAGGCACAAGAAAGTCTTTATCACGACTGGAATGCAAAGACCGATGCGAACATCAGAAAAGCACTCGACATTTCATACAAATACGACAAAGTACTCGCTTGTAAAGAGTTTGTTGGTATTCCTGTAAGAGATATAACCAATACAGGAAGAACCGTTGATGCGCTCACTTACAATACCAAAGCCCGCACTATGACTTATTTGGCTTACAATCACCTATTAAATGGTTCCGTAAGTACGCTCCTTGCTGCGGAGGCACAATATTGTGAATAAGCCAACAATATCACTCATGATTACTGCTTTGCTGCCATTTAATGCAATCGCCAACTCATGCAAAATTGAAGGTTACACAATCGGTTTTTTTAACGGTGTTGCAACAACTGAAAAACAAGCCAAAGAAGGGATAAAAGAAATAAAATCCACTATAGATATCAACCAATACAACGGTGAGTCTGTCGAATACCAGCTTTTCTACAACGATTCTTATATTGAAGGAAGTGGCCTTAACGTACTGGCTGATTTTGCTGAAACCTTTGACCAAAGAACTTCCGAGTTAGAGCAGAAACAATTCGACCGGTGGGAGGCCTTTTGGGACATTGTGAGCGGTAGGCAAAACAGCTCTATCATCAAAAAAATCAGCGCCACATTTACTTGGTTTGCTGGATTCGTTCTCGACTTCACCAGTGAAGCCATCAATGCAACCATCACGACATTTTTAAAAGAATTAGCATCACTTGTTGATGCCCCCGAAACCAGCCAAACTAGAATGCAACATCATCTTATAAATGACTCTCTTACGTGGAAAGGAAAAAAGCTCATTTACATCGCTCATTCACAAGGGAACTTATGGGTAAACGAATCGCACAAGCATGTTACATCCCAATACGGTTACAGTGCCGATAACATTCGCGTCGTTCACATCGCTCCCGCTTCACCCACCCTTAGCCCGGACAGTGATTATATTTTATCGACCTCAGACCTCGTTATTAATGGACTTAACTTTACAGGGATAGGCAGCGTTCCAATCCCCAACACCACGATAGCACCGAGTAAATCAGACATTGCGGGACACGGACTCATTCCGATTTACCTCACTCACCCTAAATCCATTGAGAAAATCAAAGCGTCGGTAGATAAAGCTTTTACGTCTCTTACTAAACCCGAGATGGAAGATTTTTTGTTTAAAATTGAGTTCAATTATAGTGCGAGCTATGACGCACTTCATGATAACCCTGTTTATGAAATTGTTGACGCAAATAAAACTGACGATTTTGGTTCTTACCTAAAGTCTCCTTCTTTTTATCTCAGTCCAGAGGGGGATTCTTGGTTCAAAAGGAACGTGGATTCTTATATACAAGATGAAGATAGATTACCATTTAGAGTTGAGAACAATGCTGTGGTTTTGTTTGATACTTGTAAAAGCCCGAACGAGGCAATGAATGACATACCATCGATTCCCTCGCAAGACACTTATATGTTCGTACAATGGCGAAATTTAAAAAGCTTTGAGCTAGGTACATTTAAGGATATTTGGAGGTCGAGAAAGATGACTGATAGATATGGATTGGTAGATGAAAACCCAATAGCGTTTCAAGATATGGACGACGACTATTTCATTTGTACTGGGGATGGCGATGCCATTGAACTAGAAGCAACACAGCACTTTTATAGTGAAGAACAACGTCAATATTTAGCCACTCAGCATTTATCAGGACGTTATGATGTGTCGGCACGATATGAGACACCTTACCTTCCTTTCCAACCTACCAATCTTTGCCAAGGTCATTGATCATTATCTTCATCCACAGAATCAATATATTAGTAACAAATTCTCATCAACTAATCGCTAAATGACAAATATTATGTAGTCATGATTCAGATAACTATTAATAAGTAAAAACAGTATTAGCAAGATGCTGATGAGTATCAACTCTAAATGATAATGGGGCGTGCGACATGAGGTCGTATGCAGCGCTGTCCATCGCGTTAAGAATGGACCATCTGTATCACCAGATGAACCT
Organism: Vibrionales bacterium SWAT-3; assembly: GCA_000169995.1. Taxonomy (GTDB): domain Bacteria; phylum Pseudomonadota; class Gammaproteobacteria; order Enterobacterales; family Vibrionaceae; genus Vibrio. Next base: position 9,063 of record AAZW01000015.1, on the reverse strand, counting down.
AGGAGCCTGAATTAAGTAGCGGCTCTGACAATGTAACGAAGACAAGAAACTATCTTGTCGGGAGCTAAATCGCGAGAGAAAGCTCCTCCTGATAACCACATAAATCGGGTGAGTGCTAGGTAGGTAGTATGGTGAACAAACGTGAATCCGCATAAGATGCGTTATATCATAAGCAGCGGAAGTGGTTTTTACGCTGTCGCCAAAAGGCACTAAGAGTAGGAAAGAGATTGCCCCATGCTCTTTCGTGATCGACACGCTCTTCGCATTATAGCGGGCACCTAACCTACCATTGCGTTGCATACGGAACATGGTAAGCCTGTATCACTCCCTCTGGGAAAGCCGAAGTGGCCGATAGTGATGCAGGTAGAGGAGGTTGGAAAAAGCAAAGGCTGCATTGTAACGATGCAGATACAGACTTGTGTCTGGTCACGAAAGTGAGCCCACTTCCAACTGGTCTCTCGTTGCGAGAGAGTTTGAAGAACTTTATTAAGGAAGAAAAGCAAATGATGATTTCGAATGAGATTAGTGCATCTTCTGACAGTGCACAGTGGCAATCCATTAACTGGAAGGCCGTAGAGGCGAACGTCTTAAAGCTTCAAATGCGTATCGCAAAGGCAACTAGAGACGGTAAGCACGGCAAAGCAAAAGCATTGCAGTGGATACTGACTCACTCTCGCTCAGCAAAACTTCTTGCTGTTAAGCGAGTCTCTCAAAATAAAGGCAGTAAAACGCCTGGAATAGACGGCGTTGTCTGGAACACAGACACGCGTCGTATGAAAGCGGCAAATCAACTGAGTCGGAAAGCTTATCGAGCAAAACCACTCAAGCGTATCTACATCCCCAAAAAGAACGGTAAGCTCAGGCCACTGGGTATTCCATGCATGATTGATAGAGCCCAACAAGCTCTCCATCTTCTAGCGTTAGAACCTGTGTCCGAAACGCTTGCCGATCCTAACAGCTATGGTTTTAGACCAAATCGCAGCACAGCTGACGCTGTCAGTCAGTGTTTTATATGTTTGAGTCAAAAACGGTCAGCACAATGGGTTCTTGAAGGAGATATCAAAGCTTGCTTCGACAAAATCGGGCATCAGTGGCTGATGGATAACATCGCCATCGATAAACGGATGTTGGAGCAATGGCTAAAGTCAGGCTTTGTAGACAAAGGGCTGTTTTACGACACCGACGAAGGCACGCCTCAAGGCGGGATTATATCCCCCACCTTGATGTTGATGACGTTATCGGGTCTCGAACAGTGCATTAAGTCTACCGCGCTTAAGAAAGGCGCAAGAGCTAACTTTATTGGATATGCCGACGATTTCGTTGTCACCTGCGCTTCAAAGGAAGTGTTGGAGAACGAGATCAAACCACTGATTGCTGACTTCTTAGCGGTTCGAGGCTTAACGTTATCCGAAGAGAAAACGCACATTACTCACATCAACGACGGTTTTGACTTCCTTGGGTTCAACCATAGGAAGTACAAAGGAAAGCTGCTCATCAAACCGAGCAAGGCCAACACATTGACGTTCCTAAGTAACTTGCGCGGACTCATCAAAAAGCACGTTACCCTACCGGCGAACGACCTTATTAAACTGATTAACCCAAAGCTTAGAGGGTGGTCGAACTATTATCGCCACTGCGTAGCTAAACAGGTATTCAGTTATGTCGGTCACAAACTATTTCATGCGTTATGGCATTGGGCTAAAAGGCGACATCCAACAAAATCTAGAACTTGGATCGCCTTGAAATACTTCATCAACCGAAAAGGCCAATGGCAGTTTCACGGTTGGCAGAAGATAAAGGATATGGATTGCCAGTTTAATCTTTTCCAGGTAGCTACAGTGCCGATAGAAAGACATGTGAAGATCCGAAGCGCAGCGACACCTTTCGACCCTCAATACCAAGAATACTTGGGAAAGAGGAAACACAAAAGGCCAGCTCGTAATTCTTGGATTGAACCTGCTCTCACTGCTTTATAAGTTGCTGGGTATCATTTGATGCCTTTGTAGAGGCTTGAGCCTAGTGCAGTGAAAGTTGCACGCTGGGTTCTTAGGGAGACGGCACTTGGTAACAAGTGTCGTCCACCCGACATAAATGTGTTAAGGAAGACCACCTCACGTTTGTAAACATATGCCGACTCTCTCGGAGCTACATCCATTGTCATAGTGGATTTCCAAAGCTTCGTACTCTTGCTTCAAATCCCACCCGCCACATTCCACTTCAAACATTTCGAGACTAAACGAGCTATCAACTTACTCCCTTAAAAGAAATGAGCCATTTGGGGCGGCCGAGTTCCCCCCGAACTCGACCTGTTCCAGACGCGCAAGCAAAGGCGTGTGGATTCTGGCGTACTCATAAATTAACCAATTCCAGTTTGTTGTGTAAACAATCAATAGCTTGACCACTGATAGGTAGGTCGTATTTCGATGTGCAAAAACATACAAATAAAGTATGTCGAAATAGGGGGATGAGCCTAGATGCCGCAGCTGGCGTATTAGTCGGTAAGCGCTGACAAAATAATAAACACAGCGTGCTAGTTAATAATATCGTTAAAATTGATTTTAAAGGTGTTTATAACTGGCTAGTGATGTGTGCTAGTTTTAAGAGCTGGTCATCTTTTATTCTGGTGTTATGCACTGCTTTTGATTTTAAAGTTGGTTTTACTATCTGAATTTTTATTTCTGACGGGATAAATGATTGTTTATTGTTGATTTGGCAAGATCTTCAAGTATCCTTTATGTAAACAAAACGTTAAATATCGAAAGTAAATTAACAATCATTAAGGAGTCGATGATGTTACACGCTCACGAAAACACCCTACATATTACCCATCTCAGTAACCACGCGGTTAAGGAGCTGTCACCTTCTTTCTCTAAGCTACCTAGCACAGAGCACGCAGACGGACAGTACCGATTGAGAAGGTACTCTGTGGTTGAATTCAGTAATGGACAAGTCGTTGAGCTAGACAAACATAACTTCGTTCAGTCTGAAGACATCAATCACTTTCAAGGTGATGTTGTTCGTCAATTCGAGCCAATTGAAGCACCAATTCTTAGCAGCGAAGGCATGCAAGAGATGTGTGAACTGTTTATTGAAACCAATGGGCTTGAAGACGGACAAGAAATCGAAATCCACCAAATCCGTATCGCTGCCATTTTTGAAGAGACACAGGTTGCGCCAGAAGGTGTGCACCAAGATGGCTTCGACCATATCGCGTTAATTGGCGTGAACCGTCACAACATTGTTGGTGGCGAAATCATGCTGTACCAAGATTCTCATGAAGCTCCGTTCTTTAGAAAAGTGCTTGAAAATGGCGATGTTACAATGCTTGCAGACAGTAAGCTGTGGCACAACGCACAACCAATTCGCACCATAGACCACGATGAGATGGGCTACATGGATTTGTTTGTTCTAACGGCTAAGGATGCGCGTAATGTCCTTCACTCTTAATGATGTACGCCAGCAGTTCAGTGCGTTAGGCCAATACCACAACGGTAAGCCCGTTACCTTTTTTGATGGCCCGGGTGGTTCTCAGGTTCCTGAGAATGTGCTTGCGTCGATCACAGAGTACCTTGGTCACTTTAATTCCAACTTGGGCGGCCACTACTTTTCGAGCCAGAAGACGACAGGCTTGATGCAACAGGCAAGAGAGTCGGTGCAAGCTTTACTGAATGCCGAATCTTCAGGCAATGTTGTGTTTGGTGCCAACATGACTTCGCTGACCTTTCAGCTTAGCCGAGCGATCAGCCGCGATTGGCAAGCTGGCGATGAGGTGATTGTTACGGCGCTAGACCACTACTCAAATGTATCGAGCTGGCAACAAGCAGCAGACGACAAGGGCGCGATTGTTCACCAAGTTCGTGTCGACGAGTCAGATTGCAGCCTAGACATGGCACACTTTGAGTCGTTATTGAACGAGAAAACCAAACTGGTTGCTGTGACCTTTGCGTCAAACACCACTGGCTCAATTGTTGATGTGGCGAAAGTTATCGAGCTTGCACACCAACATGGCGCTCAGGTGTATGTTGATGCCGTTCATTATGCACCACACCATTTGATTGATGTTCAGCAGCTGAACTGTGACTTCTTAGCGTGTTCGGCTTACAAATTTTTTGGCCCTCATGTTGGTATTGCTTACGTGGCGCCACAATGGCTACATACGTTAAAGCCATACAAGGTTGAGCCTGCCACTAACATCGGTCCTGGACGTTTTGAAACAGGAACGCAGAGTTTTGAAGGCCTAGCGGGTGTGATTGCTGCGGTGGATTACTTGGCACAATTTGGTGAGCCAACCGACTCATTACGTTCTCGCTTAGAGCAAAGCTACGCGCTTTATAACAAGCATGAAAGCCAATTGAGCGAGTACTTCCTAAAACGCTTGGGCGATCTGGAAGGGGCAAAACTCTACGGTAAGACAGAGTTTGATTCGAACCTAAGAACGCCAACATTCGCCATCACCTTTGATAACCACTCTCCAGAATTTATCGCTAAGAAGCTGGGCGAGCATAATATCTGTGTGTGGAACGGACATTTCTATGCATTAGGTTTGGTGAAGCAGCTGGGTATTGAAGAGCAGGGTGTAGTGCGTATTGGTTGCATGCATTACAACTCGATTGAAGAAATAGACCTACTGTTCAACGTGCTCGAGGGCATTGTTAGAAATAACTAAAAGCGCGTTACAGAATTAGAAAAGAGCATATTTCTCTCAAGAATATTGAGTCTGAAGTATGCTCTTTTTTTTAGCCTTATTTAGGGGACTCGTGTAGTTGAGTCGGTCAAGCTATAGATCCATCAATCTATGGCTCGATTAAGAAAGGTGCTCAACAATCGCGACACCCACAGCGTGTGCGCTTGTTGGGTTTTGACCGGTGATTACTCGCTCATCAACAATCACAAGCTCTTGCCAAGGTTGAACCTTGTTGAAACGCGCTGCCCCACGAGCTAGCGACTCTTCCAGCAGGAATGGAATGTCGTTGATGGTGCCGAAGTCGATCTCTTCTTCACGTGTAAAGCCAGTCACTGATTTAGAGCTCAGAAGTGTTTCGCCATTGCTCAATACGATAGGTAGCAGGGCTGCTGGACCATGACATACTGCCGCGACAACGCCACCATCTTCATAATGCTTGGCAGCGATGCTAGCGAATTGCTCATTAGACGCTAGGTCTGAAAGCAGGCCAAAACCACCTGGGTAGAAGATCGCATCATAGCTGTCTGCATTGATTTGGCTTACTGGAATCGTGTTGTTTATGCGGTTTTGGAAGTCATCATTCGCCAAGATTTCAGCATTAACCGTATCTCCTTCAATATCAGTTCCGTACAGCGGTGCTTTGCCGCCATTGATAGAAGCGATGTCGTATTCGAACCCAGCAGCTAGGATCTCTTTCAGAGCGTGGGTAAGTTCTGGAGCATAAGTGCCGTTCGCTTGATCTGTCTCGCCAAGTGTCGCGTGGTTAGTTACTGGAATTAGTATTTTTTTCATGATTCATCCCTTTGAGCTGCTGTTTTTTTATTTAGGTGCTGACGCTTTTCGTTAAGCGCTGATGCTTTTCGTTAGGCGCTAGGTATCGCGCTGTTACTTAGCTATCGCCGCCTTGTTGTATCTAATACTAGTTCCAAACTGATTAGGTGATAATATACGAAAAAGGCAAAACATTGTTGCCATATAGCAAAGATAAAACGCGAGTAGGTTAAGTATGGATAGCTTTGAAGGGATTAACGAATTCGTTGCGGTTGCCGAATGCCACGGTTTTTCTGCGGCCGCTAAGCAGTTAGGTTGCAGTACCAGCCATGTGAGTCGACAAGTTTCAAGGCTGGAAGAGCGAGTTGGGGTGGCTTTGCTTGCCCGTTCAACGCGTATGGTAAGCCTGACTGAGTCTGGACATACTTACTATCAACAGTGCAAAGATTTAGTTATCGGGCTGCAACAAGCCAATGAGCAAGTTGCGTCTCAACAGACTCAGCTGAGCGGTACATTGCGTGTTAGTGCGGCGGGCGCATTTGCCGAGAATCATGTTGCGGCAGCGCTAATGGAGTTTGCAAAGTCTCATCCAGATCTCACCATTGAAATGAACTTCAATACCAAGATGGTGAACTTTATTGAAGACGGTATCGACTTCGCGATTCGTTACGGTCGGTTAGATGACTCAGGGCTGGTGGCAAGAAAGTTGGTTGATCGCCCAATGGCAGCGGCGGCGAGTAAAGCGTATATCGATCAATATGGCGCCCCCACTCATCCAGAGCAGTTAAAACAACACAGCTGCTATTGCCAATAGTGACCAATGGCTGTTTGAGCAAAATGGAAAGCCATTGAATGCAGTAAGAGTGCATGGTCGTTGGAGAAGTAACAATTCAAGCGCGGTTCTGAAAGCGTGTGAAGAGGGGCTTGGCGTTGTGTACCTTCCTAGAAGCAGTTTCAATGGTGGGCTAACCAATGGCAAGCTGGTTCCTGTGCTAGAAGAGTATTGGGGTTCGGGTACAAGCAGTTGGATTGTTTATCAGAACCGACGCTTTTTGCCTCAGAGAGCACGGCTAGCGATAAACTTCTTAGTTGCTTATTTCTCTGATTGGGATGAGTAGTGCTAGTGCTGTCTAAGCTAAGAAAACAGAAACTAGGACAGATAGAAACCAAAGAAGCCAAAAGACAGAAAAGTTAGGGCGTGTTGATCTTTCGTGAGTATTTTTTGAACAGCATGGTAAAGAGTTATAATTTGCTTCGCCAAAAGTAAAACCATAACCAATACCATGCCAAGAACAATGCTAACTGATATTCGCTGGGAACTGCTACTCCAAGTTATGAAAAGTACAGGTCGTATTTACGATAAAACTGAACATCGAATGACATTTGAAGGAATACTTTATCGAATGAGAACAGGTATTCCTTGGCGGGATCTACCCTCTAAGTTCGGAGAGTGGAGTACCGTTTACAGACGATTTAATCTTTGGTCAAAGAAAGGGGTTTTAGATAAACTTTTCAAAAGCTTATCTAGCATGGCTGATTTTGAATGGGTCTTTCTTGATGGCTCTATAGTTCGAGCGCATCAGCATAGTACAGGTGCAGCGACTGAAAGCTCAGAGCAAATAGGAAAAAGTTGCGGGGGCAACTCAACCAAAATTCACTTAGCCGTGGATAGTGGTGGCCTGCCGATTTGCTTTGATTTATCAGAAGGACAACGCCACGATATAGTGCATGCCGAAAGCTTAGTTGAGCAACTCGATGAAGTTAATACCATCGTTTGTGATAAAGGATATGACAGCGAACCTTTCCGCACTTTTGTTAAGGAACGTGGCGGAGAAACAGTAATTGCTAAACGCAATTACGGAGAAGATATAGACAAAAACAGTATGGATTGGTGTCTATACAAGTATCGTCACTTGGTCGAAAATGCCTTTGGGAAAATTAAGCATTATCGAGCTATTTCAAGTAGATATGACAAGCTAGAAAGGAATTATGCCAGCATGTTATCGCTGGCATTCATGTTAATGTGGCTACCGATGTATTGTTGAACGCGAAATGTACAGCAAAGATCAACACGCCCTAATCATTACATTGCTATAGGTTATCTATTTTTGTTTTTTGGCGCGCGTAATCAGATTGAGATACTTGTCTACTTTTGGTGACTCGTGCTAGCGATTGATTTGTAGAGAAGCAATCAACAGTACGATATACTACGGTTTGTATTGATGTCCCCAAGCGCGTAAAAGATTATATGGAAGCGTTGGTAGGGCGTGTTGTTATGCTCTAGTTGATGACATATAGCTAGATTGCGGAGTTGGCAATGTTTTCTATAAATTTCGAATCCACGTACGGTGTGATCATTATTCAAGATATGAATGTGGTTAGTGTTGACGCTAACTATGCTCGTATATACGGCTACCAATCTCCCGAAGAATTATTGGCTAATATTGATAGCTTTCTGGATCTAATTCCTGAAGAGTTCCATGTTCTCGCCTACCAAAACTATCTCGAAACTGTCAGTGGTCAACGCGACCCTCAAGTTCACACCTTTACCAATATGGATCGCAACGGCAGAGAATTCACGGTGTTTTCTATTGATCATGTCACAGAGTGGCAGGGAAGACCTGCGTTGCAAGTGACGGTCATCGATCTGAGTCCAGCGATTCAACTGCAGAACATAGTTCGCAAACAAGACCAAATGTATCGCGATATGATCATGCAATCGGGGCAGGGAATACTGGTGCACCGAGATTTCAAACCTTTGATGGTGAACCAATCTTGGGTGAACCTGCAAGGTGGTAAGTCGATTGAGCAGGTATTGCAGCTAGATTCTATTCTCGATTTGGTGCCACAACAAAATGTAGAAAGTATCTGTCAGCGTTATCAAGCGGTGATCTCCGGTGAGCCATCAGGCACCAGTAATGTGGTCGAGAATATTGGCTTAGATGGTGTCCATCGTTTCTTTAATATCTATGACAATGCGATTATCTGGGAAGGTGAGCCAGCCATGCAGGTTGTACTTGAAGATGTCACCCAAAAGGTGATGTTGGAAAGGCAGCTCGTTCATCAAGCGAATTACGATGAGATGACGGACTTACTCAATCGTCGAGCTATTTACGAGTGGTTTAGAGAACAAATGACCTCTGACAATCACCTTGTGTGTATGCTGCTCGATATTGATGATTTTAAATCGATTAATGATACATACGGTCACATGGTCGGTGATGAGGTGATTTGTGCGTTGGCCAATATTACCAAGCGCAGTGTCGAGAGTGTAGGTGGCGTCGCGGGTCGCTGGGGTGGTGAAGAGTTTATTGTCTTCATTCCGAATGCGACGGCAGAAATGTCATGTGAAATCTCTGAACAAATTCGCCAACAGTTTAATCAAGCTGAGTTCAAAATCGATGAACAGACTCGATTCAATTCGAGCGTTAGTATTGGTATGAGTGATAGCCTTGCGTGTGAAGAGCGCATGACGATCGATGCCTTAGTTAATCTAACCGATCAATCACTCTATCGAGCTAAAGCCAATGGTAAAAACTGTGTGGATGGAGATATGGTCGCACTCTAGTCTTTTCTCTTTACTCTCTTAAAGCGGATCGTCCTATCTG
>AAZW01000016.1 GCA_000169995.1 Vibrionales bacterium SWAT-3 | reverse complement strand
TCACGCCATGGTGCAATTACGTGTAGGTCTGGTGCTAGTGCAGCGAATGCACCTTCAAAACGAACTTGGTCATTACCTTTACCCGTACAACCGTGACACAGTGCATCTGCACCTACTTTACGCGCAACTTCAACCTGTGCTTTCGCAATGATTGGACGAGCCATTGAAGTACCTAGTAGGTATTTACCTTCGTAGTAAGCACCTGTTTTTAGCGTTGGGAAGATGTAATCAGCAACCATCTCTTCTTTAAGGTCAGCGATGTAACACTCAGAAGCACCCGAAGCTTTTGCTTTCTCTTCAATGCCTTCTAGTTCTTCAGCGCCTTGACCAACATCCGCGACAAACGCCACAACTTCACAATCATAGTTCTCTTTCAACCATGGAATGATTACTGATGTGTCAAGACCGCCAGAGTAGGCTACTACAACTTTCTTTACGTTAACTTTGCTCATTTTCTTTCTCCTAGTTTCCATACTGCACATGGCGGTCAGCGTTGGAAATGACTTCATAATTATATGTTTATTTAATTTGTCTAAATTCTTTAAGTAGTGACTCGCTGTGAGACCTACTGAGGTAAAAACTGTGTTCCTATGCTTTTACCTGAAAACAGTTGTGTTAGCTTTTCTGGGTATCGCCACGTCGCGACTTCGATTGGTCGTCCAAGGTCGTTGGCTGCTTCTAGTGCGGCTTGAACCTTAACGATCATGCCGTCAGTAATCACTTTACCTTCGATAAGGTCATCAGCTTGCTGTTGGTTAAGGCTTGGAATTAAGTGACCTTTGCCATCTAGTACGCCGCTTACATCAGAAAGCAGTACCAGTTCAGCATCAAGTGCACCAGCAACAGCAACCGCAGCTTGGTCTGCATTGACGTTCATCAGCTGACCTTGTTCAGTCAGACCAATTGAACTAATGATTGGTAGTGCGCCCGCATTAAGAATCGCTTGCAGAACGGTTGAGTCGCCCGGCTCCGCTTTTCCTACCGCGCCCAGTTCAGGGTTCAGTTCGCTCACTTTGCATAAACCACCATCTGCAAGGCTCAAACCAACGGCATTGATACCGTCTTTAATCGCCTGACCTTGAAGTAGTTTGTTGGCCGTGCCCGCTAATGCACCAGCGATCACTGGGATCTGGTCATAAGGAGTAACACGTAGCCCTTCTTTCTTAACGGTTTCGAGGTTCAACTTATTCATCAAGTCATCAACAAGGTAACCGCCGCCGTGAACAATCACGATTGGTCGTTGTGCTTGTTGTTGGTAAGCAGAGATCGCACCAAATAACTTGCTAAGTGTTTCACCACAAGATAGCGCAGCGCCACCTAACTTTATGATTAATGGTTGATTATTAAGGCTCATATCTAGATTTCCTTACACTAACGCAGTTAATGGCGCAAAACCATAACGTAAATTTAAACACTGCATCGCTTGGCTAGATGCACCCTTTAATAAGTTGTCAATCGCTGAAACAACGATGATGTGTTGACCTTGAACCTTCCAACCTAAATCGCAGAAAGGTGTCTGTTCTACATCTTGAATTCTTGGCAATGTCTCTTCGAGTAACCTTACGGCTGGCTTGCCTTGGTAAGCTTGTTCAAAGGCATCTTGTACCTGTTGTTCTGTCACGCCCTGAGCCAGCTTCATAGTAATGGTCGCTAAAATGCCGCGCTTAAAGTTGCCTAAGTGCGGAGTGAAAATCACATCACATCCTAAATGTGCAGCCATTTCAGGTTGATGACGGTGGTTAAATACACCATAAGCTTGCAAGCTCACTTCACAGAAGCTGTTGACCATAGTCGCCTTGCGCCCTGCTCCGCTGACGCCACTGGTCGCGTTAATCACAGGCCACTGGTTCTCGTCCAGTAACTTAGCTTCAACCAAAGGCTTAATCGCCAGTTGTGATGCGGTTGGGTAACAACCTGCGACTGCAACAAGCTGAGCTTCTTTTATTTCTTGTTCGTTCCATTCAGCTAAACCGTAAGCCGCTTTATCTAGCCACTGTTCGTGTTGATGTTCAAAGCCGTAAAACTCTTGGTAGAAGTTTTCGCCTTTAACTCTAAAAGCACCTGATAGGTCGAATACTTGGCAATCATTCTCTAGAAAGATAGGAGCTAGGTCATGACTCACTTCATGCGCTGTCGCTAGGAAGATCACATCAGACTGCTTTGCCACTTCTTCTGGATTCGTTAATGGCTGTACTGGCATATCAATCAAGCCCGCTAACTTACCGTGCAGTGCTGCAATAGGTTTACCTGCGTCTACACTATTGGCTGAGACATACAAACCTGATAGCGTGAGCTCAGGGTGTCTGTTTATCATTAGAGCCAGTTCTGCTCCTGTGTAGCCGCTTGCGCCAATGATCGTGGTTTTCAACATCTCAACACATCCATTTCTGAGGTAAGTTACATTTCAAAATTTGACTATTCATACTTAATTTTTAGCTTTATTTGATTTCTTATGCATTAAATATGATTTAATATGTGTTTTACCGACTTATAGTTTTCCTGTCAATAGTAGAAGTGAAGATATTATGCAATTACCGAGTTTCCTTGAGGTCTATAAAGGCCTAATTTCCACCGACTCTATTAGTTCTACGGATCCAAGCTGGGATCATGGCAACGAGAAAGTGATCGAAAAAATGGCTCAATGGTTTAAAGATCTGGGCTTTAGCGTAGAAGTCGTGGAAGTTGAGCCTGGCAAGCATAATATGATCGCAAAAATGGGCTCAGGCGAAGGCGGCTTATTGCTGGCTGGACATAGTGATACCGTGCCATTTGATGAAGGGCGTTGGAATTTCGACCCTCACGCGCTGACAGAACACAACAAGCGCTTCTACGGATTAGGTACTGCCGACATGAAAGGCTTTTTCGCCTTTATCTATGAAGCAGTAAGAAAGATGGATTGGAGTAAACAGGCGAAGCCACTTTATGTATTGGCAACCTGTGATGAAGAGACCACCATGCTAGGTGCGCGTCATTTCACTGAAAACGCACCGTTTAAACCGGATTACTGCATCATTGGTGAACCGACCAGCCTAGTACCGATTCGCGGGCACAAAGGTCACGTGGCGAATGCAGTGCGCGTAACCGGTAAATCAGGTCACTCTTCAGATCCAGCATTAGGCGTTAACGCTATCGAAATCATGCATGAAGTGCTGTTTGCTTTGATGCAGCTGCGCGACAAATTAATTAAAGAGTACCACCACCCAGGGTTCGCTATTCCAAGCCCGACACTAAACCTAGGTCATATTCATGGTGGTGACAGCGCTAACCGTATTTGTGGTTGTTGTGAACTACACTACGACGTACGCCCTTTACCAGGTATCAGCTTAGACGGTTTAGATAACATGCTGCGCAGCGCGCTCAAAGAAGTGGAAGCGAAGTGGCCGGGCAGAATTGAAATTACGCCACTGCATGAACCTATCCCAGGTTACGAGTGTCAGCACGACCACCCATTTATCGGCGGCATGGAATCCGTTTGCGAAACTGAATCACAAACCGTGAACTACTGTACCGAAGCACCTTTCCTTCAAGAACTTTGCCCAACCTTAGTTCTGGGTCCGGGCTCAATCGACCAAGCTCACCAACCGGATGAATTCTTAAGCTTTGATTTTATCGACCCAACGATTGATGTACTGAGTAAATCTATTCGTAAATATTGTTTCTAGTTATTGCTACCCTTGCGATACTTTTTTATAAAAGCTGCCCTAAAAGGTGGCTTTTATTCTGTTATCCCTGCCAAAGCCTGATCTTGTAATTAAATTTCACTTTATTCCGAAGTCTTGGAAAATTTACTTCTCCCGCATTTCGAAAACTAATAATTGCAAACTTAGAATGCTTTATTTGACTAGATACAGCAGTTTTCGCTAGATTGTGTACTTAACAAGGAACAATGGATGTAATTTTTTTACGAGGCAGGATGACAATGAACGAGAAATACGCCGCTCTCAAGAGTAACGTAAGCATGCTGGGACGCTTGCTAGGTAACACAATCCAAGATGCACATGGTGACGTTATCTTAGAGAAAGTGGAAACTATCCGTAAACTTTCCAAATCCGCCCGCGCAGGCAACAAAGCTGACCGTGACAGCCTAGTTGAAGAAATCAAAAACCTGCCGAACGAACAACTCACTCCTGTTGCTCGTGCATTTAACCAATTTCTCAACCTCACCAACATGGCAGAGCAATACCACACCATCTCTCGCCACTGTGAGGAGCATGTTTGCGAACCAGACGTGCTGCAATCTCTATTTTCCAAATTAAACCAAAACGACATCAGTAAGCTAGATGCAGCTCAAGCTGTTCGCGACCTGAACATTGAGCTCGTTTTGACTGCACACCCAACAGAAATCACTCGTCGCACTATGATCAACAAGCTGGTGAAGATCAACGAGTGTCTGTCTAAATTAGAATTAAGCGACCTCTCACACAAAGAGCGCGCAAAGACCGAGCGTCGCCTAGAGCAACTTATCGCTCAAGGTTGGCACTCTGATGTGATTCGTCAGCAACGCCCAACACCACTTGATGAAGCGAAATGGGGCTTTGCGGTTGTAGAAAACTCGCTATGGGAAGCTGTACCTGACTTCCTACGTGAAATGGATGGCCGACTAAAAGGCTACCTCGGTGAAGGCCTGCCGATTGATGCACGCCCAGTACACTTCTCATCTTGGATGGGCGGTGACCGCGATGGTAACCCATTCGTAACGCACACTATCACTAAAGAAGTGCTGCGCCTATCTCGCTGGAAAGCGGCAGACCTTTACCTAGGCGACGTAAACGAGCTAATTACCGAACTGTCGATGACTAAGTGTAATGATGCCGTTCGTGAGCTTGCGGGTGATGAGCACGAAGCTTACCGTGCAATCCTGAAGAACCTACGTACTCTACTGAACAACACACTAGAAGTGCTGGATGCAAAACTGCATGACACCGAGGTTCCGAAGAAAGAAACACTACAGAACATCGACCAACTTTGGACACCGCTTTACGCCTGTTACCAATCGCTGCACGAATGTGGCATGGGCGTAATCGCAGACGGTTCTCTGCTTGATACTCTGCGCCGCTTAAAAGCATTCGGTGTACACCTAGTACGTCTCGATGTGCGTCAAGAAAGTACTCGTCACTCAGATGTACTGTCTGAACTGACTCGCTACTTAGGCATTGGCGATTATGACCAATGGAGCGAGCAAGACAAGATTGCTTTCTTAACCAATGAATTGAGCTCTAAGCGCCCGCTGCTTCCTCGCGATTGGGAGCCATCTGAACAGGTTAAAGAGGTTTTAGACACCTGTAAGGTCATTGCTGCTCAACCTCGTGAAGCCTTCGGTGCTTACGTAATTTCTATGGCGCGTACAGCATCAGATGTACTGGCTGTTCACTTGCTACTGCAAGAATGTGGCTGCCCATACCGCATGGACGTGTGTCCACTGTTCGAAACGCTAGACGACTTGAACAACTCAGAAGCAGTAATGAAGCAGCTGATGAGCATCGACTTGTACCGTGGCTTCATCCAAAACCACCAAATGGTAATGATCGGCTACTCAGACTCAGCGAAAGATGCGGGCGTAATGTCTGCAGGTTGGGCTCAATACGATGCAATGGATAAGCTAGTTAAGGTTTGTGATGAAGAAGGCATTGAACTGACTCTATTCCACGGTCGTGGCGGTACGGTTGGTCGTGGTGGTGCGCCAGCGCACGCAGCCCTTCTTTCTCAGCCACCGAAGAGCTTGAAAGGCGGCTTACGTGTAACTGAGCAAGGTGAAATGATCCGCTTTAAGCTTGGCTTGCCAGATGTTGCTGTAAACAGCTTCAACCTTTACGCAAGTGCGATTCTAGAAGCAAACCTTCTGCCGCCACCAGAGCCAAAACAAGAGTGGCGTGACCTAATGGAAGTGCTGTCTCAAGTCTCTTGTGAGGCTTACCGTAACGTAGTTCGTGGCGAAGAGAAATTCGTACCTTACTTCCGTCAAGCGACACCTGAACTGGAGCTAGGTAAACTGCCTCTTGGTTCTCGCCCTGCTAAGCGTAACCCGAACGGCGGCGTAGAAAGCCTACGTGCGATTCCATGGATCTTCTCTTGGAGCCAGAACCGCTTGGTACTTCCTGCATGGTTAGGTGCTGGTGAAGCGATTCAATACTCAGTAGACCAAGGGCATCAAGCCCTACTGGAAGAGATGTGTCGTGAATGGCCGTTCTTCTCTACCCGTCTAGGTATGTTGGAAATGGTGTACTCGAAGTGCAACATGGAAATTGCTAAGTACTACGACCAACGTCTTGTTGACGAAGAGCTATTGCCTCTGGGTGAATTGCTGCGTGAACAGCTACAAAAAGACATCAAAGCAGTGCTGAATGTTGAGAACAACGAGAACCTAATGCAGAGCGACCCTTGGGGGCTTGAGTCGATTCGCCTACGTAACATCTACGTAGAGCCATTGAACATGCTTCAAGCTGAACTGCTGTACCGTACTCGTAAGTGCGAAACACCACCAGCTGAGTTAGAAGAGGCGCTAATGGTGACTATTGCAGGCATTGCTGCAGGCATGCGAAACACCGGTTAATTAGTGATTTCTACTATAAGATAGACAAAAGGTCGCCTCGTGCGACCTTTTTATTTCAACAAAATGACCATAATAAGTTTTTTATCAGTTTTTTATCAGTTTTTTGGGTTATTTTATCCATGTATTCTACTTTATGCTTATTATTTAGATATACTACTGCTCCACTGCGGAAACACTCAAAAATCATAATCTGCAGTACTTTGACCAATAAACTGGTCGACCTAGGTGATAAACGGCTTTGTAAGGTGACATAACCAGCCCATGAGTTGGTACAACTTAAACATAACCAATATAACGTGCCACTAGAAGCACACTTGATGTTTAAGTATTTGTTTACTGTTTACCATTTGGATTTCAGACATGTCATTACCACACGTAATTTTAACCGTTCTAAGTACACGCGACGCTACTGGTTACGATATCACAAAAGAATTCTCTGCAAGCATCGGTTACTTCTGGAAAGCTAGCCATCAACAAGTTTACCGTGAGCTAAATAAAATGGCTCAGAACGAACAGGTAACTTGCGTGCTTGAACCTCAAGAAGGCAAACCTGATCGTAAAGTTTACTCTATCACCGATGCTGGCCGTAGTGCTCTGGGTGAATGGTTTGAACAGCCGACTGCACACCCAACGGTTCGTGACGAATTCTCAGCTAAGCTAATGGCTTGTGCTGTACAACCTTCTGACGCATACCGTGTACAACTTTCTGAACTTGTAGAAGAATCTCGCAAATTGGTTTCTCATTACCGTGAAATCGAAGCGGCTTACTACGCAACACCAGCAACGCTAGACAAGCAAGCTCGTCTTGAGCGTCTAACGCTTCGTCGTAACCTACTTATCCGTGAAGCATGGATTGTATGGGCTGAAGAAGTACTGCTTGAACTTGGTGCTATCGCTTAAGCAGAAACTAGAAGCTAGAAGCTAGAAGCTAGAAGCTGATAGAAAAATAAAAGGCTTGAACTCTTAGAGTCCAAGCCTTTTTTGTATCTATAGGATTTGAATTAAACAGCGATGCTTTACAGGAGCTTAAGCTTTACTTAAAGCGCAGCGACTTGCGGACGAACACCTAACGTGTGGCAAAGTGCGTAAGTCATTTCTGCACGGTTTAGCGTGTAGAAGTGGAAGTCTTTCACACCTTCACGGCTCAGTGTACGAACCATATCAATCGCTTGGCTAGCACCAACAAGCTGACGAGTCGTTGGATCATCATCCAAGCCTTCAAATTGCTTCGCCATCCAGCCTGGTACTTTTACGTTATTCATCGCAGCAAAGCGAGACGCTTGCTTAAAGTTAGAAACTGGTAAGATACCCGGTACAATCTCAACATCAACGCCAGCCGCTACACAGCGGTCACGAAAACGTAGGTAGCTCTCTACATCAAAGAAGAACTGAGTGATGGCACGGTTTGCACCGGCATCCACTTTACGTTTTAGGTTGATAAGATCTGATTGAGCGCTTTTCGCTTCAGGGTGAACCTCTGGGAATGCCGCCACTGAAATATCAAAATCGTGGCGAGATTTGAGTAGCTCAACTAAGTCAGATGCGTACATTTCTGGTGCACCACCACCTGGAGGAATATCACCACGCAGCGCAACGATACTCTCAATGCCATTTGCCCAGTAATCGTCAGCAATTTGAATCAGCTCTTCGCGACTCGCATCAATACACGTTAGGTGCGGCGCAGCGACTAGACCTGTTTGGTTCTTGATTTCTTTAATGATTGAGTGGGTACGGTCACGCTCACCCGAGTTTGCACCGTAGGTCACTGATACAAATTTTGGTTGAAGCGTTTTAAGACGGTGAACAGAATTCCACAGGGTCTCTTCCATCTTTTCACTGCTTGGTGGAAAAAACTCAAATGACACATTGATGTTGTCAGAAAGCTCAGCGATATTCTGATTTAAAGCGTCGATATGAATAGCGTGTGTGTATCCCATCTTACTCTCCCTGTGGCAAAAGCAACCACTAAAATCTCAAATCCTCAAACGACGTTTAGACGTCTATATGTCCACAGAATGTATTGAATACGATTTAATGTCAACAGATCCATTATGAATTTTTTTCAAGTAGATCGTGAGTAAAACTCAAGTCGTTAGATGGGTCGCAAAGCAGAAATAAGGAAGAAAAAAGGCTGAGAAACACATCGTGCTTTCAGCCTTATTTATCTTAGTGAATAGTATGCTATTTAAGTGCCATAGCAAATGATCTGAGTATTAGAACAGACTCGACATTCGGTTCAAATCAGACTGAATTGCACCAGCCGTCACTTCACGTCCAGCACCTGGGCCACGAATAACCAATGGGTTATCTTTGTACCATTTACTCTCAATCGCAAAGATATTGTCGCAAGGCAGCAAGTTCGCCAGAGCGTGCTCTTTCGATAACGCTTCAACACCTACCGTTGCTTTACCGTTCTTCTCTAAGCGCGCGACGTAACGTAGTACCTTTTGCTGAGAATGCGCTTTCTCCAAACGCTCAGCCAACTCCTCACTCAGCACAGAAGCTTTGTCAAAGAAGTCATCCACCGATAGGTCTTGCAGCTCTTCAGGGACCAGTGATTCCACTTTTACGTTTTCAGGTTCGATATCTAAGCCCGACTCACGAGCCAGAATCACCAACTTACGCATCACGTCTGAACCATCGAGGTCAGCACGAGGGTCTGGTTCTGTCAGACCTTGTTGCCATGCTAAATCCACCAGCTCGCTAAACGGCACCGTGCCATCAAACTGCTGGAACAACCAAGACAGTGTTCCTGAGAAGATACCCGACAGCGCAATAATATCGTCGCCACTTTCACGTAGGTCACGTACCGTGTGGTTAATTGGTAAGCCCGCACCAACGGTCGCGTTGTACAACCAGTGACGGCTGATCTTAGCAAACGCATCTTGAACCTGATGGTAGTACTCGCTTGATGCGGAGCCTGCCACCTTGTTCGCCGAGATCAAGTGAATGCCTTGCTGAGCAATCTGTAGATACTTTTCTGCAAGAGCTTGGCTGGCAGTAACATCCAAAACCACAGCTTCGTCGTAGCCCTGAATAGAGCCTAAACGCTCCAGCCAGTCGTTTCCATTGTTTGCAATCGCTTCGTCATCAAAGCGCTCACCGACAGAGGTTGCATCAATACCTTGGTCGTCGAACCAATAGGTTTGGCTATCAACCACAGCAACCAATTCAAAGTTCATTCCGCGACGCTTTTCGAGCTCAGCCTTTTGCTCAGCAAACAGGCTTAACCAGCTTGAACCAATGTTACCCTTACCACACAAGGCAATCGCAACACACTTCTGCGCTTGGAATAGTTGAGAGTGAATGCCCTTCACTAGGCTCGATGTTTCACTCTTACGAATCACTGCCACTAAACTCAGACCAGAGTTCGCTTCAGAGATAAACTCAACCGATGAACTCTTTAGCTGCTGATAAAAACCGTAGCAGTGGTTCGGGTTCTTCGTTACACCCGCACCTACAGCAGCAATCAAAGAGAAGCCCTCTTTCAGCTTAATCTCAGCTTCAATCGCGTGATCTTGCAGGTACTCTAGAGCGCCACCAGCGATCTCTTCTGTATACGCAAGGCGCAAGCAGTGTTGATCCGGTTCTAGCTCATAGGCCAGCGGCTCTAGTTGAGCACGCTTAAGCCCTTCAAGCACCTCACTTTCTAGACGGTCGAAATCGTGCCCGTGACCAAACGTCAGTTGCACAATCAGCACTTCATCCAGAGAGGTAATGATTTTTGCACCGCGGCCCGATGCCAAAACACGCTCAATCTGAGTCGAACCAGATTCTGGCTGATAGCTGCAACGCAAGCTCAGATCCATCGCACTTTGCGCGACTGGCTGTAGTGTGCAGCTATGAAGCACAGGTGCGGCAAGACGAGCGAGTTCACTTGCTTCATCAAGACGAAGTAGAGGCAGTAAACACGCATCCGACACCAAGCGAGGGTCAGCACTGTATACGCCTGCTACATCACTCCAAATCGTTACGCGATCCACTTCAGCTAAAGCGCCAATCACGGTTGCTGAATAGTCTGAACCATTGCGACCAAGTAATACGGTTTCACCTTCAGTGTTTTGCGCCATAAAGCCGGTAATCACCACACGACAATGGGCATGTTGCGCTAACGCTTCTTTAATCAGAGGATAAGAACGAGCACGATCCACTTCAGGCTGAGCGCCCACTTCTGCACGTAAGAAAGCACGAGCATCTTGTGCGACAGCTTGTAAATCATGTTGGCACAACAAAGCCGCTAACAGACGTGAAGACCAAACTTCACCGTGACCAAGCACTTGCGCTTTTTGCACTTCACTTAGAGGAGCAGTTAACTCTCCTAAAGCGGTGAACTCTTGTTGGATAGTCGCCGTAAGTTGCTCTGCAGGCTCACCTTCAAGCAGTGCTTCAATAAGTTCAAGCTGGAACTGACGAAGGGTTTGTAGGCACTCATGAGCAATACGCCCATCTTTATCAAGCGCTTCTACAAACTCAATCAAACGGTTAGTGGTTTTGCCTGCTGCCGAAACAACCACTAAGTCTGTTGCTGATGAATACTCTCTAAGAATGTTGACCACGCGTAAGTAACACTCAGGGTCTGCTAAACTGCTACCACCAAATTTATGTAGCTGGCGAAAGGTTGCCATTGTTACCCCTCCCCTTCAGCGATAAAGCCTTGTGTTTTTTCAAACGCTTGCTTGAGGTCATCAATCAAATCTTCAGCATCTTCAAGGCCAACAGAAAGACGCAGCAACTGTTGAGAAACGCCCGCTTCTGCCAGTGCTTCTTCACCCATCGCACGGTGCGTCATCGACGCAGGGTGACAAATCAAGCTTTCAACACCGCCCAGCGACTCCGCCAAAGAGAACAGCTCTAACTTATCGACAAAGTACTTAAGCGCCTCGAATGAGCCCGCAAACTCAAAACTCAGCATTGAACCAAAGCCAGACTGCTGCTTCTTCGCGATATCATGACCTGGGTGTTCAGGAAGGCTTGGGTGGTAAATAGTACCAACGAGATCTTGCTGCTGGAGAGACGCAAGAATTTCACGTGAACTCTCTTCGTGAACTCGCATACGAGCACCTAACGTACGAATGCCACGTAGCGTCATGTAGCTATCAAATGGTGTGCCGGTCGCACCAATACAGTTACCCCACCATGCTAGCTCTTCAGCGTGCTCTTCTGTTTTAGTGATCACCGCACCACCAATCACATCTGAATGTCCGTTGATGTATTTAGTAGTTGAGTGGATAACAAAATCCGCACCCAGCTCTAAAGGTTTTTGGAACACTGGTGTCAAAAACGTATTGTCGACAGCAACCAGAGCACCAACCTCTTTCGCTTTACGACAAGTTTCTGCAATATCAACCACACGAACTAAAGGATTCGATGGTGTTTCAATTAAGATCAACTTTGGCTTAAGCGCGATCGCTGCATCCAGTGCCGCTTGATCCGATTGATCAACAAACAGAACTTTGAAGTCACCTTTCAGTGAGCGAGTATTAAACAAGCGATAAGTACCACCATAGCAGTCGTGTGGTGCGACAATCAGATCATCACTGCCTAAGAAAGCGGAAACCCATAAGTTAAGTGCAGAAGTACCGCAGTTAGTAACCACTGCACCTTTGCCCGATTCAAGCTCAAACAGTGCCGTTTCTAATAAACCACGGTTTGGGTTACCTGAACGGGTGTAATCGTACTTTGGCACTTCACCAAAAGCGGGAAACCCATAGTTAGTCGAAAGATAAATAGGTGGGACAACGGCATGGTGTTGCGTGTCTGACTCGATACCAGTACGTACTGCGATTGTTGCTGGCTTCCGGCTGCTCATAGGTGCTTCCTTACAAGTTTTGCGTCTGAGAGTCACAGCTGCTTGTCGGCATTTTGCTGCTGTGTTAGATATATGTTATTCACTTTACTTTCATAAACGTGAGACGTCAACACTTCTAGACGTCTATATGTCTTTGATTATGGCGGTAAATCCCGCTAAAATCACCACTATTAATTTAATCTAACAACTAAAGTGATGAAGGTACGCAATGGCCGACTGGAATGGTGAATACATAAGCCCATATGCTGAGCATGGAAAGAAAAGCGAACAAGTAAAGAAGATTACAGTTTCTATCCCTTTAAAAGTGCTAAAGGTGCTTACTGACGAGCGTACTCGCCGCCAGATCAACAACCTGCGCCATGCAACAAACAGTGAACTACTGTGTGAAGCTTTTCTACATGCGTACACAGGCCAACCACTGCCAACAGATGAAGACCTTCGTAAAGACCGCCCAGATGATATTCCTGCTGAAGTGAAAAAACTGATGACAGAAATGGGCATCGAGTTCGAAGCGTTTGACGAAGAATAACAATAACTCAGTCACTGCCTTCAATATTGATTCGCTTTAGCTGAATGTTCACATTACTGATTCGTCTTATCAGTGTTCTGTGAATAAGAGACATAAAAAAACCGACTCCAGATGAGTCGGTTTTTTATTATTTGTGCTCTATGGAGCAACCGCTATAACAAGCGACTACGCCATATGCTGCTATGCCATGTAGTTAGCAGGCATCTCGATACGCGCAACGCCAGATTCAACGGCCGCTTCTGCTACTGCTTTCGCTACGCGAGGAAGTAGACGTGGGTCCATTGGCTTAGGAATGATGTAACCCTTACCGAACTCAAGTGACGTCTCACCCGCTGCTTTTAATACTTCCGCTGGCACTTCTTCTTTCGCCAGTTCACGAATGGCTTTAACCGCTGCTAGCTTCATTTCGTCATTGATTTCGCTTGCACGCACATCAAGTGCACCACGGAAAATGAATGGGAAACAAAGTACGTTGTTTACTTGGTTAGGGTAATCACTGCGGCCTGTACCCATAATAAGGTCAGAACGAACTTCGTGAGCAAGCTCTGGCTTGATCTCTGGATCTGGGTTTGAACATGCAAACACAACTGGCTTATCTGCCATTAGCGTTAGTGCTTCAGCTGGAAGCAGGTTAGGACCCGATACACCCAAGAACAGGTCAGCGCCTTCGATAACATCTTCAAGCGTACGCTTATCTGTGTTGTTTGCGAATAGCTCTTTGTATTCGTTCAGATCATCACGACGAGTGTGGATCACACCTTTACGGTCTAGCATGTAGATCTTCTCACGCTGAGCGCCACACTTAATCAGTAGCTCCATACAAGCAACCGCCGCTGCGCCAGCACCTAAACAAACGATCTTACACTCTTCAAGCTTCTTACCTTGAAGCTCGATCGCGTTCAGCATACCTGCTGCTGTTACGATCGCTGTACCGTGTTGGTCATCGTGGAATACAGGTACATCACAACGCTCAATCAGGCGACGTTCAATCTCAAAACAGTCTGGTGCTTTGATGTCTTCTAGGTTGATACCGCCGAATGTATCTGCGATGTTCGCAACTGTATCGACAAACTCATCGATTGTGCGGTGTTTTACTTCAATATCGATAGAATCTAAACCAGCGAAACGCTTAAACAGTAGCGCTTTACCTTCCATTACTGGTTTAGAAGCAATTGGACCAAGGTTACCTAGGCCAAGAATCGCAGTACCGTTAGAGATAACTGCAACCATGTTGCCTTTACCTGTGTACTTGTAAACGTTATCTACGTTCTGTGCGATCTCACGAACTGGCTCAGCCACGCCTGGGCTGTAAGCAAGTGCTAGGTCTTCTGCAGAGTTTGCAGGCTTCGTCAGCTCAATGGCAATTTTGCCTGGAATTGGGAACTCATGATAATCAAGAGCTTGCTGACGGAATTGTTCTTGAGGTGATAATTCTTGAGAGGATTGATCTTGGCGGCTGTCTTCAGACATAGGTGTAGGTTCCTAGGATATTATTATTTGGGGGATCTTGTTCATGTTAATGGATGTACTTCAAAGTTCCTAGGTGGTAAAAGCCTCTGTCTCATTAAAAAACGAGATTTCACTACTAATAAGACCAGTGAGCAGTTGAAATTACTATAGCTTGTTGAACTTTCGTGCGGATTTACAGTGGTGAG
Source organism: Vibrionales bacterium SWAT-3 (assembly GCA_000169995.1). Taxonomy (GTDB): domain Bacteria; phylum Pseudomonadota; class Gammaproteobacteria; order Enterobacterales; family Vibrionaceae; genus Vibrio. The sequence continues at coordinate 73,138 of AAZW01000016.1, read as the reverse complement.
CGATAAGCCAAGAATGACCCGATAATAATCAGTTAAGCGGCTTATTGTTGAAGAGAGTGAAAGCTTGAGGTGAAAGTCTGTGTTTTATCGGATTTCAGGCAACAAAAAAGGACACCGAAGTGTCCTTTTTATGTCTAAATAGCGAGAATTACTTCTTGCTAGAAAGAGCACCGAAACGCTTGTTGAAGCGATCAACACGGCCGCCTGTATCTACGATACGTTGCTTACCAGTGTAGAACGGGTGACATTTGTCACATACGTCTAGGTGGATTGATTCTTTTGCTAGCGTTGAGTTGAACTCAAAAGTGTTGCCGCAAGAACAAGTAGCAGTAACTGCTTTGTATTCTGGGTGGATTCCAGCTTTCATGGGATAACCTCAAGTAGGCCGTGTCGCTATACGATTCTAAGCCGCACACCACACGTAGTTTAAAAAAGAAATAAAGACACCGCTCATCACTAAAGCGCGACGAAGCCATACCTTTAAGGCGCAGTATAGTAATGAATCTGTGAAGTAGGATCAACTGATTTGATACATTTTTCGCCAATATTGGCGTTATTTCCTTTGCTGGCTGTGATTCTTGGCTTGGCCCCAACCTCACCCGCTTCTCTGCCACATCACATTCAAACTGCTTCTCGAATTTAACCGCCTTATCCTTTAGACTGTTCGCTCTCGTCAATTCAGATAAAGTCGTACCCTTTATGCGTCCAATGATTGCCCGTGTGGCGCTGCCTGTTCCACTCGACAAGCAGTTCGATTACAAGATTCCAAACCACCTATTCCCGATTATTGGTGGTCGAGTCTCTGTGCCTTTTGGACGACAAACCTTAACTGGGATTGTCACGGCTCTAGTTAACGAATCAGAATTCGAGCTAGATAAGCTCAAGCCAATAAAAGCGCTATTGGATAACCAACCTGTTTGGCCTGAATCTGTCTACTCACTATTAACCTGGTGCAGTCAGTTCTATCAATACCCACTAGGCGAAACCTTTGCTAATGCCCTACCGAGTGCTTTACGCAAAGGCAAAGCAGCAGACTTCGCAACACTCGTCGAATGGCAGCTAACGCCATCAGGCCGCGACCAACTGATGCAAGGATTTGGTCGCGCCGTTAAGCAAGCCAAAGTGATGCACATGCTTGAGCACGGTCCCGTACCTCATCAAGAGTTCATTGATGAAGAAGTGGCTAGCGCCGTACTCAAGACGCTAGAAGAAAAAGGCTGGATTGAATCGGTTGAGAAAAAGCCGAAGCGCCAACCTTGGCCTGCCGAGCTCGAAAACGACCAAGACAAACCTAAACTCAATGAAGAGCAAGCCATCGCAATTGCAACGGTAAATAGTCAAAACAGCTTTGGTTGCTTCCTTCTCGAAGGTGTCACAGGTTCAGGTAAGACCGAGGTCTACCTGAATATGATTAAGCCGATTCTAGACCAAGGTAAACAAGCGTTAGTGCTTGTGCCAGAGATCGGCCTAACACCGCAAACCATTAACCGCTTTAAGCGACGCTTTAATGTGCCTGTTGAGGTTATCCACTCTGGTTTAAACGATTCAGAGCGACTGAACGCTTGGCTATCGGCTCGCGATAAGATTGCAGGCATTGTGATTGGTACCCGTTCGGCTTTGTTCACACCATTTGCGGATTTGGGCATTATTATTGTCGATGAAGAGCACGACGCCTCTTACAAACAACAAGATAGCCTGCGCTATCATGCGAGAGATGTGGCGATCATGCGTGCGCACAAAGCGCAGATTCCAGTAGTATTAGGCTCAGCAACGCCAGCCTTCGAAACCCTGCACAACGCGCAAATAGGTAAGTACAGTCACCTAACTCTGACTTCACGTGCGGGTGTCGCGTTGCCAACCACCAATAAAGTGTTGGATGTGAAAGGCGAATATCTGGAAAGTGGTTTGTCTGCGTCACTCATTGCCGAGATGCAACGCCACTTAAAATCAGGTAACCAGGTAATGCTGTTCCTCAACCGCCGCGGCTTTTCTCCAGCATTAATGTGTCACGATTGCGGTTGGACAGCTGAGTGTAAGCGCTGCGACGCCTACTACACCTATCACCAATACAGCAATGAAATGCGCTGCCACCACTGTGGCTCGCAGCAGCATATTGTGCATAACTGCCAAGGCTGTGGTTCAGCAAACTTGGTAACGGTTGGTGTGGGTACAGAACAGTTGGAAGCACAACTTGGTCAGCTATTCCCGGAATACAAAACCATTCGTATTGACCGAGACAGCACTCGCCGTAAAGGCAGCTTAGAGAGCGCGCTTGAATCGATTCGCAAAGGTGAATACCAGATTCTTATCGGCACCCAGATGTTAGCTAAAGGCCACCACTTCCCTGACGTGACACTCGTGGCGTTATTGGATGTCGATGGCTCTTTATACAGCAGTGATTTCCGAGCCTCTGAACGCCTTGCTCAGCTATTCATTCAAGTGGCGGGTCGCGCAGGCCGTGCAAGTAAGCCTGGTGAGGTGATCTTACAAACGCACCACCCGGAACATGGCTTACTGCAGGCGCTACTGCATAAAGACTATCACCACTTTGCTCAAACGGCCTTAGCAGAGCGCAAACAGGCGATGTTGCCGCCTTACACCTTTATGACGCTGTTCAGAGCAGAAGCGAACGACACGCGCTTAGTGGAAGAGTTCTTACGTCAGGTACGTCATACACTGGAATCTCATCCACTGTTTGACCAATATTGCATGGTGTTGGGGCCAACTCCTGCACCACTGGCTAAGCGAGCGGGTAAAGCTCGATGGCAGCTAATTCTGCAAACACAGACTCGCTCATTAATGCAGAAGCTATTAATGAGTGCCAAGCCAGCAATTAATATGTTACCCGCTGCGAAAAAAGTTCGTTGGTCACTCGATATAGAGCCGCAGGATTTGAGCTAAACCCCTTTGGGTTAAAACTAATGATAAGTTTGTTCACAAATATTTCATATTTCTCGTGAGCAAGTTCACACGAGTCATGCGATTTTTGTTAATCTAGCCGTAACTTTACGCAGATGAAACGAATAAAATATTGCAATAAAAAAAGTGTTAGCAACACTTTCATAATATCTATTCGATTACATTTATTATTCACGCCTTAGATACTTAGGCAACAAAGGAACTTAAAAGAGGGTTTAATTTATGGCGACAATGAAGGATGTTGCCCAGCTAGCAGGCGTCTCAACGGCTACCGTATCACGAGCTTTGATGAATCCTGAGAAAGTCTCAGTTTCGACTCGAAAACGAGTGGAAACAGCCGTACTTGAAGCTGGATACTCACCTAATACATTAGCTAGAAATTTACGTCGCAACGAATCAAAAACCATCATTACTATCGTTCCTGATATCTGTGACCCGTATTTCGCGGAAATCATTCGTGGTATCGAAGATGCTGCTGTCGAAAATGATTACCTTGTTCTACTGGGTGACAGCGGTCAACAGAAGAAACGTGAGTCTTCGTTTGTTAATCTCGTCTTCACCAAACAAGCGGACGGCATGCTACTACTAGGCACCGACCACCCATTCGATGTCAGTAAGTCTGAACAAAAGAATCTGCCTCCTATGGTAATGGCATGTGAGTTCGCTCCAGAACTTGAACTGCCTACAGTACACATCGATAACCTGACTTCTGCATTCGAAGCCGTGAACTATCTTGCTCAATTGGGTCATAAGCGTATCGCTCAAATCTCCGGCCCAATGTCAGCAACCTTATGTAAGTTCCGTCAGCAAGGTTACCAACAAGCGCTGCGCCGTGCGGGCGTGTCAATGAACCCAGCCTACAGCACCGTCGGTGATTTTACCTTCGAAGCGGGAGCTCAAGCGGTTCGTCAACTGTTAGCGCTACCAGAGCAGCCAACCGCTATCTTCTGCCATAACGATGCAATGGCCATTGGTGCGATTCAAGAAGCGAAAAAACTCGGCTTACGAGTGCCTCAAGATTTATCTGTTGTTGGCTTTGATGATATTCAATTCGCGCAATACTGCGATCCACCGCTAACCACCATTTCTCAACCTCGTTATGAGATTGGACGCCAAGCAATGTTGATGATGCTAGACCTACTAAAAGGCAACGATGTGCAAGCAGGTTCGCGTCTACTAGAAGCCAGCTTAGTGGTTCGAGGCAGTACTGCACCACCTCGAATGTAAGTCTTCCAAATACCCATATAAATCTGCGGCACATTTTGATGTGCCGCTTCCATTTCTACACTATTATCCTCGCGCAATCTGGATTACCATGAGAGCAGAATTACCAACTACTGAATTGTCTTGTGGCTAATAGAGATTATGTGAAGCGTGGTCGTGGCACGAAAAAACCGACCAAAAAACAAGCCCCTCGCCGTAAACCATGGCGTAGTGGTCTTTTGGCGATCCTCCTTGTTGGCGGGTTTGGTTACGGACTTTACCTATTGAGTAATGACCCTGAGCCACCAGCACCGGCTCCAGTAGTGAGTAAACCAACACCGAAGCCAAAACCAGCCAAAGTGATTCCACCACCTCCAGAAGAGAAATGGGACTACGTTGAAACGCTGCCAAGTCGCGAAATCGAAGTAAAAGCCAAAGAGCAAGAGATCTCTAAGATCCCTTACATCATGCAATGTGGCGCTTACAAAACGTCAGCACAGGCAGAAGCACGTAAGTTGGATATCGCCTTCCAAGGTATCTCGAGTGAAATCCGTAAGAAAGATGGCAGCAGCTGGTACCGCGTGGTACTAGGACCATACAAACTTAAGCGTGATGCAGAGCGAGACCGCCACAAGCTGCAGCGTGCTAAAATCGAGCCTTGCGCTATCTGGAAAGACACCGAATAATTCCAGTAAAGCAGTCGCAAAAAAGACAAATAGCGAAAGCCTCCCATTGTGGAGGCTTTCTTTTATTCATCGCTTTTTCTAACTTCTTTCAAACTTACACCGATAAGTTGCACGACATCACTCGCGCTTCCTTGAATTATCCGAGCACCATCCTCATATACTTTTTATACCCTAAGATAAGAACATTAAGAGGCCCTACTCGTGACTACCATAGTATCTGTACGTCGTAATAATAAAGTCGTCATCGCGGGTGATGGACAAGTATCTCTAGGCAACACGGTAATGAAGGGCAATGCCCGTAAAGTGCATCGCCTATACAATGATAAAGTACTGGCTGGTTTTGCTGGCGGTACCGCTGATGCTTTCACGCTATTCGAAAAATTTGAAAGCAAGCTGCAAATGCACCAAGGCCACCTGACCAAAGCTGCCGTTGAGCTAGCGAAAGATTGGCGTAGTGACCGTGCTCTACGTAAATTAGAAGCACTACTAGCGGTAGCTGACGAAACCGCTTCACTGATCATCACAGGTAACGGTGATGTTGTTCAACCAGAGAACGACCTAATCGCTATCGGTTCAGGCGGTAACTTCGCTCAAGCAGCGGCTACGGCACTATTAGAAAATACTGATTTAGATGCACGTGAAATCGCAGAAAAGTCGCTGAATATTGCTGGCGATATCTGTGTGTTCACCAACCATCACCACACTGTTGAAGAGCTAGAAAGCACTGTTGAACTGCCAAAGCCAGAATAACAAACGCTTCTACCCAAAACTTGTATCAACAGTGATTAAAGAATTAAGGAAAAACCATGTCTGAGATGACTCCTCGCGAAATTGTTCACGAACTCAATCGCCACATTATCGGTCAAGACAACGCTAAGCGTTCAGTGGCTATCGCACTGCGTAACCGCTGGCGTCGTATGCAGCTTGAAGAGAGCCTGCGTGTTGAAGTATCACCAAAAAACATTCTAATGATCGGCCCTACGGGTGTTGGTAAAACAGAGATTGCTCGCCGCCTAGCGAAGCTAGCAAACGCACCGTTCATCAAAGTAGAAGCGACTAAGTTCACCGAAGTTGGCTACGTAGGTAAAGAAGTTGAGACCATCATCCGAGACCTAACGGACGTTGCGATCAAAATGACGCACCAGCAAGCGATGAAGAAAGTGCAATTCCGCGCTGAAGAGCAAGCGGAAGAGCGCATTCTTGATGCCCTACTACCACCAGCTCGTGATGCTTGGGGTCAGAATGAGCAATCAAGCGAAGACACAACCTCTTCAAACACTCGCCAAATTTTCCGCAAAAAATTGCGCGAAGGTAAGCTCGACGACAAAGAGATCGAAGTCGATGTAGCAGCACCACAAATGGGCGTTGAAATCATGTCACCTCCAGGCATGGAAGAGATGACTAACCAGCTACAAGGTATGTTCCAAAACCTAGCTGGCGACACCAAGAAAAAGCGTAAGATGAAAATCAAAGACGCATTCAAAGCCCTAACGGAAGAAGAAGCCGCTAAGCTTGTGAACCAGGAAGAGCTGAAAGAGAACGCGATCTTCAACGCTGAAAACAACGGTATCGTCTTCATCGATGAGATCGATAAAATCTGTAAGCGTGGCGACAGCTCAGGCCCAGACGTATCTCGTGAAGGTGTTCAACGTGACCTACTGCCTCTTATCGAGGGCAGCACAGTATCAACTAAGCACGGTATGGTGAAAACGGACCACATCCTATTCATCACATCAGGTGCATTCCAAGTGGCTAAGCCATCGGACTTGATCCCTGAACTACAAGGTCGTCTACCAATTCGTGTAGAACTTGAAGCACTTTCAGCGAATGACTTCAAACGCATTCTAACTGAGCCAAAAGCGTCTCTGACAGAGCAATACATTGCCCCTAATGAAGACCGAGGATGTGAACATTGAGTTTACTGAAGACGGCATCAACCAGATCGCTGATGCAGCATGGCGCGTAAACGAAACCACTGAGAACATCGGTGCACGTCGTCTACACACTGTGATGGAACGCCTGATGGATGAGATTTCATTCGATGCAACAGACAAAGCTGGCAGCACGCTCGTGATCGATGAAGCTTATGTAAACTCGAAGCTTGGTGAATTCGTTGAAGACGAAGACCTAAGCCGCTTCATCCTGTAGCACACGAAACTCCAACTTATTGCTCTATCTCAAAGAAATAGCAGCTAATAAGCGAATTCAAGGCCCACTTTCAAGTGGGCTTTTTATTACCTGAAAAATGGGCGTATACTCAAATCACCGCATGAAACCAATACTTACAATATAGGCGCCCTGCTAATCAAGGTGGCCTTACAACGAAATAGACTTACGATGAAACAATCTCTTATGATTTGGCTTGATGCCGCACGACCAAAAACTCTGCCTCTCGCACTCGTCTCTATTCTTACAGGAAGTAGTTTAGCGTTCGCCAACGGTCAGTTCTCTTTATCGATCGCTCTGTTGGCCTTTTTAACCGCCACCCTATTACAGATTTTGTCGAACCTGGCGAATGACTACGGTGATGCAGTAAAAGGTACAGACAACGAAAACCGCTTAGGTCCAATGCGCGCCATGCAATCCGGTGCGGTGACGGCTCAAACCATGAAGCAAGCAATCATCCTCAACATCGTGTTTACCATGATTGCTGGACTGATTTTGATTTTTCATGCCTTAACGTCAATTGAGAGCATTCTGTCTTTCATCGCGTTAGGCGTATTAGCTATCGTCGCCGCTATCGCTTACACCGTGGGTAATAAGCCTTATGGTTATATCGGCCTTGGCGACTTATCGGTATTTATCTTCTTTGGCTTATTAGGCGTTTCAGGTACTTACTTCCTACATACTGGTCATGTTGAACCAAGCCTCTTCCTTCCTGCGTTAGGCTGTGGATTGATGGCGGTTGCAGTACTCAATATCAACAATATGCGTGATATCGAGAACGACAGTGAATGTGGTAAACGCACCATGGCGGTTCGCTTGGGGCAACGTAAAGCCAAACATTACCACTTTGCGCTACTTGGGTTAGCACTGGTCTCTTTTGCTATCTACCTGCTGATTCAAGAGAAACCGGTCTGGATCAGCCTGCCATTTTTGTTGAGCATTGTGATTGTCTACAAACATGGTAAAGCGGTTTGGGAAACCGAAAAACCCGCTCAAATTGCACCTATGATGCCTGTTATCGTGAAATGCTCGCTGGTCACTAACCTATTGTTTGCAGGGGTTGTCGTAGCTCAAACTCTATTGAGTTAATTGAGACTAATCATTGCAAAGGGATCAAGCACCGATATACTCAAAGTAAGCTCATTGTTCAAAAGGTATACTAATGGAATACAACACTTCAGCACTGTGCGACATATATTTGGATCAAGTTGATGTCGTGGAGCCAATGTTCAGCAACTTTGGTGGGCGTGCCTCTTTCGCAGGACAGATCACGACATTAAAGTGCTTTGAAGACAACGCTCTGATTCGCTCGGTACTAGAGCAAGACGGTCTAGGGCGTGTGTTGTTAATCGATGGTGGCGGCTCACTGCGTAAAGCACTGATCGATGCTGAAATGGCCCTACTTGCCGAAGACAATGAGTGGGAAGGTATTGTGGTGTATGGCTGCGTTCGCGAAGTCGATGAGCTGGAAGACATGAACCTAGGCATTCAAGCACTGGCTTCTATTCCTGTTGGAGCGAGCCAAGATGGTGTCGGTGAGCTAGACGTACCTGTTAACTTTGGTAGCGTAACCTTCTTACCGGAAGATTACCTCTACGCCGACAACACGGGCATTATTCTTTCAGCCGAACCTTTAGACGTTGAGCTTGATCTCGATGCTGATGAAGAAGAAGTCGAGTAGTTCTAGCTCTTCATAAGTCACTCACAATAACCAAGAACACAAACAAAAACGCCCGCTACTGAGTAGCGGGCGTTTTTTTAAATCTGAAGAGTGAATTACTCTACTTCATCCATTTTACCAAGAAGGTTACGGATGCGATCTTGCCATGCTGAATGCTCTTCTTGCATCTGCTGAGTTTTTTGCTCTAGCTCGTGACGGCTTGCTTTAAGCTCACCAGCTTCAGTTGCTAGTGCTTGTTTCTCTTCTTTAAGCTCTTCCACTTCCATTTGAAGAAGTGCAATCGTATCTACTGCTGTTTGAATTTTTGCTTCTAGTTGCTCTAGTACTTCAAAAGACATTCTGGCCTACCTTTAAGTTATCCATTTGATGGTGAAGGTTCACTCCACTTATTTCCCCATTCTACTCAGCAGAGCAAGGATAAACACTCAATATATTCGATATTTTGCGCCATTCGATGAAAAAAACAGCGCTTTTTACCGAATATTGACGTTAATTCTTACAGTCACACTCGCAAACCAATTATTTTGATGAATATTAGCGGTTTTTCACTGCTCATTGATCAAAAGCAATCTCCAAAAAGCAAAAAGGCAAACGTTTCCTTTTGGATATGGTAAAATCCGCCGCGAAATTTCTATTCCCCCTTTGAAAATTTTGGAGTCCGCATGAAACGCGATTTAGCAATGTCATTCTCTCGTGTCACAGAAGGTGCAGCACTGGCTGGTTACAAGTGGCTTGGCCGTGGCGACAAAAACGCTGCAGATGGCGCTGCTGTAGAAGTCATGCGTAGCCTACTCAACAAAACCGAAATCAGCGGTGAGATTGTTATTGGTGAAGGTGAAATCGATGATGCACCTATGCTTTATATCGGCGAAAACGTAGGTGTAGGCGGCGACGCTGTCGACATCGCAGTTGACCCAATTGAAGGGACACGCATGACAGCAATGGGCCAATCAAATGCATTGGCTGTATTGGCTGCTGGCGAGAAAGGTAGCTTCCTAAAAGCGCCTGATATGTACATGGAAAAGTTAGTTGTAGGCCCGGGCGCGAAAGGCGTTATCAACCTAGAGCTACCACTGAAAGAAAACCTAGAAAACATCGCCAAGGCACTAGGTAAAACACTGGATACACTGGTTGTTACGACACTGGCTAAACCACGTCATGACCAAGTGATTGCAGAGATGCAAGCGATGGGCGTTCGTGTATTCGCAGTGCCAGATGGTGATGTAGCTGCATCTATCCTAACCTGTATGCCAGACAGCGAAGTAGACGTCATGTACTGCATAGGCGGTGCACCTGAAGGTGTAGTTTCTGCCGCAGTAATTCGCGCGCTAGACGGTGACATGCACGGTCGTCTTCTGCCTCGTCACGAAGTGAAAGGCGATACAGAAGAGAACCGTAAACATGGTGAACTTGAGCTAGAGCGTTGTGCTGAAATGGGCGTAACCGCTGGTATCGTGTTAAAGATGGAAGACATGGCTCGCAGCGACAACGTTGTATTCTCAGCAACGGGCATCACTAAGGGTGACCTGCTAGAAGGCATTTCTCGTCAAGGCAATATCGCTACAACAGAAACGCTACTTATCCGTGGCCGCTGCCGCACGATTCGCCGCATCAAATCAATCCACTACTTAGAGCGTAAAGATCCAGAAGTGGTTGGTCACATCCTGTAATCCTCATATCGAGTGAAACAGAATAGTCAAAGGCTGATACCAAGTATCAGCCTTTTGTTTTATTGACCTGTCAGATTCTCACCCTTGCTATTGATAGGTCAGTAACTGTCAAAATAGTAAATGGTTTGCTTTATAAACACCTTGCCTCATAATAGTAAGGTTCATGAGGTAGGGATAGTATGAAAACAAGCGACAAAATCTTACAGACCATTAAGCGTCAAGGCGCAGTAACGGCCAAGCAGCTATCAGAAGAGTTTGGCATGACGACAATGGGGGCAAGGCAACATCTGCAAAGCCTGGAAGATGATGGCATTCTCGCGTTTCATGACGTCAAAGTGAAAGTCGGTCGTCCGACTCGTCATTGGTCTCTTACTCAGCACGGCCATAGTCAATTTTCAGACCGTCATGGTGAACTTACGATTCAAGTCATTGATGCGGTAGAGAATCTATTCGGAAAAGAAGGCCTAGCTAAAGTCGCTGACGAGCGTGAACAACACACCTTAAAACAGTATCAATCTGCCCTGTCTGATTGTGAAAATCTAATCAGTAAGCTGGAAAAGCTCACCCAACTTCGTGAAGAAGAAGGCTACATGGCAGAACTGAAAGAACACGACGATCACTACATCTTGATTGAAAACCATTGCCCTATTTGTAAGGCTGCAACACGTTGCCCTAGCTTGTGTCAATCTGAGCTCAACGTGTTCACCAAGCTGCTAAAAGATGAGTGCCACGTCAGCCGAACTGAGCATATTATTGCTGGCGAACGACGCTGTACCTACACCTTAGTACCTGTCGCTACCGCTTAACGCTAAGCCATTGATCTTGTCTCAATATTGAGAAATCAAAAGATCGAACAAAATTTATACAGAAATCTTTCTTAAGCTTAAAGCATATGAAACATGCTTAATTCTAAGGAAGGAATGATGGCACATCCACAACCAGAGCAGAAACTGCCTCCTTTTGATGAACTGGTTCAACTTGCTCAAAACGATCCCAAAGCATTCAACCAATTCAAACACGAGATGTGTGAGCAGATGATCTGCTCCGCTTCTGAAAGTATGCAAGGCAGACTTCGAGCTCAGCAAAGCCATCTCGATTTAGTCGTCAGCCGTTGTAAAAATCCTCATCACGTCAATGTCGTGTTGATGCAAGAGCTGCGCTGCCAGGTTTGCAAGTTCCAAGACGCACTCCAAGGGCGCTGTACCTTAGAAGAGCCTCAGCCTGAAAATGTGGTTCCATTCAGACCTAACACTGAACCCAAAATGTACTAGATCAGACAGCTCCAGAAAGCAAAAAGGGAGCCTAATGCTCACTTTATATTAACTGCTGAAAACTCTTATACTGGATCTTCACCGTAATCGTTGCGGCCTTCTGTGCCTTTCAACAAACCACATTCAATCAAAATCCATAAACCACACACTAATGCTGCAACCGTTGCCACCATGTGCATTGGTGATACCGAGTCCGCCGATGTTGCAGCGACAGGCGAAGCTAAACGCCCTAATACTAGCGGTACATTCAGTAGTAGCCAGTAGTTAGACTTGTTACGGTCATGCCAACGCTTAGCGGTCACCGCTAAGTCTGGGATTACGAGTAGCAACAAGAAGATTGGCAGTAAAATATAGGAGTAGGCAGGAAACAGTACCGAAATCCCAGACGCAAAACCGGTGATCGCGACATAGTAGAAAATGTTCCACATCCAGTAAGTCTTACGACCAATTCTCCCTTTGAAAGAGAGCAGTAAATCTTTCATCGACATCTAAAAATACTCAAAAATTAATACACTACCAAAAAGTTAGCAGCAAATACTTTATTACACGAATCAGTTAATCACTTTCTGAAAACAACTTTTGTCCATATCGCGAATATTAACCGTTAGGCTTCGAACATGGCTCGCCTGTTCTTGTAAGATTTGCATTAACGAACGTGACAATTCCCGTTTCTGTTCTTCGGTACGCCCAGAAAGTAATTCAAAGCTGATATGAATAAAGTCTACACTGTCCTCTTCATCACCCACTAGCCAGTTATGACAACGTAGAGAGCGTGATTTCACAGACGGAATATCAAACAAGCCACAGTTTAATGTAACTTGATGAAGATCTTCTAGTAAACCTTGGATATTCACTCGCTCGTCCACTGAATTTGAGTACTCTAGAACTAGATTTGGCATTATTACTTCCTATTGTTAACGCAAACGTTTGTCCCTTAATACCAACTAACGATGAAAAATCCGAGAAGTTAGCTATTATTCTGTCTGTCGGATCACTGATATAAGAGCGTTATCTACTCTGACCAATCGATAAGATCCCATAAAGACATGACCACAATCATGATCTAACGCGTTTTATCTGTTATATTCTTACGAAGATTTTTTACATTAATTGATTAAATACGGAGATATTCCTATGCGTCGTCCTGTAGTGATGGGTAACTGGAAACTTAACGGTAGCAAAGCAATGGTAACTGAGCTGCTAACTGGTCTTAACGCTGAACTTGAAGGCGTTGAAGGTGTAGACGTAGCAGTAGCTCCACCAGCACTTTACATCGATCTAGCTGAGCGTCTAATCGCTGAAGGCGGTAACAAAATCATCCTAGGTGCTCAAAACACTGACCTAAACAACAGCGGTGCTTTCACTGGCGACATGTCTCCAGAAATGCTGAAAGACTTCGGTGCAACTCACATCATCATCGGTCACTCTGAGCGTCGTGAATACCACAACGAATCAGACGAGTTCGTAGCTAAGAAATTCAAATTCCTACAAGAGAACGGCCTGAAGCCAGTTTTCTGTATCGGTGAATCTGACGAGCAAAACGAAGCAGGCGAAACTGAAGCAGTATGTGCACGTCAAATCAACGCAGTTATCGACGCTTACGGTGTTGAAGCTCTAAACGGCGCAATCATCGCTTACGAACCAATCTGGGCTATCGGTACTGGTAAAGCAGCAACAGCTGAAGATGCACAACGCATCCACGCTTCTATCCGTGCAATGATCGCTGAAAAAGACGCAGCAGTAGCTGAGCAAGTAATCATCCAATACGGTGGTTCTGTTAAGCCTGAAAACGCTGAAGCTTACTTCGCACAACCAGACATCGATGGTGCTCTAGTTGGCGGCGCAGCTCTAAACGCAGCTGGTTTCGCAGCTATCGCTAAAGCAGCAGCTAAAGCAAAAGCTTAATTTAGACATCACGGTTTAAATTGAATAAGAGGTCAACTTAGGTTGGCCTTTTTTGATCTATCTCGAACACCACCCTCTTCTACCTCTCTTTTGCCACCAGCTCTTTGTAACTTAATAACACTTCTATTCATCGGACTGCGTTATGAAGATTTATACACAACCTCAGCTCAATACATTTCGAAAAGCACTCCGAAACAACATGCCTCAACCAGAGCGCAAACTATGGTTTTATATAAGAAGAAAGCAGCTTGGCGTAAAGTTTAGAAGACAACATAGCATTGAAAAATACATCGTAGATTTCTTCTGCTGCGAACTAAAGTTAGCTATCGAATTAGACGGTAATAGTCATTTTTCAGAACAAGCACAAGCTTACGATCATCAACGCACACAAGACTTAAATAAACTTGGAATCAGGGTCCTTCGCTTTACCAATAATGAGGTTAATCATAACGTTGAGGAAGTTTTGGCGAAGATCATGGATTCAATCCCCAAATATACTTCTATGTAGATATCCCCCTCTAACTCCCCCTTGTTTCAACATTTTCGATTAACCTACCGACCGAAGATAAAGGGGGAGAACTTTCTTTGTTCTCTTAGATTTCTTGGCTAACTGAAACTATAAAATGTTCCATGAATCACCAATTAGAAAGCTTACCCTGATTGATGAAATTTGTTGTAGGCAGTATATGTTCCAACAACCAAGGAACTGTTCCTCCCCTTTCCAAATAAAACTAAAGAGATCTGAGAACCTAACTTAAGGGGAGGCTAGGAGGGGATTTTACAATGAATCAAAATAACGCCAGATACAAAAAACCGCTGATAAATCAGCGGTTTTTAAATTCTTTAAGCTTACGCTAGGCGTTGCTTAGAATAACTCTTCTGCTACGCGGAACAGCTCAGAACGGTCTGGGTTCTGCATATTCTCGATACAGTCGATGATGTCGTGGTGAACAAGCTCTTCTTTCTCGATACCAACACAACGACCACCGTGGCCTTCTTGTAGAAGGTGAACAGCGTAGTTACCCATGCGAGAAGCAAGGACACGGTCAAACGCAGTAGGACGACCACCACGTTGGATGTGACCAAGAACCGTTGCACGAGTTTCACGACCCGTTGCAGCTTCGATCTCTTTAGCCAGTTCGTTCGCGTCCATCATTAGCTCAGTTAGAGCGATAATTGCGTGCTTCTTGCCTTTAGCAATGCCATCTTGGATGTTGCCGATTAGCTGCTCTTTATCTAGGCCAGTCTCTGGAGTGATGATGTACTCACAACCACCTGCGATTGCTGACATAAGCGTAAGGTCACCACAGTGACGGCCCATGATTTCAACAATAGAAATACGTTGGTGAGAAGAAGACGTGTCACGTAGACGGTCGATTGAATCGATAACAGTGTTAAGCGCTGTTAGGTAACCGATTGTGTAGTCAGTACCAGCGATATCGTTATCAATTGTGCCTGGAAGACCGATACATGGGTAACCCATTTCAGTCAGCTTCTTAGCACCCATGTAAGAACCGTCACCACCGATAACAACAAGTGCTTCGATACCGTGCTCTTTAAGGTTCTCGATGCCTTTCTCACGAACAGCAACGTCTTTGAATTCAGGGAAACGTGCAGAACCTAAGAAAGTACCACCACGGTTGATCACATCAGATACGCTTGAACGGTCAAGCTTCTCGATACGGTTTTCAACAAGGCCTTGGTAGCCATCGTAAATACCGTAAACTTCAATGCCAACTGATAACGCGGTACGAACTACGCCGCGAACTGCTGCGTTCATGCCCGGAGCGTCACCACCACTGGTCAAAACACCGATCTTCTTAATCATGCTCACCCTCGATTTTTGGGAATCTATTATTCAATTCTTATTCTTGCTGATTGTATATCAACAAGATTTTAAATCTATATTTGTGCGTTATGTTACATTTCCTCAACAGGAATAGCACTTAAATCGCGAAAAATTATGTAACATTTCTACTTCTGTAAGAGTATTACAGTTTTACTCAGTAACTTTGTTGATTCACATCAGAATCAACATTAATTGTTACTAAGGTGGTTTTTGAATCACCAAAGCGTTCGCAATTTCTACTCACTCTAGTTCAAAAGCTATCCACTTACCATTTGCTGCCTAGTTTTCGTGCTCATACCACGAATGAAACTTTGTTGTTTCTCTGGCCCAAACACCACCGAATACGGATCTTGATGAATTAATACATCAGCATCAGGGAACACAGAGATAAGCTTAGCCTCTACTTCATCAGAAATGCGATGCGCTTCAATAAGTGGCATCTCATCTTCAAGTTCTAAGTGCAATTGAATGAAGCGAATTGGCCCCGAACGACGCGTTCGTAATTGATGTACACCCAACACGCCTTCGATGCTCAACGATGCCTCTTTAATCTGTTTTAGCTCTTCATCCGGTAGCTTATGATCAAGTAGAGATTGAATCGCTTCCATCGCCATTTGATAAGCACTGTAAAGAATGTAGATACCGATACCCACCGCGAATACAGAGTCCGCTTGGCCAATGCCAAACCAGCTCAATGCTAGGGCCAGCATGATGGCCGCGTTCATATAAAGGTCAGATTGATAGTGTAGTGAATCAGCGGCAATCGCCTGGCTACCCGTTTTCTTTACCACGTATTTTTGGAATCGAACCAAGCCGAAGGTCATGACTATCGCGAATAAGCTGACGTAGATACCAATCTCTGGAGAGTTCAGTTCATGAGGTCTGAAGAAGCGTTCAATACCGTTAAGAATGAGGAAACAAGCCGAGCCTGAGATAAACATCGCTTGTGCTAATGCAGCGAGTGATTCTGCCTTACCATGACCAAAGGTATGTTCTTTGTCGGCAGGCTGAAGAGAATAGCGAACAACCAATAAGTTAACGACCGAAGCGGCGATATCCAACATTGAATCGACTACGGAAGCCAACAGGCTCACCGAACCTGTCACCCACCAAGCTGCGACTTTTACTATCAACAAAATAGTGGCGATGGTGGTCGCTGCCCAAGCGGCTAGCGTAACTAAACGTGCGTATTCTTGTTTCATAACTTAGCTATAAAGTGACTAATAGCACAAAGTATAACCTGCAAATAATCAATTGAATATGACAGCCATGATGTAAGACATTCATTTTAAGAGATCAAAAAAAGCGGCACACGGCCGCTTTTTTCTAAATACTTTCATTCAAAGCTGCTTAATCAAGCTCGAATTACTTGTCTTTGTTCATGCGTTTTTCCATTTTTTCAGCACACTTATTCATGCGCTCCTGTTGGATTTCTTTCAGTTGAGTTTTTTGCTCAGGCGTTAGCACGCTCATCATTTCGTGTTGCTTCTTAAGCATTGCCACGCGTCGCTCAGTTTGCTTCTCAACCATTTGGCTTGCTAGGTCGTTCGCTGCTGCTTCATCGAAGTTATCAGCCAACACCAATGCTTGAACTTTCTCGTGGTGCGCTTTCATTTGCGCCATTTTGTCTGACTTGTTGCCCGCGTGTTTTGCTTTCATCTCAGCACGGTTCGCTTCACGCATCTCTTTTAACTGTTCTTTTTGTGCGTCAGTTAGGTCTAGTTGACGCATCACTTTCTTGTCGAAGCCACCACATTTACCGTGCATACCTTTATGGTCGCCTTTGTCGCCGCCGCCAAATGCATACGCACTTGCTGTACCTAACATAAGTGGAAGTGCCGCAGCTGCTAGTACAAGTTTCTTCGTCATTTTCATAATTGTTGCCTCAATTCGGTATAATAAGTCATGCATTGCGTCTGTATCTCAGCGCTTGAATATAGATTAGTCTTTCCCTCGTAAAGTGACGTTTAGAAAGCGTAAAGAATCGTAAAGAGTGAAAGCTGACGAATAATTAGCAGTATTATTAACCTGTAACTAACCGATTAAGGCTTTCCCATGGCGAACATTCTTCTTATTGATGACGACACCGAGCTAACGAGCTTACTTAAAGACATTCTTAGCTTTGAGGGCTTCACCGTATCTGAAGCCAATGATGGCTACGCAGGGCTCGAAGCGATCAATGATGAGATTGACCTGATTCTTTTAGATGTGATGATGCCGCGCCTGAACGGCATGGAAACACTCAAGAAGTTAAGAGAACATTGGGAGACGCCAGTGCTAATGCTGACTGCGAAAGGTGAAGAGATCGACCGTGTGATCGGCCTGGAGCTGGGTGCGGATGATTACTTACCAAAGCCGTTTAGTGACCGCGAATTACTCGCACGTATTCGCGCCATCTTGCGCCGTACGCAAACCACGAATACTCCAAAAGCCGCCAGCGATAGAGTCCAATATCAAGACATTGAAGTATTCCCTGGCAAACAAGAAGCGTACTGCAATGGCGAGATCATCGACTTGACCACTACCGAGTTCGCTCTACTAAGCCACCTTATCCAAAACCCGGGGCAAGTGATCACCAAGGAAGCGTTAAGCTTAGATGTACTTGGCAAAAGGCTTGCAGCATTTGACCGTGCGATAGACATGCACATCTCTAACCTACGTAAAAAGATTCCAGAGCGTAGCGATGGCAAATCACGCATCAAGACCTTGCGTGGTCGTGGCTACCTATTGGTAGAGGAGGATTAATGCGCATCCCTAAAATCACTAGCTTATATGGACGTATCTTTGCCATCTTTTGGTTCACCATGTTACTGGTGCTTTTATCCGTACTCTCACTACCACATCTCGACCCGCGAGTAGCGCGTGATGTGCCCGCTGACCATCTCAGCAAACTGGAACGTATCGCCAAGGCTACAGAGCAACGCTACGCCAGAGAGTCTAATCTCGGCAAAATTGTCTTCCAACTTGAGGCGCCACGTAGCCGCAAAGATTCTCGTGCACGTATCTATCTGACCGATCTTGAGGGCGCAGTCCTAACCTCGAAAAGACATTCAGACTACAAACTTAAGGCGATTCGCAACTTTGTAACCTCAATTGATAATCCAGAAGTACCCAAGCAGAAGCTTTACGGGCACTACATGGTTGCCGGCCCTGTGCCAATCAAGCTGGCAGGTGAAGAGCTACTCATGTACGCCGGAGTAAAGTGGAACCAGCCGCCGCCGTTCTTACTGCGACTATTTGATAGACCACTGCAGCTGTTGCTTGCCGTGATGCTAGCCAGTACCCCACTATTACTTTGGTTAGCTTGGGCACTCAGCCAGCCAGCTCGTAGGCTTGAACGTGCTGCACAACGTGTAGCGAAAGGCGAATTCGAAGTCGATCCAACCCTTGAAAAAGGTACATCAGAATTCAGACAAGCGGGTGAAAGCTTTAACCAAATGGTTGAGGCGGTAAACCAGATGATCTCAGGGCAACAGCGCTTGCTTTCTGATATCTCACACGAGCTACGTTCGCCTTTAACACGGCTTCGCATGGCCAATGCACTGGCGATTCGTAAGCAAGGAGAGAGTCCAGAACTCGAGCGTATTGATACAGAAGCGCAACGCTTGGAACAGATGATCAGTGAACTACTGACCCTCTCTCGCATGCAGGTTGATAGTCACATTACTCGTGAAGTTCAGCCGATATCGAGCTTGTGGGAAGAAATCTTAAAAGACGCGCAGTTTGAAGCAGAACAGATGGGTAAAGAGCTGACATTCTCAGAAATCCCTGAGCGTTCAATTTCAGGTAACCCTAAGCTACTGATGAGTGCCTTAGACAACATTACGCGCAACGCCATTTACTACGGTAAAGACCAAGTCGATGTGCAATTCCACGTAGTGCAAGATCAGCTGACTATTTGCGTCAATGACAACGGTGATGGTGTGCCTGATGATGAGCTCGACTCTATCTTCAGACCTTTCTACCGTGTTTCTACCGCTCGTGACCGTAATTCGGGTGGCACTGGGCTTGGGCTGACTATTACCGAGAGTGCGATTCGCCAACATAGCGGAACGATTACCGCGAGCCGCAGTAAACTCGGTGGATTACAGCTCGAAATTACTCTGCCTATCCTGCCACTGTAATACCCCCACAAAGATCACAGTTGATAATGATTGTTATTATCATTATGGTAAATCCTCTAATTAAGGAGGATTTACCATGTCTCACATTTTCCCTGAACTGCCCTACGCCTACGATGCTCTAGAACCGTACATCGATGCAAAAACGATGGAAGTGCACTACAGCAAGCACCATAGAACCTGTTACGATAAATTTGTCGCAGCGGTTTCTGGTAGCGAGCTTGAACAGCAATCTCTCACTGAAATCTTCGCGAATATTTCTCAACACAGCCCCGCCGTGCGCAACAATGGTGGCGGCTACTACAACCATATCTTGTATTGGAATTGTATGTCGCAAGACGGCGGTGGCGAACCAACGGGCGAGCTTGATGAGGCGATTAAAAGCACATTTGGAGATTTTGCAGCATTCCAAGATAAGTTTGCTCAAGCGGCAATCAACACCTTCGGTTCAGGCTTTGCTTGGCTAGTAGTAGAAGAAGGACAACTGAAGATCATCTCAACCTCAAACCAAGACAATCCTTGGATGGATACGGTGGCCAGCAACGGTGAACCGATACTTGCGTTAGATGTGTGGGAGCATGCCTACTACATCAGCTATCAAAACCGCCGACCTGACTACATCAACGCTTGGTGGAACGTGGTCAACTGGAGTGCAGTATCAGAAAACTACGCGCAGGCACTCACCAACCAAGCCTAAGTGGATGGTGGCAAACTGTACTCACACAGCTTGCCACCGTATACTCTGGCTATCTTTGATTACTCTTGTGAACCCACATGTTTGATATCGCTCTATACGAACCAGAAATTGCACCCAATACGGGTAACATCATCCGCCTATGTGCTAACTGCGGAGCAAACCTGCATTTAATTGAACCACTTGGCTTTGATTTTGAAGAGAAGAAAGTTCGTCGTGCTGGCTTGGATTACCACGACCTAGCGCGAGTGAAACGTCACAAGAACCTAGAAGCTTTTATTGAGTATCTAGAGAACGAACGTGAAGGTGACTACCGTATCTTTGCCTGTACCACCAAAACCACAGGTCACCACGTCGATGCCAAGTTCCAACAAGGCGATGTATTGATGTTTGGCCCTGAGACACGTGGCCTGCCAGCTGAGTTCATCGAAAGTATGCCAATGGAGCAACGTATTCGCATTCCGATGATGCCAGACGCACGCAGCCTGAACCTATCCAATGCTGTAGCAATCATCGCGTTTGAAGCATGGCGACAAATGGGTTTTGAAGGCGCGGTATAACCAAACGCTCAAACACCTATTATCCGTAATCGCTAATACGCAATAAAAAAGGCTCTTACCATTATCTCTTTCTTACGAAGGATAAAGGTAAGAGCCTTTTCAGTTGTTGTCTTTCTATCTAAGCAACAGGGTTAGTTTAAGCGGTTACGATCGTTGTCGTCGTCTTTCTTCTCAAACTCACCTTCAAAGGTGTTGCCGCCTTTTGATTGGTCAAATGGGTCGCGGTTAAATGGATCATCTCCAAATGGACTCTGACCAAAGCCAGCTTGTCCGCCAGACATGTTTTTAACCACCATTTTTTCCATCATTTTCTTAGCGATCATGGCTCTTGGTGCTGGCAACAATACCAACATACCCAGGGCGTCTGTCATAAAGCCTGGAGTCAGCAGCAATACGCCAGCCACCGCCAGCATCACGCCTTCAAGGATCTGCTGTGCCGGCATCTCGCCTTGCTGTAGTCGACCTTGAACGGACATCAGTGTTTGAATACCTTGGCTACGAACCAGCGATGCACCAACAAATGCCGTGATCAAAACCAATGCAATAGTTGGCCACAATCCTAAGAAGCCACCAACTTGAATAAATAGCCCAATCTCAATGATGGGTACGAAGATAAATAGTAATAATAAGATAGGAAACACACGCCCTCCTTTGTTGCTTTCAGTTTACGCTGAAAGGTCTACCAATCTCAAATTTATCCTGTAAATAAGCGTGTTTATTGACCCAAATTAACTTTGCAAAATATTGACTAAACAAAAGCGAAAAAGGTGATCAACTTACTATTTTTATGCGCTAGGTACAGTATCATGTGCCACATAAGTCAGGACGGATTTATCAGCCCAATATTCTAGCGAACGGAGTATTTGCACACAGAATAGGCTAATAACTAACTATATAATCAGAATTATTCTCTAAGGATCCTGTTATGGCTACTCTATCAGAAGCACAAGTTGATGCTCCTCAAGCTACTCGTCTCGAAGAAGATCTTTTAGGTCAACGTCATGTTCCGGCTGATGCTTACTACGGCATCCACACTCTACGCGCAGTTGAAAACTTCAACATCTCAAATGTAACGATCTCAGATGTACCTGAATTCGTTCGCGGTATGGTGATGACAAAAAAAGCAGCGGCTTTAGCAAACAAAGAGTTAGGTGTAATTCCTAGCGAAGTGGCTAAATACATCATCCAAGCTTGTGACCTAATTCTAGACACTGGCAAGTGCATGGATCAGTTCCCATCAGACGTTTTCCAAGGTGGTGCTGGTACTTCTGTAAACATGAACGCGAACGAAGTTGTTGCGAACGTTGCACTTGAGCTAATGGGCAAAGAAAAAGGCCAGTACGAGTTCATCAACCCGAACGACCACGTAAACCGCAGCCAATCAACTAACTGTGCTTACCCAACTGGCTTCCGTATCTCTGTTTACAACAGCGTACTAAAACTGATCGATGCAATTGAATACCTTAAAGGTGCATTCGAGCTTAAGAGCCAAGAATTCAACACCGTTTTGAAGATGGGTCGTACTCAACTTCAAGATGCAGTTCCAATGACGGTTGGCCAAGAGTTCCACGCTTGGGCGGTAACCATCAATGAAGAAATCAAAAACCTAGAATACACATCTAAGCTACTGCTTGAAGTTAACCTAGGCGCAACGGCAATCGGTACTGGTCTAAACGCAGCACCAGGTTACCAAGGCCTTGCTGTTAAACACCTAGCTGAAGTAACTGGCCTAGAGTGTGTTCCAGCAGAAGACCTAATCGAAGCAACTTCAGACTGTGGCGCATACGTAATGACGCACGGCGCACTTAAGCGTCTAGCAGTTAAGCTGTCTAAGATTTGTAACGACCTACGTCTACTGTCTTCTGGTCCTCGCGCAGGCTTGAACGAGCTGAACCTACCTGAGCTTCAAGCAGGCTCTTCAATCATGCCAGCTAAAGTAAACCCAGTAGTACCTGAAGTAGTGAACCAAGTTTGCTTCAAAGTTCTAGGTAACGACAACACGGTTTCTTTCGCAGCTGAAGGTGGTCAACTTCAACTGAACGTTATGGAACCTGTTATTGCACAAAGCATGTTTGAGTCTCTAGACATCCTAACTAATGCTTGTGTGAACCTACGCGACAAGTGTGTAGACGGCATTACGGTAAACAAAGAAATCTGTGAAGCGCACGTATTTAACTCTATCGGTATCGTCACTTACCTAAACCCATACATTGGCCACCACGAAGGTGACATTGTTGGTAAGATCTGTGCAGAAACAGGTAAGAGTGTTCGTGATGTGGTTCTAGAGCGCGGTTTATTAACCGAAGAAGAACTTGATGACATTTTCTCTGTTGAAAATTTGATGCATCCTCAGTATAAAGCAAAACGCTACGAGTAACGCTAGCGAGAAAGGGCTCCAAACGGAGCCCTTTTTTAGGCTCCAATACGGTTAACCCTGTTTATTTTGTGGTTTTCTGTATGTTGCGCTTTTGCTTAATTGAATCTAAACCATAGAACTATTATCTGAACATTCTCTCAACGAGTGGTCACATAATAAAATCTACATGAGGTGTTAATTATGATTGCAGTAGAACTGTTTATCGTCCTGCTCTTTATCTTCTTAGGGGCCAGAATTGGCGGCATCGGTATCGGCTTTGCCGGTGGTGCTGGTGTTATTGCTCTTTCACTTATTCTTGGCGTACCAACAAGCCAATCTTTTATCCCAATTGATGTAATCCTGATCATCATGTCGGTTATCACCGCAATTGCTGCAATGCAGGTTGCTGGCGGTATGGACTGGTTGGTGCAAATTGCAGAAAACTTTTTGCGTAAGCACCCAGAACGCATCACCTTTTACGCGCCGATTGTGACCTTTTTAATGACGCTAATGGCGGGTACTGGCCACACAGCATTCTCAACTCTACCAGTTATTGCCGAAGTAGCGAAAGGCCAAGGTGTACGTCCTTCTCGTCCACTGTCTATTGCTGTTGTTGCGTCTCAAATTGCTATCACGGCTTCGCCAATCTCGGCAGCAGTTGTAGCTTTCGCAGCCATGCTTGCACCATTCGGTGTTGATTACCTAACACTGCTGATGGTTTGTATCCCAACAACCTTCATCGCTTGTATGGTTGGTGCTGTTGTTGCTAACTACATGGGTAGCGAACTCAAAGACGATCCTGTTTACCAAGAACGTCTAGAGAAAGGTCTCATCAAACTAGCGTCAGATGAGAAGCGCGAGATCCTTCCAACAGCGAAGAAAGCGACATACATCTTCCTAGCAGCAATTGGTTTTGTTGTTTGTTACGCAGCAGCTATCTCAAGCTCTGTTGGCCTAATCGAGAACCCTGCACTAGGTCGTAACGAAGCGATCATGTCGGTAATGTTGGCAGCAGCAGCGGCAATCGTAATGTTCACTAAGATCGATGCTGCGAAAATTTCTTCAGCACCGACATTCCGCTCTGGTATGACTGCGTGTGTATGTGTACTTGGTGTAGCTTGGTTAGGTTCTACGTTTGTAAACGCACACGTTGCTGAAATCAAAGACGTTGCAGGCGCGCTACTGGCTGACTACCCATGGATGCTGGCTCTTGTTCTGTTCTTCGCTTCTATGCTGCTTTACTCTCAAGGCGCAACAACGGTTGCATTAATGCCTGCAGCACTAGCAATTGGCGTAGCACCACTAACAGCCGTTGCTTCTTTCGCTGCGGTAAGTGCGCTGTTCGTTCTTCCAACTTACCCTACGCTACTGGCTGCGGTTGAGATGGATGACACAGGCTCAACGCGTATCGGTAACCTAGTATTCAACCACCCGTTCTTCATTCCAGGTGTGGTAACAATCAGTACTGCGGTAGCACTAGGCTTCGCATTCGGTGGTCTGTTTATCTAAAAACCACTGATGATATGACTCTAAAAGGAAGCTTCGGCTTCCTTTTTTGTTTATGGCTTAATGTGATTTTTGATGCCCGTCAAATAACCATGACAAACTTTAAAACGCGTTCAAAAATAAAGTTTGAATAAAATTCCAAGACTATCCAATCCATTCTCTATCGATACCTATCAAATCAACCTTCTCCTATTTACCAACTAACCAAACCGAATATTAATCCAAGCTAATTAACCAAAAAACCTTACGATTTTTCTCACATTTTTTAGCCCTTTTACTGGCCACTATTTTTGTGAACAGCACCAAACTTAAATGATTAAGTAACGAATAAAATAACCGCAGCTAAATTAAATACAACTTCATCTGGATTAGTAAATATCAAATAACTTTAATTTAAAACCCGCAATTTATATCGTTGGGTAATTTATAAGTGTCAAGGGCGGGATCAAACTTTAACTACTGAAAATAATAAACTTTATTTTATAGGGAGATTTTGAACCGGCGACGGTGTCGCCTGAGCGTCCTACGGCCGAAAACAAAGAGACTCAACCTACTAGGGTGCTTTACACTGAGGAATCCCCTAATGATTTTTATAAAAATCATTAGCTTAAGGTAGAAACACATCTTGTCATGTGATCAAATGGTTTCGCCAAAAATCAATAATCAATAATCAAACAACAAGATGTGTGAACTCGATATTTTACACGACTCTCTTCACCAATTCTGCCCTGAATTACACTTAAAACGGGCTTGTTGCAAAAACCTCACGAGCCGCCAGACTTTTACTATGATTCATCACTGAGCAATACGTTATGGTCAAGTCTGAATTCAAATGGCGACATTTCACCCCCGAACTTATCTTGTGGTGTGTCCGTTGGTATGGCACTACCGCAATGAGCTATGCAAACCTCAGTGATAGGTTGTCCGAACGAGGTGTCTTCGTTAATCGCTCCACGATTTATCGTTGGTTCATTCACTACGGGCCTATCCTACATAAGAAGTTACGCCGTTATCAATTCACTCGTATCGACACCTCCTGGCAGCTTGATGAAACTTACGTCAAGGTGAAAGGCAAATGGCATTATCTCTACCGAGCCATCAATAAACGTGGGGAAACCCTGGATTTCTTTTTCTCTCGTAAACGCAATAAAGAGGCGGCTTATCAATTCCTAAAACGCTGCTTACGCCGTTATAAAACGTCCTTTCATCCCCAAACATTGAATACTGATAAACATTCGTCTTATGGTAACGCCATTGCTCGCCTCAAGCGTGAAGGCCGTTTACGGCAAGATGTAGAACATCGGCAAGTGAAATATCTCAACAATGGCATTTAATCTGACCACGCTCCGATTAAAAAGCTTATCTAAGCCACAGGTGGATTCAAGGTGCGAAAGCGGGCCTGGTCAACGATTCAAGGTTTTGAAGGGATCCGCATGTTGAATAAAGGCCAGTTTGATTTTTGGTTACGTCGCGATGAGCCAAAACTGAGGGTGCAGGAGAGATCCGCCTTCCTCAATGAACTCTTCAATATATTTGGAATTTACGTATGAGAAAGGTGCTCAAATAGGCACCTCAGAAACATTTTCAATTTTTGCAACAAGCCCAGATCTCGCCTTGGGGAAAATATGAGGGGATCCGTCAGCGCCGCCGGTTAAGAGCCCGCCCTTATGATATCATGGGGGGCATATAAACGAACTTGTTGCTTCTCTAAAACTAATAGCGTTAGATCTTGGCAGCTGAATCGGAGCTGGAGGAGAATACTTGGGCATAAAGTTTTCGGCTAATACACCTTCTTTTTTAAAGTATGTTTCAAGAATAGCCGTCCGCTCTCCAGTAGGCTGAAAGTGCCCACTGCTATTTGTCAATTTAGTTACTAACCCATTTTCAACACGCATCTCTCCTGCAAATATAGGCCACTCATCTTTGACTAAAGATGAGTGAAACATTCCTATACCATCATAGCCATCTGGCATATTACCCATAGGTAGAGATGCACCATAAATAGTACCGTCATTCTCAACAATATACATAAATTCAACTCCCTTAGTAGTGTTTAATAACCCACCTCGATATTTTAATCTACCATTTTCAATATCTATTTTAAACTGCTCACTAAACCTATCTCCTTTTCTAAAATTAACAAATTTTCCTTTTTGACGAAATCCATTATCCATTAAATTAAGCTTATCTATTATTTTTAATGGCTTTACTTTTTGGCCAAATTTATCGAATTGAACAAAATCAAGAGCAGGGCCAGGTTTAAGCTCAGCCAGAGATAAATTTGAAAAAACCAGCGAAAAGTAAGAAAGCAACCAAACTAACCTCTTCATCCAATATACCTTATTTAATAAAATTTATTTTAACAAACCCGACATTCTGCACGAGCTATTGTCAAATGTGGTGTATGGAGATCATGCAGTAGCCTGTTGATGAATCTCCATTTCTTTCACTCCATTGATGAAGCGAACATCTTTCACAACATCCGCTAGGAGTGCAAAACCTCGTAGACGACGCCACTTCGTCTCTGCACTGCGCATTAACTTGTAGGCCATCATCAACGTAGTCTTTCTGTTTCCACAGTTCTTTGTCTTGTTCGTGCGTAAACGTACTGTGGCGAACATCGATTCTATTGGGTTGGTTGTTCTGATATGAACCCAGTGCTCTGCTGGGTAATCGTAGAACGCCAGCATTTCATCTTTATCTTTCACCAAGCAGTCCGTTGCCTTTGGATACTTGGCTTCAAAGCGCTTCTGGAAAGTTGAGAAGGCGTGATAAGCATCATCTCTAGTTTCTGCCATCCAGATATCTTGCAGTGCTTCCTTCATTCGTGGTTGTACGCTTTTGGGCACCTTGTTAAGCACATTCGCCGTCTTATGTACCCAGCACCGTTGCTGAGTCGTTTGAGGCCAGCACTTAGCAACTGCTTTCCAGAAGCCAAGCGCGCCATCTCCGATGGCGAGCTTCGGTGCTAACTGTAATCCCTGCGCTCGTAGCTGCTCAATGAGTTCCGTCCAACTTGCTTCTGACTCTCTATGACCATCCAGAACGCCAAGGACTTCTTTGCGTCCAGTGTCATCGACACCAATGATGACGAGTAAGCAGAGCTTATCGTCCATCCTAACGTGACCGTAAACACCGTCAGCCCAAACGTAAACATATCGACGCCTACCGAGGTCACGCTTACGCCAGTGTTCGTACTCAGCATACCAGCGCTCTTTGAGGCGACAGATGCTGTTGGCTGACAGGCCTTTCGCATCCTTACCAAGCAGAGACTCCAGAGCAGGCAGCATATCGCCCGTAGATATTCCCTTGAGATAGAGTAACGGGAGCAGTGTTGCAACGCTCTTTGTTCGCTTGAGATACGGTGGTATCAAGTTGCTATTAAATTTGACGCCACTCCCTGAGCGATCTCGTACCTTAGGAATCTGCACTTCGACATCACCGACACCGGTTTGCAAGGTTCGCTCAGGTAAGAAACCGTTGCGAACAATGGCTTGCTTGCCGTCAACCATTACATTCTGGTGTTGTGCAAGTAACTGTTGAAGCTCAGCTTCAACAGCTTGTGCAATCAAATCTCTAGCCCCTTGGCGTATCAGTTCTGTAAGTGGGTCTTGTGGTGTATTCAGTGAAACAACAGTATTATCAGTCATGCGGTGTACCTTTCTGTTAATCGTTCTGGCGAGAACTACATCAACAGATTACACCGCAACTTCCTTTCTCTTCCATACACCAGAAATCAGCATAGCTCATTCTGCACCTCATTTGGGGAGCTTGTTGCAAATAAAATTTTATAGGGTTTTGAATAATCAAGCGTATCGCATTTAGTATATAAAATTCATAATAGCGCCTACATGTTGTAAAGAAAATTCCAATATGAATTTTTTGCAACAAACCCCTAAATTCTAAAAGCGCACATCAAATATACCAGCACAGTAAAGCTCCACCATTTTCAGTCTAGCCAAGACAACGCCATCTCAAATCCCTTGGGCGTTATGTTGATATACCAATCCAAGTCCACTTTCTTACGCATGATTAGCCCGCGCTCCTCTAGAGTTTTGCATGAGACTCGAAAATTGTTCGGGTGGATATCTTTTTGAAGTAAATGATTCACGGCTTGGTTGATGACCGTTGATTTACCTTCTTTCACACCTTTGGTGAACGCTTTGGCCAAACAACTCAACAATGCTTTTTGAATTTGGCTCATTCTCACTTCCGACACCATTACCTCTTAATCATTGTAGCAATGATTAGACAATACCATTCTTATCCATTTTTGCAATGATTAAGAATCTAATTGCGATAATTACCTGTGTCACTTAGGTATACCAAAATGACACTGGTCATTTTTGGCAATAAAACAATATATGTCATAATATAAATGACACACCCTATAAAGTCATAACTTAAACGTCATAGAAAGGGCATTATGTACATATTTGGATACTTAAGAGCATCAACAAGTGAGCAAGATGCAGAAAGGGCAAAAGGAATCCTATCTCAATTTGTTGAGCAAAAAGGCATGCGTGTTGCTGCTTGGTATGTTGAGCAAGAATCTGGTGCTTCACTGCAAAGACCTGAATTACTTCAATTACTCAATGATGCTAAAAAAGGGGATGTCATCATCATTGAGCAGATTGATCGACTTTCACGTTTAAATGAAGCAAGTTGGTCTAAATTAAAGGAAATGCTGTACAAGAAGGAGTTGAAAGTCATCAGCCTAGACTTACCGACCAGTCACATTGCACTGGCCCCAGAAATTTCTGATGAGTTCACGAACTCAATGATCAAAGCCATCAATAACATGATGATGGACATGTTGGCTGCAATTTCTCGAAAAGATTATGAAGACAGACGCCGACGCCAAAAACAAGGTATCGAGAAGGCGAAGAAAGAAGGGAAGTATCAAGGAAGAAAGCCAGATTTAGAGCTGCATGAAAAAATCTACAAGCTTAGAGTGGGTAACCAGATGAGCATCAACGAGACAGCCAAAATGATAGGCGTCTCAGCGAGAACCGTTGTACGTGTCGTTAAGAAGATGAATGCTCAGCGCGAAGGTGAGTAGGTGAGTGTATCCTACTTAGATTTAGGCTCTGTGATGGCAGACCAAGTGAAATGGAATGGGCTTGTTGCAAAAATGGAAGATGTGTCTGATGAGCCCATCTGATCACTTCATTTCATGCGTATATTCCAAAGATATTGAAGAGTTCATTTAGGAAGGCGGATCCCTTCAAAACCTTGAATCATCGTCGCCCACTCTTCATCAGTTCTGGTACGGATAGGTCTTGGCATTGCTGGTCCCTTTTAAGACATTGGAAGCCATGACCATATCGAATTTGGAGTGGGATTATTAGATGGGGTTTACCGCCAGCTTACCTTTGGTTGACGGGGTATTTTATGCTCTCACTGGTAGAGATTCTGGACATTAAATATCTGAACAATATCGTTGAGCAGAATCACCGATGGGTGAAACAGAAAACACGTCAAGCGCTAGGTTGGAAGTCAACGGAAGGAGCTTTGACCAGTTTACATGGGCGGGAAGTGTGGACGATGCTCAAACAAGAGCAGATTGATATTGAAGGTGATACGGCCTTTGAGCGGTTCTACGCCCTTGCAGGATAATTGTACCTGGAGGATTGGTCTGTCACACCTCTAGCTAGATTTGCGACAGAACCTTATTTGCTAGTAGACTAATGGTATCAATAGATATCCATTCCGTCACATTAACCAACCTGAAAGTGCCAGTCGCGGTTCATCACCCCGTGATTGTTGGTTTTCGACACGATGAGTAGTATTTGGTGACGGGAAAAACATCACACTACGATTAGGCAGTGGTGTGATATCATGTACTGTACCTTGATAGTCAAATATGAGTTTTGATTGTGAAGATAGTAACTCAGAATTACCAAAATAAACGATAATTGTGACCTTGTATGGCTTAACTTGTGCGCTATTGGTGTGATCATTGTGATTATCGATAAAACAGTGGCGATTAAATGATGTTAACGAGAAGCTTTGCTCAAACTCAGTAACGTCAAGACCAAGTAAAGGAAGCCAGTTTGCCACTGCTTGCTTAGCAATTTGACTAACTAAGGCATCATTACCTTGATCGAGGAAATGGTAGATAAAGCTAAACCTGTCTTCTGGTACTGGCGCCTGGTTCATTTTTTGGAACACTTTTTTACGTTTCTCTAAAGTGAGTAGCTCTGTATTAAACTTCTTACCGTTGTGTCCGACTCGTGTGCGCCAACCTCGTTGTTGTTGCCAAGACTCTATTACAGCCTTATTGAAATTGGTAAAACTGGTTTTGTCGAAAAAATCATCTATACATAAAAAACCGTTTTTCGTTATTTGTTGACGTATCTTTTGGCTGGAAATCAGATCAATCATGAGCAAGATCCTGCACTGAGTTTGGTGAGCCTGAGCGTATATACCAAAAAGATAAAACAACGGTAGTGACAACAGCAAACATCCCATAATTACTAACACCAAAATGACTTGTGATACCAAACAATACCATACCCAAAGGTACTCCGGTATTTGTGACCATCTGATCACTTGATGCAAAGACAGGAAGCTGATTTTCGGTTAGGTATGTTTGCGTAACCGTGTCCCATTTAATCCCACTCATAGTAGTTGCACAAGCGCCGAACATTGCACAAACGACAATCACAACGATTGGTAAGGTACTACTCATTACGATAGCTTGTATAGACAGTAGTATCAGGCATAGGAAATGTACTCGTTTCCATGTGAGGTGTTTAAAGCGTCCGCTTAGCATCCCCGTAGATCCCACTAATGATCCTATAGCTATGCAGGTTGCTACAAATGCCCAGCCGTTTTCAGAATGATTGGCAATAACCATTGCAGGCCCAGCAACCCCTAGGAACCCAAGACATATAGAGACAAAAAACCAGCTTTTTAGGCCGTTAGTTGACCAATCTGGTAATGACTTTAGAGTTAGACGCACTGACGATTTACCTTTTCTTTCTTCTGGGTTAGGCTCGTTAGTCGCTTCTGAATTGGGTACAAGTCTGATTGCATATATCAACCCAATGGCGATAAGAAAGGTTATACTGTCAATAATCAGCACCACCTCAAAACCAAGTAACAAAGCTAAAGTGGCGCCTGAAAGAGGTCCAACAATACTATAGATGTCGCCTAGAATTGCTAATATGGAATTGGCTTGCTCGCGGTTTTCTACAGAAGTAATACTGGGGATTAATTGGAAGCTCGCCGGGAGATAAAAGGAAGATCCGAGGCCATAAACAAATGCTGAAATCACCATAGCTAAGATAGTGTTTGTGCCGATTAGAATATATAGTAGTAACCCAAACTGAGCAAGTAAGCGCGTTATATCTGCAATTATCATAGTTTGCTTTAGTGCCGTTATTGCTAGCTTGCGATAGATAAGCATACCTAGAAAGCGGCCTAACCAGAGAGCTAACATTACAAGAGCGATCCCTACTCCAGAAGGAGATATATTAAAGGACTCTATAGAAAAAGCTATCGGGATTAATGCATTACCGGCCCCAGAAGCGAAACTGGCCGCAGCAAACAAAGTGAAATTTCGGTTCCACTCGATGGCTTTAAGTGTACTGACAAGTGACATATTATAATCCTCGGATGATTAGGCCATTTCTTAAGCCAAAGTGTATAAAGGCTTCGACATGTGTTGGATCTATGTCCAATAGCTTCGACAGTTCAAGAACCGTTGAAGAAGAGGAGCATTGTAGCGATCGTAAAATAGCGAGGTACTTCTTGTGTTTAAGTTTGATGGTTCGCTTCGGAGTGATCAGACGGATCACACCTCCTGTTGTTTCATATGGAGGAAGAAAGTTATAGTAGCCTCGGAAGCCACAGTCAGATGGCAAGTTTTCAGAGTCAATAGAGAAAGGTAGTGCATTACCAACACGTGGCTTTAAGGCCTGTAATTTTTGTTTTTGACTTAGTTCGTTGTAGTTTTGACCATCGAAATCTTCAAAAGCTACGGTTAAGTGCATTGAAGTGACTCCCTTACCATGTACATCATGTAGCTTTGATCTTGGGTAAAAAGCAACATCACCAGTGTTATAGTTAACTGTTTCGTTGTTATCATGGATCCAATGCTTACTGCCAAATAGTTGAAGGACTAGAAATGGATGATCATCCGAGTGCATTTTAAATGCGGTATGGTTAGCTTTAGTTAAGTAGCACTGAATCCAACATTTCACCCCATACCTAGATTCTATGTGTTCTTGAATTCCTCTTAGCTCGGTAACATGATCGTTGATGTGGTCGAAGACTAATGTGCCGCCTTCATTGAGGCATTGGGTCACCAAATCGTTATCGAGTAAGCTATGTTCGATTAGGCCTTCGCCTATTCTTGATTGTACAAATAGTGCAGGGTGTAAGTCTTTTCCATCAGCTATGAGACGAATATTCAGACGTGAAGTCCCTATATTTGAAAGGCGACTGAACACTACTGAAGCCAATGGTTTAAGATCGTCCTTCACATAAGTTTTATTGTATGTAGCTGATAGTTTAGTGGAAATTGATAGTTCATCGATGGCGTTAAGCACCGATTCTAATGATTTAGATAGCATGCAAAGCTCCTACTTTGATGAGTTTCGCGAGCAACCTTCTTTGTAGTATATCTTGCAACCAGTTGTTAGCGAGTAATGGCTTGTTGAGCTGACAGCTTAATGTGTTTAATACAATCAGTTCGTCAGCTTCTAACTTTACTTTTCCAAAGTCCGTAATGAGTGTATTTTCGTGGCAAGTATAGGAAAGCCAAGTTAAAGTTCGTCCCAATAATGTATCCAGATTTGAGATAATATTTGGATCATACATAGGAGGAATATAAGCGTGATCTTTGGCTGAGCCTGATTCCTTACAACTCAGTCCAATGAATACACCTGGCCCCAACGCATGAAAAATATGCATTACGCCTTGACGGACGTTGTAATGTTGTCCCGGTTTTAGAGATAAACGTTTTGCACTTGGTAATAGGGGTTTGTAATCGAGATGGATTCCAGTGAATCGCTCTGAATTGGCTATTTTCGGTTTGAAAGGTGGTTTTTCCTCCCACAAATATAGATCCCGACCAAAGCCAGCGACATCAATAATGTGAGAATCTTCAAAGTCTTGATGTATACCAAATGGGGTCCAATTTGACGAAGAAGTCAGAAAGATGTACACATCGACTAATTTTGGGCAATCATAGCTAATTAAAAGCCCATTGGCATTGATATAGTCAAATACCTGTAGGGTTAATGGTAAGCTCCACTTAGTGATTTCATTTAAGGCAAGACAGAAACCCGACCCATAGAGTGCATTAAGATGTTCTTGAGGCTCGCCTAAACACGTGCCCCACCTATGCACAATGTTACTACAGGCTATGTAGTCAAGGGAGTGTTGTTGAAAGACGCGGTATTTGGGTTCAATACGTGTTGAATTCATAGCGCTATTGATAGCGTGGCTAATAGTTAATGTGTCTATCATGATAGTGGATAGCCCCAAATTGGGGCTACCTTCCTACTTAGTGGCCTACGTCTTGACGTGGGCTTGTACAACTGCCACATGTGTTCGCTTCTGCTTCAACTTCAAATTCCAGTTCAAATTCTTGTGAAGCCAACTGTTCTTGAATATTTTTTTGTTCCATCGGGATTACTCCATTTTTATATTATAAGCTCGCGCACGATGTGCAAGCAATTACATAATATATATTTTTATTATTTATAAAATTAGACTTTGGTCTAAATTAAAGGAAATGCTGTACAAGAAGGAATTGAAAGTCATCAGCCTAGATTTACCGACCAGTCACATTGCACTGGCCCCGGAAATTTCTGATGAGTTCACGAACTCAATGATCAAAGCCATCAATAACATGATGATGGACATGTTGGCTGCAATTTCTCGAAAAGATTATGAAGATAGACGCCGACGCCAAAAACAAGGCATCGAGAAGGCCAAGAAAGAAGGGAAGTATCAAGGAAGAAAGCCTGACCTAGAGCTGCATGAAAAAATCTACAAGCTTAGAGTGGGTAACCAGATGAGCATCAACGAGACAGCCAAAATGATAGGCGTCTAAGCGAGAACCGTTGTACGTGTCGTTAAGAAGATGAATGCTCAGCGCGAAGGTGAGTAGGTGAGTGTATCCTACTTAGGTTTAGGCTCTGTGATGGCAGACAAAGTGAATTGGAATAGTGAAGCTTCACCTACCTTGTCGTTGAGAGGCTGTGTCTTTGATTTTGACAGCGAAGTTACTACGACTAATGCCCAATAACTTCGCGGCTTTTGTTTGATTGCCACGAGTATGCACAATTACGGCTTTAAAAACTTCATCTTTGACCATCGCCATGACCCAGGAAACGTCGGTATTTTGGGCTTTATCGAGCAACATCGGTTCAAGGTAGGTTTGTAAGTGTTTCTGGATAGCCTTGTGGCTAATGATTTTATTATCTTTGTTCATTGAGTGGGAGTGAGACTGATGAAAGACTAAATTATCACCCATCACTATTGACAGATCAATCAGCAAAGCTCGAGATATGGTGTAACCGATTCGTGCAAAAGCAACTAGATAGAGTTTACCAGTGCTCAACACAACAAATACCTTCATGAATAGTTTAATGAGTTCTTGTTTATGTATGGTTTATGCTGGCTTCTATATGCTTGCATGTAGAGTCAGTATAAAGCCGACAGAGCGAAGCGGCGTCAGTATCACAAATATAGAGAAAACTGTTCATTTTGAATGTTTAAGATCAAAAAATCAGGCGAAACAAAAGGGAGTGACAACTCCTTAACATTTATTGGAGTTCTGTAACTAACTGTCAAGTGGGAATTGGTGAGTATCGAGAGGGAAGTTGGGTGATTTCTGCCATTCCGTAGCTATTAGAGAATGGAGCCTGCAAAAATCGGGCTTGTTGCAAATAATTTTTTATAGGATTTTGAAGAATCAAACGTAACACATTTAGTGTTTTTTATTCATAAAATACCTACATGTTGCAAAGAAAATTCCAATATAAATTTTTTAGATAACACGTAGATTATTTTTGAGTTTTTCTACTCACACGCTCGGCGCAATCCCGTAGCTGGCGTAGCCAGTCGAAGGGTGAGCAAGCGGAATATCACAAATGCTTTTCTATGGTACTGTCACTGTAAATCTACCTCTTTTATAGATCGATCAAGTTAGACATACGTAAAATACTGACGGGCAACGCTGTGGCGTTGCTGTGTCGGATTTGGGTGATGGATAACTATTGTTAATTAATTCTTATGTCTATTAATTCTTTTGTTTTAGTTACCTTAATATCTTGAGGGGTCCCTTAAAATAATTCTTTAGGAATCCATAACTTAAATTCTTTAGGGGGTGGGTAAAAGGTAAGTTTCTTATTGTTTTGATAGAAAATTCAGAATGATTTTTGCTCTGCTAAGGTGGCGTTTAACACTGTTTTGAGAAGAAGATCACACTGGTATTTGTCTAGGTGTGGTAGAGCCTACCGAGCTAACGGCATGAATGAAGCTTAATGGAGTTATTCAGGAGGTGTATAATCTTCCCATTCGGGTTGATAAGAATCTTGTGAGGTCGCTTTATGTATTTCATGGGCTTGTTGCAAAAACCTCACGAGCCGCCAGACTTTAACTATGATTCATCACTGAGCAATGCGTTATGGTCAAGTCTGAATTCAAATGGCGACATTTCACCCCCGAACTTATCTTATGGTGTGTCCGTTGGTATGGCACTACCGCAATGAGCTATGCAAACCTCAGTGATATGTTGTCCGAACGAGGTGTCTTCGTTAATCGCTCCACGATTTATCGTTGGTTCATTCACTATGGGCCTATCCTACATAAGAAGTTACGCCGTTATCAATTCACTCGTATCGACACCTCCTGGCAGCTTGATGAAACTTACGTCAAGGTGAAAGGCAAATGGCATTATCTCTACCGAGCCATCAATAAACGTGGGGAAACCCTGGATTTCTTTTTCTCTCGTAAACGCAATAAAGAGGCGGCTTATCAATTCCTCAAACGCTGCTTACGCCGCTATAAAACGTCCTTTCACCCCCAAACATTGAATACTGATAAACATTCGTCTTATGGTAACGCCATTGCTCGCCTCAAGAGTGAAGGCCGTTTACGGCAAGATGTAGAACATCGGCAAGTGAAATATCTCAACAATGGCATTGAATCTGACCACGCCCCGATTAAAAAGCTTATCGAAGCCACAGGTGGATTCAAGGTGCGAAAGCGGGCCTGGTCAACGATTCAAGGTTTTGAAGGGATCCGGATGTTGAATAAAGGCCAGTTTGATTTTTGGTTACGTCGCGATGAGCCAAAACTGAGGGTGCAGGAGAGATCCGTCTTCCTCAATGAACTCTTCAATATCTTTGGAATATACGCATGAAATGAAGTGCTCATATGGGCGCTTCAGACACATATTCCATTTTTGCAACAAGCCCGTTCAAGGTAGGTTTGTAAGTGTTTCTGGATAGCCTTGTGGCTAATGATTTTATTATCTTTGTTCATTGAGTGGGAGTGAGACTGATGAAAGACTAAATTATCACCCATCACTATTGATAGATCAATCAGCAAAGCTCGAGATATGGTGTAACCGATTCGTGCAAAGCCACTAGATAGAGTTTACCAGTGCTCAACACAACAAATACCTTCATGAATAGTTTAATGAGTTCTTGTTTATGTATGGTTTATGCTGGCTTCTATATGCTTACATGTAGAGTCAGTATAAAGCCGACAGAGCGAAGCGGCGTCAGTATCACTAATATAGAGAAAACTGTTCATTTTGAATGTTTAAGATCAAAAAATCAGGCGAAACAAAAGGGAGTGACAACTCCTTAACATTTATTGGAGTTCTGTAATTAACTGTCAAGTGGGAATTGGTGAGTATCGAGAGGGAAGTTGGGTGATTGAACATATTCTACACAATATACACCTGATAAGTGTCAGTGTATTTACAGTCTATAAATCATTAGTCGCTAATTCACATCACTTCTATTTAAGATGATGTAAGGAGATAGCCATGACAACTCAAACGATGCCAAGCGAGAAAAAAAAGGGCGGCTTCTTTGCCAACTTTAAATTCCCTTCTGCTTATACCATTCTATTTATTTTAATTGCATTCGTTGCTCTACTGACCTGGATTGTTCCAGCGGGCCAATATGACCGAGCAATGAATGAAGAATTAGGCCGAGAAGTGCCGGTAACCGGAACCTATCAAGCGGTTGAAGGTAACCCTCAAGGCGTGATTGACGTGCTGCTAGCGCC
This sequence comes from Vibrionales bacterium SWAT-3, assembly GCA_000169995.1. Taxonomy (GTDB): domain Bacteria; phylum Pseudomonadota; class Gammaproteobacteria; order Enterobacterales; family Vibrionaceae; genus Vibrio. The sequence continues at coordinate 35,288 of AAZW01000016.1, read as the reverse complement.
GATTGATGGCTTCTACGACCACAATAGCTATGAAGCTGCTGCAATCGACGTTTCACTGTTCATTCTGATCATTGGTGGCTTCTTAGGGCTCGTCACCAAGACTGGTGCAATTGATGCTGGTATCGAACGCGTCACCGCACGCCTCGAAGGGCGAGAAGAGTTGATGATACCAATACTGATGGCACTGTTTGCCGCTGGCGGTACTGTTTATGGTATGGCGGAAGAATCACTCCCATTCTATACGCTTCTTGTACCTGTCATGATGGCGGCTCGCTTTGACCCTCTAGTGGCAGCTGCAACTGTACTTCTAGGCGCGGGCATAGGGGTACTAGGTTCCACCATTAACCCATTCGCAACGGTTATCGCAGCAAACGCCTCTGGCATTCCATTTACTGACGGTATCGTACTACGTGTGGCAATGCTGATTATTGGTTGGGGTATCTGTGTCGCTTACGTCATGCGTTACGCAAGAATGGTGCAAGCAGACCCAAGCAAGTCGATTGTGTATGACAAGTACGAAGAAAACAAAGCGCACTTCCTTGGCAATTCAAGCGGAGAAAAACTGGAATTCACTGCGACTCGTAAACTGATTCTGACTATTTTTGGTGGCTCATTCGCGGTAATGATTTACGGCGTATCCGTTGCTGGATGGTGGATGGCAGAGATCTCTGCAATGTTCCTAGCGGCGACCATCATTGTTGGTATTGTGGCTCGCATGAGCGAAGAAGAGTTTACCTCAAGCTTCATTGACGGCGCACGTGACCTGCTCGGTGTAGCGCTAATCATAGGTATTGCACGTGGTATTGTGGTGGTGATGGACCGCGGTATGATCACCGATACGATTCTATTCTCTGCAGAGCAAATGGTCACCGGGCTCTCATCAGTTATCTTTATTAACGTGATGTTCTTCCTAGAGATTCTATTGTCATTCTTAGTGCCATCAACATCTGGCCTAGCGGTACTAACCATGCCTATCATGGCGCCATTGGCTGACTTTGCTGGTGTTGGTAGAGACCTTGTGATCACCGCTTACCAATCGGCTTCAGGCTTAGTAAACCTCATTACCCCAACCTCTGCGGTGGTAATGGGTGGCTTGGCGATAGCTCGTGTGCCTTACGTACGCTGGGTGAAATGGGTCATGCCATTGATCGGTATCTTAACGGTGTTCTGCATCGTTGTACTGAGTATTGGTGCGCTTATCTAGCATCCCTTAAGCAAGCACATTTCCATTCAAAGCCGCTTCGATAGCGGCTTTTTTAGCTCTATCGCTAGCTCAGCCAATTTACCGTTACTGCGGCCCATAGCGAACTCAGCAGCTCCCGAGAAGCGCTATCTCACCACTCCTACTCATCTTCAAACATCACAAGGGCGGGATCGAACTTTAACCATTGAAAATAATGGATTTATTTTACAGGGAACTTTTTTAGATAATCACGATCTGATCATGAAGTAAAAAAACATGAGAAATTCGCACATGATTATCATTGAGCAACTTAAAAAAGTGAAAGATACCCGTTCGCACATCAATCAAGTTTATCCTGTTATGGAAGTCGCTTTCGTGGTCATAACAGCCATGATTTGTGGTCAAAATAAATGGACAGAGATTAAGGATTTCGGTGAAGGAAATATCGAGTGGTTACGTGAGTATTTCCCCTACGAAAATGGTCTTCCCACTCGACATAATATAGCTGCGATCATGAGATCCGTTGTGCCAGAGACGCTATTGGAAGCTATGGTGGGCTGGGTCAATTTGCACAGAGAGAAGCATGCTCAGCCTATAATCAGTGTTGATGGGAAGGTTCTAAAAGGGGCAAAAGCAAGCAAACAACAGCACCCCCTCTATATGGTTTCGGCATTTGATGTAGACGAGGGTTTGACTCTCACAAGGGCGCGAATATACTTTGTTAATCTGATGTAAAAAGAACTTTTTCCCTGTAATCTTTATTCCAGGCGGCTTGGTTCATCTTTCTTGGTACAGACAAGTTACCCTCTGATTTTCTAAATAGGTTCTGCACAAAGCGACGACAACAAGCCATATTCAACGCTGAATCCCCAGCGTAAATTCGCTGCTCGTCTTCTTTGAAAATTACGTCCAACGCCCAGTGCTGCTGATTCTCAATATGCCAATGCTTTCTTGTTGCCTTTGAGGCTAACTCTAAAGATAAATGGTCTGTGCAAATATAGTACGAGGTTTCATAACTTCCTTTCCCTTTGACACTCCTATCTCTTACCACTGCAACAATGCTTTTTACGAGACACCACTTCTGTCTGAGTGCTTCGCTGAAGGCTGCAGGAAGCACGTAAACCTCACGAACCTCTTTTCTACCATGCCCTTTCTCTTCCGTGATGTATGATTCCTGTTTATCTTCAGGCAAAGCCCAATAGTCTTGGAATTGCACATCAATTTCTGCTAATAAACTTGGTTGATTCAGTTTAACTTGTACTAGGATATCTCCACCTTTATCAACTACTTTATTCAGTGTTTCAACCTGACAATGCAGGGCATCAGCAGTTAATAAACATCCTTTGATATCTAAAGCGTCTAGCATGTTTCTTATTGCTAGCAGCTCCATACCTTTGCCGTCACAAGGTTGGTGTGTGAGAGTCAAACCCTCGTCTACATCAAATGCCGAAACCATATAGAGGGGGTGCTGTTGTTTGCTTGCTTTTGCCCCTTTTAGAACCTTCCCATCAACACTGATTATAGGCTGAGCATGCTTCTCTCTGTGCAAATTGACCCAGCCCACCATAGCTTCCAATAGCGTCTCTGGCACAACGGATCTCATGATCGCAGCTATATTATGTCGAGTGGGAAGACCATTTTCGTAGGGGAAATACTCACGTAACCACTCGATATTTCCTTCACCGAAATCCTTAATCTCTGTCCATTTATTTTGACCACAAATCATGGCTGTTATGACCACGAAAGCGACTTCCATAACAGGATAAACTTGATTGATGTGCGAACGGGTATCTTTCACTTTTTTAAGTTGCTCAATGATAATCATGTGCGAATTTCTCATGTTTTTTTACTTCATGATCAGATCGTGATTATCTAAAAAAGTTCCCTGTAAAATAAATCCATTATTTTCAATGGTTAAAGTTCGATCCCGCCCTTTGACTCTCACACACCAACCTTGTGACGGCAAAGGTATGGAGCTGCTAGCAATAAGAAACATGCTAGACGCTTTAGATATCAAAGGATGTTTATTAACTGCTGATGCCCTGCATTGTCAGGTTGAAACACTGAATAAAGTAGTTGATAAAGGTGGAGATATCCTAGTACAAGTTAAACTGAATCAACCAAGTTTATTAGCAGAAATTGATGTGCAATTCCAAGACTATTGGGCTTTGCCTGAAGATAAACAGGAATCATACATCACGGAAGAGAAAGGGCATGGTAGAAAAGAGGTTCGTGAGGTTTACGTGCTTCCTGCAGCCTTCAGCGAAGCACTCAGACAGAAGTGGTGTCTCGTAAAAAGCATTGTTGCAGTGGTAAGAGATAGGAGTGTCAAAGGGAAAGGAAGTTATGAAACCTCGTACTATATTTGCACAGACCATTTATCTTTAGAGTTAGCCTCAAAGGCAACAAGAAAGCATTGGCATATTGAGAATCAGCAGCACTGGGCGTTGGACGTAATTTTCAAAGAAGACGAGCAGCGAATTTACGCTAGGGATTCAGCGTTGAATATGGCTTGTTGTCGTCGCTTTGTGCAGAACCTATTTAGAAAATCAGAGGGTAACTTGTCTGTACCAAGAAAGATGAACCAAGCCGCATGGAATAAAGATTACAGGGAAAAAGTTCTTTTTACATCAGATTAACAAAGTATATTCGCGCCCTTAAACATCACAGACAAAGCTAACAAAACCACTCATTATTTACCAAGGTGATATATGGCGAAATATTTAGTCATGTATTAGCGTTAATTATATTTACAGGTTTATTAAAAGTAACAGTAAAAGATAAATAAACGACCAAACCTAATTAAAAACACCCTCATAAGTCTTATTTTAAAATGTGACCCAAATAACTTTATACGAATTTAATTTGTTAACAGATAATTAATTCCACATTCAAAATTAAATATCTAAATAAAAACACTGCATACTTCCACCTTAAGCTCACTTTTATCAATTAAAGTACATTGCATATAAACCCTCGCTATTTAGATTTTACTAATCTGGATTAGAAAAACATGAATAATGTTCCCCCTAGATTAACTATTTAGAATCAATCGATGATAGTTCAAAGTGCATAAAATTTGTTAAAACCCTTGCTTTTAAAGGGCTGAGGGATAAAAAATGATTTGTGATAGATCTCTAAGAATACCTGAGTAGCAGGCGTAATATTAATTCCAGACAAGAGATATGAATAAATAATTCATTCTTCTCAACTGAAAATAAATAATTACTCTTAGCAATAAAATTAATTCAAATATATAAGAGAGAGACGATCATGAGTAAGTTCTATGTAGGTTCTGAAATAGGTCAATTGCGTCGTGTTCTAGTTCACCGCCCAAGACGCGCACTGACTCACTTAACACCATCTAACTGTCACGATTTGCTGTTTGATGACGTACTGGCTGTTGAGCGTGCAGGTAAAGAGCATGACGTATTCACTCAAACGCTACGTGATCAGGGTGTTGAGGTTCTTCTTCTTACTGACCTACTAGCAGATACGCTAGCCGTGCCGGAAGCGAAAGATTGGCTACTGAACTGCCAAGTGTCTGATTACCGTTTGGGTAAAACTTTTGCTAACGACGTACGCTGCTACTTAGGTGACTTACCAAACCTAGAGCTTGCAAAAATCCTAACCGGCGGTCTGTCTTACGCTGAAATGCCGATGAAGTCTTCTTCAATGATGCAAGGCATGTTCACACCAACTGACTTCATTATTGAGCCTTTACCAAACCATCTATTTACTCGCGACACCTCTTGCTGGGTTTACGGTGGTGTATCGATCAACCCAATGGCGAAACCAGCACGTCAGCGCGAAACCAACCACGTGCGTGCGATTTACCGTTGGCACCCAACCTTCGCAGGCCAAGACTTCATTAAATACTTCGGCGATGAAGAGAACATCAACTACGACAACTCAACGATTGAGGGTGGTGACGTTCTGGTTATCGGCCGCGGCACAGTGCTTATCGGTATGTCAGAACGTACCACGCCACAAGGTGTTGAGCACTTAGCGTCTAGCCTGTTCAAACATGGTCAAGCGAAGCAAGTTATCGCTATGCAGCTACCAAAACACCGCTCTTGCATGCACCTAGACACGGTAATGACACACATGAACGAAGATACGTTCTCTGTTTACCCAGAAGTGGTGAGTAAAGATGTGAAGTGCTGGAACCTAACCGGTGATGAGTCTGGTGCCGTGAAAGTGAAAGAAGAAGGCTACTTCGTTACCGCTATCGAAAAAGCCCTGGGCGTAGACAAACTAAACCTGATCACTACTGGTGGTGACAACTTCCATGCAGAGCGTGAGCAATGGAATGATGCGAACAACGTTCTTACGGTGAAACCTGGCGTCGTTATTGGCTACGAAGGTAACACCTACACCAACGAGAAATACGACAAAGCTGGCATCACAGTACTGCCAATTCCTGGAGACGAGCTTGGTCGTGGTCGCGGTGGCGCACGTTGCATGAGCTGCCCAATCGAGCGTGATGGTATCTAATCACTAAGACGAAACGGCCAAGTTGAAGCACTCAAATAACCTCAACTTGGCCACAATGAGAGAACACAATTATGACTAAACAAACTGTTGTTGTTGCACTCGGTGGTAACGCCCTACTTCGTCGCGGTGAGCCGTTAGAAGCTGACGTTCAGCGCCGTAATATTGAAACCGCGGTGAAAACCATCTCGGAAATCGCCAAAGAGTACAACGTGGTGTTAGTGCACGGTAATGGCCCACAAGTTGGCTTACTTGCTCTGCAAGGTTTGGAGTACAAAAAAGTAAATCCATACCCACTGGATGTATTGGGCAGCGAAACGCAAGGCATGATTGGTTACATGTTGATGCAAGAGTTCAAAAACTATCTGCCGAACCGCAACATCTCGTGCATGTTGACCCAAATGACGGTAGATCCAAACGATCCTGCATTTGCCGATCCAACCAAACCGATTGGCCCAATCTACGAAGAAGCAGAAGCGCGTGAATTGGCAGAGAAGTTCCACTGGATCGTAAAACCAGACGGCCAACACTTCCGTCGTGTAGTGCCAAGCCCACGCCCTACCGGCATCGTTGAACATGAAGCGATCACCCAACTTATCGAAGCGGGTCACCTAGTGATCTGTACTGGCGGCGGCGGCATTCCAGTGAAAAAAGAACATGGCAAATTGGTTGGTGTCGAAGCGGTTATCGACAAAGACATGTCAGCTGCTTTCTTAGCAAAACAATTGAACGCCGATGCACTACTGATTCTGACTGACGCAGACGCGGTTTACCTAGATTGGGGCAAACCGACTCAACACGCGCTGCGCAGCACTACACCAGGTGAACTGGCGAAGTTCGAATTTGATGCTGGCTCCATGGGACCAAAAATTGAAGCGTCATGCGAATTTATCCAACAAGGCGGCAAAGTCGTCGGTATTGGTGCGCTCGAAGATGGTTTGCAAATTCTGCAAGGCCAAGCCGGTACCAACATCACCAAAGATTAATCCACTCGCGAGCGTTTCAAACCTTGCGAGAAAACTGAATCACCGTTTGAACTGAAATTAATACACAAAAATTGAATCGCGCTTTCTTGAATTTTCTTTCCCTGTAACAGGAGAGCGCCTAAATCTAAGAAGGAATACATCATGGCTTTTAACCTACGCAATCGTAACTTCTTAAAACTACTAGATTTCACTCCACGCGAAATTCAACACTTGTTAGATCTTTCAATGGAGCTTAAAAAAGCGAAGTACAACGGTTACGAACAGCCAAAACTGACTGGCAAAAACATCGCATTAATCTTTGAGAAAACCTCAACTCGTACTCGCTGTGCATTCGAAGTGGCAGCATTCGACCAAGGTGCTCGCGTCTCTTACTTAGGCCCATCTGGTTCTCAAATTGGCCACAAAGAATCGATGAAAGATACCGCTCGCGTTCTTGGCCGTATGTACGATGGCATTGAATACCGCGGCTTCGGTCAAGAGATTGTTGAAGAGCTAGGCGCTTACGCTGGTGTACCTGTATGGAATGGTCTGACTGACGAATTCCACCCAACTCAAATCTTGGCAGACTTCCTAACCATGACTGAATACGGCCGTGGTAAGCAGCTGCATGAAATCAAGTTTGCTTACCTAGGTGATGCTCGCAATAACATGGGTAATTCTCTCATGGTTGGCGCAGCGAAAATGGGCATGGACATTCGCCTTGTTGCTCCTAAGCAATTCTGGCCAGAAGAAGGGCTATTGGCTCAATGCCGTGAAATCGCAGAGCACACTGGCGGCAAAATCACTCTAACTGAAGATGTTCAAGAAGGCGTGCAAGGTTGTGACTTCCTATACACCGACGTTTGGGTATCGATGGGTGAAGCGAAAGAAGCATGGGCTGAGCGTATCAACCTAATGATGCCTTACCAAGTGAACATGGAGATGCTAAAAGCAACCGGTAACCCACACGTGAAATTCATGCACTGTCTGCCAGCTTTCCATGGCGAAGATACCACGGTAGGCAAACAACTTGCGGCTGAATATCCACAACTAAAAGACGGTGTGGAAGTGACTGATGAAGTGGTCGAGTCTGAATACTCTATCGTGTTCGATGAAGCTGAAAACCGCATGCACACCATCAAAGCTGTGATGGTTGCAACACTAGGTAGCTAATAAGCCAAACAGTTAAAAAGCTTAGAAGCAAAGCACTCTCTTATTTACAAACAAGTCGATAATTTGAGTGCAATAACAGGGAAATGCGGGTGGCGTGCATGGGACTTTTCCCTTGGATAAAACCCGCATTTTTTTTCATTCGTTTGAAAAGATTATTGCCTAAAAAAGTCGAAGTTTTGCTGCTTCAACAAAGGCTTAAAAAGAAGTAAAAACACGGACTAATTTGGCATAAATATTCATAAAATGAATACTTTACATAAACTATTGCGCGCTGTTTTTATCTGAGTATAATCCTCCGCAATTTGTCTAAAGAGAGCAAAAAATGAACCGCAGTTTTGTCGCACATGATTGTCAAACTACACGCCAGAGAGTGGCGTTGGTGTCATTTTTATTTTGTTCTATTGATCGTTTCGAAGCCTCCTATTTTTAGGGGGCTTTTTTTTGTCCGCAATTTGACTGTATGCATAGAAGGAAGACCCGTTATGGCGCATTCGTTATTTAACAAGCACATCATCTCCATTCCTGAGCTCTCTCGTGATGAACTGGAGCTTATCGTCGATACCGCAGCAAGGCTCAAGGCTGAACCAAATCCAGAGTTGCTGAAAAATAAAGTCGTTGCGAGCTGTTTCTTTGAGCCTTCAACTCGAACTCGCCTCTCATTCGAAACCGCAGTTCAACGCCTTGGTGGCACAGTCATCGGTTTTGATAATGGCGGTAACACGTCACTGGCTAAGAAAGGCGAAACACTTGCCGATTCAGTGCAGGTGATTTCATCGTACGTTGATGCCTTTGTGATGCGTCACCCACAAGAAGGGGCTGCACGCTTGGCGTCTGAGTTCTCTAACGGTGTGCCAGTAGTGAATGGCGGTGATGGCGCGAACCAACACCCAACTCAAACCCTGCTAGACCTGTTCTCGATTTACGAAACGCAAGGCACACTCGACAACCTCAATGTGGCGTTTGTCGGCGACCTTAAATATGGCCGCACCGTGCACTCATTGACGCAAGCACTATCAAAATTCAATAACGTACGCTTCTTCTTTATCGCGCCAGAAGTATTAGCGATGCCAGATTACATCTGTGAAGAACTGGAAGAGATGGGCATTCAATACAGCACCCACAGCAGTATTGAAGAAGTGGTACCGGAACTGGATGTGCTGTACATGACTCGCGTACAGAAAGAGCGCTTTGATGTATCAGAATACGCACACATGAAATCGGCTTACATCCTCACCGCCGACACATTGAAAGACGCCCGCCAAAACATGAAAGTGCTTCACCCACTGCCACGCGTTGACGAGATCACCACCGACGTTGATAAAACACCACACGCTTACTACTTCGAGCAAGCTGAAAATGGTGTATACGCTCGCGAAGCCCTATTAGCTCTAGTTCTAAACGACACTTTATAAGCAGGAGACAAAGTCATGGTTAAACAAACTCAGCTACAAGTAGAAGCGATCCGTAACGGCAGCGTCATTGACCACATCCCTGCTCACCTTGGTATCAAAATCCTTAAACTGTTCAAGATGCACAAAACCGAACAGCGCATCACCATGGGATTAAATCTGCCATCATCTGCCTTGGGGCACAAAGATCTAATCAAGATTGAGAACATCTTTCTAACCAAAGAGCAGGCGAACCAATTGGCTCTGTATGCACCACAAGCAACGGTCAATCAAATTGAAGAGTACAAGGTCGTAAACAAACTGACGCTTGTACTGCCAGAGCAAATCAACAGCGTATTCTCATGCCCAAATAGCAACTGTATTTCACACGGTGAACCCGTTGAAAGTAGCTTTAAAGTTCAGCTAAAACAGGAAAATGTGCAGCTAAAATGCCATTACTGTGAAAAAGTATTCTCTCGCGAGATCATGAGTGAAATTCGCTAACCCTTATCTTCATTAGTGCCTAGGTCAAAACCTTCCCAAGCACATGGATATTTATTCCCAATGCGGAATAAATATCCACTCACCTCAAGAATAAAGCACCAAAATATAAGCAAATAACCAGAATTTTGTTTGGTGATCGCCTTCAAAAAGATAACTATCCTTTAGTGGTAGACTGAATGCATAGATGATCATACATCTCGCATACCCACCCTTCTTTACTTCAGGATTCGTCGGTAAGCCCTAATTAACAAATCGTACTCTACGGCTTTGGGAGTGCGCACGACGCTACGGACAAGCGGTATCACTGTTGACCTTAAGGAGTTGTTCATGAACCCGATCACTGAGCACGGTTGCTTGTATTCAGCTGAAGATAAAACACTGACTGCAGCGTGCAAACGCTTACTACAACAACAAAGCTTCTCAACCCAAAACCAGCTGCGCGAAAAGCTAGTCGAGATCGGCTATACCGGCATTAGTCAATCGACGGTATCTCGTATTTTGTCACAGCTCGGCGTAGTCAAAATTCAGAACGCCTGTGGTAAAAAGGTCTACTGCATTACGGTTGAAAGCGCGCCTGTACGTGTCGATGCGTCCATCTCTTCGCAAATCGAATTAATCACTCATAACCAAGCAATGGTGATAGTTAAAACCCACCCAGGTTGTGCACAGTTAGTTGCAAGATTAGTCGATATCGACCCACATACTGAGATTATCGGTACTGTTGGCGGCAACGACACCGTGTTAATCATTCCAAAAGACACAACCAATATCGATGCTTGCGAGCAAGTCGTAAAAGCACGCTTAGGTGTGGCTTAAATGGGTTACTGGCAAGGGCTCCCTATGCCTGCTGCAAGGCTGACCCTATCTCGATTACCTAAGAAAGTGGATTTCCCGCCCTAAGGGATATTTGCTAGCCAATGAAACTAATAGCAAACTATTACGGTCTGATTGAGTTAAGATACCCATAACTCCATTAAATGACTAAATAGTATGCGACGACTTGCCACATTACTTTTTGTTTGTATTTCCCTGTTCACCCAGCCTGCGTGGGCGCTTTTTGGAAATGACAACGCCGAGCCAAGCTTCGGAGGCAATAACAACGGTTTTGTTCCTGTAGACCAAGCTTTCCCTTTCAATTACTACCAGCAAGATGGCAAGGTGCTTCTCGACTGGCAGGTGAAAGAAGGCTACTACCTCTATCAACATAGCCTTTCTTTTAGCGGCCAAAATCTCGCTATCGGTAATGTTGAGTTAGAAGATGGTAAACCACATCAAGATGAATTCTTTGGTGAGGTGAGTGTTTATACTCAGCCATTATTCGTACAAGTTCCCCTGCAAAGTTACCAAGACGGGTCACAGCTGATCGTTAAGTACCAAGGCTGTGCCGAGGCTGGCTTCTGCTACCCTCCAGAAACTCGTGTCATCGACATTGCACCGTTTGAAGCAACGGATTCAAGCGACACTGCAGCTAAAACTACCAGTAACCAAGCGAACACTTCACCACAAGTTGCTTCTCCAAAAGCAGAGGTGGCAAATAACACAACACCACAATCAAGCGCACCCGTTTCAAAAGAAGCGAGCCTAGCCGATAAACTCGGTGACAGTTGGTGGACCCCATTACTGTTCTTGGCACTCGGTGTTGGCTTAGCCTTCACACCGTGTGTTCTGCCTATGTATCCAATCCTAACGGGCATAGTGTTAGGTGGTGGCAAGCTCAGCCAAGGTCGCGCGTTGATGTTGTCCTTCATCTACGTGCAAGGCATGGCGCTAACTTACACACTACTGGGTTTGGTGGTTGCCTCTGCGGGTATGCAATTCCAAGCTGCGATGCAACATCCTTATGTGTTGATTGCGTTGAGCGTTCTATTCGTAGCATTAGCGATGTCGATGTTTGGCGTGTATAACCTGCAACTGCCGAGCAGTGTCCAAACTTGGCTAAACAGCCAAAGCAACAAGCAGCAAGGTGGCAATACCTTGGGCGTGTTCGCTATGGGTGCTATCTCTGGCTTGGTATGTTCGCCTTGTACTACAGCCCCACTCTCGGGTGCGCTGCTGTATGTGGCTCAAAGTGGCGACCTATTTACCGGCGCGATCGCTCTATACGCGTTAGCTATGGGTATGGGTATTCCGCTCATCTTGGTGGCGGTATTCGGCAATAAGCTACTACCAAAAGCAGGTAGCTGGATGGACAAGGTGAAGGTCGTATTCGGCTTTATCTTGTTGGCAGCACCAATCTTCCTATTAGAGCGTATTATCCCAGAGCTATGGGCAACCGCGCTTTGGTCTGCCCTTGGTTTCATCGCCTTCGGTTGGTTGTATCACAGCAAGAATGCACTGCCATTTGGTGGCTGGAAGCAGAGTGCAGTAGGTATTATCGCGATGCTTGGTCTGTTTGCTTCTGCTCAACCAGCACTAAATTACTGGTTTGCAGAAAAGAGCGTTGTAGTGGAACAACAGATCCAGTTTGCACGCATTAACACTGTTGAAGAGCTGGAAATCCAACTCATTGAAGCGAAGAAACTGGGTAAACCGGTAATGCTCGATTTCTACGCCGACTGGTGTGTGGCGTGTAAAGAGTTTGAGAAGTACACCTTCCATCAAGCAGATGTCGAGAACAAACTGTCTGACTTCGTATTACTTCAAGCAGACGTGACGCGAAACATGCCTCAAGATATTGAATTACTTAAGCAGTTGCAGGTACTTGGCTTACCAACCATTGAGTTCTGGGATAGCGAGGGTAACCATGTTCCAAATGCTCGAGTGACTGGTTTTATGCCTGCCGATGTATTCTTAAAACACATGCAAGACCACCAGCTATAACGGCAACATTGGTCTGAATGTAACACCAGACAAAGCCGCACCGCCCCTCATAACGAGATGGCAGTGCGGCTTTTTTGTGATTATAGGAAACACTTTCCAAGAACAGGGATAAAAGTCGATATGGTTCAGACTTTTAATGCATAGATATTGTCCACATACTCAATCAGGATGATAATAAATATTAACTAAATTGTTAAAAGTATGGACGTCATGGACTCGACCTACACCATCATCATTGCAGATGACCACCCTCTCTTCCGCAACGCCCTATTTCAGTCGGTTCATATGGCGATCAGCGGTGCGAACCTACTTGAGGCCGACTCTCTCGACGCGTTACTGACTCTGCTTAAAAAAGAAGATGAACCCGACCTACTGCTGCTCGACCTGAAAATGCCGGGAGCCAATGGAATGTCTGGTCTCTTTCAACTTCGTGCGGAATACCCAGATCTACCGATTGTCGTGATCTCAGCGAGTGAAGACGCTAGCGTGGTCACTCAAGTGAAAAGCCATGGTGCATTTGGCTTTATTCCAAAGTCGAGTGACATGCGTGAATTGGTGAGTGCACTGAATCAAGTGCTGAATGGCGACCCGTTCTTCCCTGAAGGGCTGATCACTAACAATGCGGCTTGTAGCGACCTTGCGGAAAAAATTGCCACACTGACGCCACAACAATACAAGGTGCTAGGAATGCTCTCCGACGGCCTGCTGAACAAGCAAATCGCCTATGAATTGAATGTTTCGGAAGCGACCATCAAGGCGCACATGACAGCCATCTTCCGTAAACTGGATGTAAAAAACCGAACTCAAGCGGTTATCTTACTGCAAGAAGTCCATAATTAAGCGCCACTGATATCCTCTTCTAAAGTCGTCTTAGGCAAACATAAACCCAGCTTGACGACTTTATGATCCTCTATCTCTGCAACCACCCAATTGATGTCATGCCACTCGAAGCTATCACCCAATACTGGATGAGGGCCAAGTTCGCGTTCAGCCAGTTGTTTTAGCGTCATCTCACGCTCTTCTTCAGAACCAAGCTCGATGCCATAACAGTCACTCACCGCAGCAATCGACAAGCCAACCTCAAGGAAGAAATCACCAAAGAATCGCGCAGCCTCTTCAGCCTCAGGCGCTTCACTGAACAACTCACTTAAGCTGTCTAAGTCTTTGTCTTGACCAAGCACACAAAGAATATCGTTCGCTTCCAATACTGTACTGCCCGATGGATGAAGCAAGGCGTCCTGTCGAAACAGTGCGGTAATACGTGTTCCTTCCGGCATCGATAAACGCTTAAGCGGCTCACCGACACACCACTTCTCTTCTTTCAACTTGTAGACAAACATCTCCCACTCACTGGTCGGGTAGATCTCGATACCAGTGCGTGAAACAGGTGTCGGCGTTGGTGGTAAAGTAACTTGAGCAAGCCTCGCCACTTTCATCAAGCTGCCACCTTGAACAATCAGCGACACCATAACCACGAAGAAGGCGATATTGAAATACAGCTGAGCATTAGGCAGACCAGCCATCATCGGGAACACAGCCAAAATGATCGGCACCGCACCACGTAACCCAACCCAAGAAACAAACCAACGCTCCTTGGTGGTAAAGCTTCTAAACGGTAGCAAGCCCAACCAAACAGACAGTGGACGTGCAAACAAAATCATACCGAAAGCCAATGCTAGCGCAGGCAGAGCAATGTCCATCAGTGTCGATGGCGTCACCAGTAAACCCAACACCAAGAACATCACGATTTGGCTTAACCACGTCATGCCATCAAGGACATTGAGAATCGAGTGTCGAGAGCGTGTTGGACGATTACCAATGAATAAACCCACCAAGTAAATCGATAGGATGCCACTGCCGCCAAGCATGTTAGAGAAAGCAAACAGAGCCACACCGCCGCTCAGTACCAGAATCGAGTAAAGACCATCAGCCAGCTGCACTCGGTTGATGAGACTCCACAGAACCCAACCACCACCAAGGCCGATAAGCGTGCCAACACCAAATTGCATCGCGAAACTTTTCAGCAGGAAGTTCATCCCCATCTCGGCATCTGGGGTGCCAAGTAGTGCGATTAAGGTCACCGTTAAGAAGACCGCCATAGGGTCGTTGGTACCCGATTCGATCTCTAGAGTTGAGCCAACACGCTCGTTGAGGCTCTGCCCTTTGAGCAGAGAAAATACCGCCGCTGCATCGGTTGAGCCCACAATAGCGCCCACTAGAATGCCTTGCATCAGTGATAGATCGAATAGCCAAGCCGCCATTAAGCCGGTGAGAGTGGCAGTACAAGCCACACCTATCGTGGCTAACGACAGCGAAGGCCAAAACGCCACCTTGAAACTCGCCACCTTGGTGCGCATACCGCCATCCAGTAAGATCACAGCAAGTGCAAGGTTACTCACCAAGTAAGTTAATGAATAATCATCAAAATTGATGCCACCGGGACCATCTTCACCCGCCAACATACCAACAAACAAAAAGATCAAAAGAATCGGAACGCCCAATCGTGAGGACACTTGTGAGAAAAGCACACTGATGGCGATGAGCACGGCACCAGTTAAAAATAAGTGATTAATAGTTATTGCGTCCAATTCATTCCCCCAAAGAATAAAACTCGTGATTTAAGCATGTCGAATTTCTGCCATTAAGCAAGAAAAGGGCTCTAAAAGCAGCGTAATTACTATAACAAACTTATATTTCCCTTAGTGTCATAAGCAGGACTAAATACTGGTTATCTGTCATTTAGTTGTTAAATTTTATTACTCACTCATTAATTCACCCCTTTTTGTTAGACCTTTGGCTAATTTAACAACCCTGTAACATCACGTTTTTATATGGTTTTGTCTCCCGACCCCCATATTTCAGTGAATTAGGGCTAAAACTGTCCCGACTAAAGTTGCACAGATCCCTTGACTTATCCTTGCTACATTTCAAATCGTAACATTACGTTAACACAACGAAATTCTACGGAAACGGAATAAAGGAGAAGGCAATGGCGTTCGAATCTACGGAACATGCTCAAGCCTACTGGAAGGAAAACTTGGGAATTATGGGAACACTGCTCGCGATCTGGTTCGCAGTGTCTTACGGCGCAGGCATCTTATTTGTTGATGCCCTCAACACCGTTCAGTTTGGCGGGTTCAAGCTCGGCTTTTGGTTCGCTCAACAAGGTTCGATATACACCTTCGTGGCGCTGATATTCATTTACGTTGTCCGCATGAATGCGCTCGACAAAAAATACAACGTACAGGAAGACTAGAGGCTAGAACATGGATATTCAAACTTGGACGTTTATTCTCGTCGGTATCACTTTCGCATTGTATATCGGCATCGCAATCTGGGCTCGTGCAGGGTCTACCAGTGAATTCTACGTTGCGGGCGGTGGTGTACACCCAGTAGCAAACGGTATGGCGACAGCCGCTGACTGGATGTCGGCAGCGTCATTCATCTCAATGGCAGGTATCATCTCATTCGTTGGTTACGACGGTGCGGTTTACCTAATGGGTTGGACAGGTGGTTATGTACTACTTGCTCTATGTTTAGCACCTTACCTACGTAAGTTCGGTCAGTTTACGGTTCCTGATTTCATCGGTGAACGTTACTACTCGAAAACAGCACGTATGGTAGCGGTATTCTGTGCAATCTTCGTATCATTCACATACGTTGCAGGCCAGATGCGTGGTGTAGGCGTAGTATTCTCTCGTTTCCTAGAGGTCGACATTAACCTAGGTATCATCATTGGTATGGGTATTGTGTTCTTCTACGCAGTACTTGGTGGCATGAAAGGCATCACTTATACGCAGGTAGCTCAATTCTGTGTCCTCATTTTCGCCTTCCTTGTTCCAGCAATCTTCACGTCAATCATGATGACAGGTAACCCACTTCCACAAGTTGGTATGGGTTCAACGATTTCAGGCACAGACGTTTACCTACTCGATAAACTGGATGGGCTCACCGAAGAACTAGGATTTACCGCCTATACCGAAGGTAACAAGAGCATGGTAGATGTATTCTTCATCTGTGCTGCTCTAATGGTGGGTACTGCAGGTCTTCCACACGTAATCATCCGTTTCTTCACAGTACCTAAAGTACGTGATGCTCGTATCTCAGCAGGTTGGGCACTACTGTTCATCTCATTGCTATACACAACAGCACCAGGCGTTGCAGCCTTCGCTCGTGTAAACATGATTGAAACGATTAACGGCCCTGACATGCAAGGTGTCGCAGCAGCAGACGCACCTAGCTGGTACAAAAACTGGGAAAGCACTGGCCTAGTAGGTTGGGAAGATAAGAACGGCGATGGCAAAATGTTCTACTCGGGCGATGAGCGCAACGAGATGAAGATTAACCGTGACATCATCGTACTAGCTTCTCCAGAACTAGCAAAACTACCAAACTGGGTTGTAGCTCTACTGGCAGCCGGTGGCCTAGCAGCCGCACTATCAACAGCCGCAGGTCTACTATTGGTTATCTCAACATCGATTTCACATGACTTGTTGAAGAAAGGCTTCAGACCAAACATGACCGACAAGCAGGAGCTACTAGCCGCTCGTTTGGCTGCTATGGTCGCGATTGTCGGTGCAGGTTACTTGGGTATTAACCCACCAGGCTTCGTAGCACAGGTAGTAGCGTTTGCCTTCGGCTTAGCCGCAGCATCCTTCTTCCCAGCGATTATCCTAGGTATCTTCTACAAGAAGATGAACAAGGAAGGCGCAATTGCAGGTATGTTGTCAGGTATTGCCTTCACAGCAAGCTACATCATCTACTTCAAGTTTATTAACCCAGCAGCAAGCACACCTGAAAACTGGTGGTTTGGTATCAGCCCAGAAGGCATCGGTACGCTAGGTATGTGTCTAAACTTCGTAGTATCGATTGCTGTAAACAAAGTAACTGCTGAAGTTCCACAAGATGTACAAGAGATGGTTGAGAACATCCGTTACCCGAAAGGTGCTGGTGAGGCTCACGACCACTAAGCACGACCACGAAACAAAGATGTTTAGCAAAAAATGAATCAGTACTTACATTGTAGGGATTAGGTACTGAATCTCAGAAAGCCGATACGTTATGTATCGGCTTTTTTCTTTTGCCTACCGTTTTATAAAAACAGAAACAAAGGGTTGTTTTTAAACCCTTTCTTGATAATAATTATCATTAACATCCAATAAAGAGATGAAAATGATGATGAAAGAGCAGCAGGTTCTCTATTCGAGGTTCTACAAAGCGCAGGATCGCTTTACCTCCTCAGAGCAAGTTCACGGGCACGAGCCGTTTGTAATTCGAGACTACATCGAGTGTGCACAAACGCTTGCCGCATACTATGAAAAACACGCCGCCCAAGAAAACATCTTGCTGTGCGAACTGTACCTGCGCCAAGTTTTCTTCCATCTGATTGAAGCGATTGAGTCACCTGAGCGCAGTTTTACCTTTCGTCATATCTGCCTAGACTCAATTCACTCACCACTATTTTATCTAAAACGCCACTACTGCCAGCAACCACATGGCCAAGCGCGTTTTTTGAATCTCAGCCAGACACTACAACAAGTCCAAGCCCCACTTGGCTAACAAGGATAGAAGATGACCCTACAATATCGAATTGAAAAAGACAGCATGGGGGAAGTAAAAGTCCCTGCTGATGCGCTATACCAAGCACAAACTCAACGTGCCGCAGATAACTTCGCGTTTAGCTCCCACAAAATGCCCACCAGCTTTATTCAAGCACTTGCGTTAATCAAACAAGCAGCTGCTGACACCAATGCTCAATTAGGCTTATTGGAAGGCGATATTGCCAATGCGATCGCCGATGCGAGCCAAGAGATCATCGATGGTAAATACCTCGATCAATTCCCGATCGATGTTTACCAAACTGGCTCTGGTACTAGCTCCAACATGAACGCCAACGAAGTGATTGCGACACTCGCATCAAGAAGTTTGCAAGGCGACGTGAACCCAAACGATCACGTCAATATGGGACAAAGCAGTAACGATGTGGTGCCAACCGCGATCCAAGTCAGTGTCGCACTGATGGCTGAAAACAAACTGCTGCCTGCATTAACTCACCTTTCTGAAGCACTTACCGTTAAACAGCAAGAGCTGGCTGAGGTCGTGAAAACCGGCCGTACTCACCTAATGGATGCGATGCCGATTACCTTTGCTCAAGAATTAGGTGGCTGGAAGTTCCAGATTGAACACGCTAAGCAAGCGATTGAAAGCACCCTGCCCGCTATTAAAGCGCTTGCTCAAGGTGGAACGGCGGTAGGTACAGGCATCAATGCTGATCCACGCTTTGCCGAAAAGTTTGCAAGTAACCTGTCGCAGTCGACAAAGATCAGCTTTAACTCGAGTGAAAACTTCTTTTTTAACCTCAGCAGCCAAGACGCGATCGTTGCCTTTTCGGGTCAGCTCAAAACTGCAGCAGTTGCGATCATGAAGATCGCAAACGATCTTCGCTGGATGAACTCTGGTCCATTAGCTGGCTTAGGAGAAATTGAATTGCAGGCGCTACAACCAGGCTCATCTATCATGCCGGGCAAAGTGAACCCTGTAATACCAGAAGCTGCAGCGATGGCGGCAGCGCAGGTGATTGGTAACGACACCACCATTACGGTAGCGGGCCAATCTGGCAACTTCCAACTGAATGTGATGCTACCAGTGATTGCTCATAACGTATTAGAAAGTATCGAGCTTTTAGCTAACAGTTCAGTCGCGCTAGCAGATAAAGCCATCGCAACTTTCACAGTGCGCCAAGACAATCTTAATTTAGCGCTTTCAAAGAATCCAATTTTGGTGACGGCACTTAATCCTGTGATTGGTTACCTAAAGGCAGCAGATATTGCCAAGAAAGCTTACAAAGAGGGCTTACCCATCCTTGATGTTGCCGAGCGAGAAACCGATCTTAGCCGAGAAGAACTCAGCAAGCTGCTTGACCCAACCGCGCTCACTCAAGGTGGTATCGCAGGTTAAAACCAGTAACTCGTAACAAGTCTACCAGATCGAAAAGGGCCTCATCAGAGGCCTTTCTAGGATCTAATAATGACTTAAATTAACTCACGCGATTTAATACTGCTCTGAGTTTTAGCGGTTTCACTGGCTTGGCAATAAAGCTAAAGCTGTTGGCCTTTATCGCCGCCAACATGTCATCGGTTCTATCGGCACTAATGATGACCCCTTCAAAGGAATCTCCGAAGCGCAAGCGACACTGCTGCAACACCTCAAGCCCTGTTCGCCCATTATCGAGGCGGTAATCAGAAAAAATCACATCGGGTTTCCAGTCACCATCGAGGCACTTCAAACTCTCGACCAAATCAACTGCCGTTTTAACCTCACAACCCCAGCGACCAATCAGGTTCTCCATACCAACCAAAATCTCTCGTTCATTATCAACACACAAGATTTTAAGGTGCTCGATGTCACTGCTCGCCACTGGCGCAGCAGCTTGTACAACCGGAGCCACTTGTTCCGCTCTTCCTAAGGTTATAGAGAAAACACTGCCTTGCCCCGGCCATGAGCGCATCGATATTTGATGACCAAGCACATGAGCAATACCTTTAGAAATCGCAAGGCCAAGCCCTAAGCCTTGATCGGAACGCACTTGGCTACCACGAGTAAACTCTTCGAAGATCTCTTGTTGCTTGTCCTCATCAATACCGGTTCCGTTATCCCACACATCGATTCGCACCTGCCCGTTGACTCGTCTTGCTCCCAGTACCACTTTCCCTTCAGGGTTATAGCGGAACGCGTTAGTCAAAAAGTTCTGAATCACACGCCTTAACAGCTTAGGGTC
Organism: Vibrionales bacterium SWAT-3; assembly: GCA_000169995.1. Lineage (GTDB taxonomy): Bacteria > Pseudomonadota > Gammaproteobacteria > Enterobacterales > Vibrionaceae > Vibrio. Next base: position 14,984 of record AAZW01000016.1, on the reverse strand, counting down.
AGAATGAATAAACAGAGATGATGGGATCATCTTGAAATCAATTTTTTGCTGCGTCGCTAAGGCGCTAAATTCAGCATTCAAGTTAGCGAGCACATCATGCACCGCAATGGCGTGAATGTTGGTTTCCAGCTTGCCGGACTCTAATCGTGAGATATCCAACAAATCACCAATCAAGTCCTCTGCCGCACCCAGTGCGCTTTCAATATGGGATGAAAGCTGCTTCACCTCTTGCCCTTTTGCTACCTCCGAAAGTGACGAAGCAAACAAGCGCGCCGCATTCAATGGCTGCATCAAATCGTGGCTTACTGCCGCCAAGAAACGACTCTTAGATTGCGATTCTTGATCAGAAATTTGTGTCGCCTTGACCAAGCGATGATTGAGCTTTTCGAGCTCTTGAGTTCGTTCGTGCACTCTTGATTCCAAGCTTTCATTGGCGTCTTTTAGCGCCTGTTCTGCTTGTCTGAATACCGTGATATCGGTAAAGCTCATCACAAAGCCACCACTCGGCATTGGGTTACCTTGCACCTCAATCACTCGACCATCAGGACGAATGCGAGAAGAGGTGTGTCGTGTGCCTTGCTCCAAGTGATAAACACGGCGACGCACATGATCTTCAGGGTCACCCGGACCACACAAACCTTGCTGCGCATTATGGCGAATCACATCGGAGATCGGCCTGCCCACTTGTATCAAGCCAGCAGGGAACTCAAACAGTTCCAAGTAACGCTGATTCCACGCCACCAGCCTCATCTGTTTATCAACCACTGCAATACCTTGACCAATATGTTCAATCGCACCTTGTAGCAAGCCACGGCTGAAATCGTACAACTCAGAGGCTTCATCAACGATGGTCGCCACTTCTTCAAGCTGCATATTTCTGTCCTGTAGAGCAGAAGTGAGCACTAACTTAGCAGAGGAAGCTCCAAACACACCCGCCAGTACACGCTCAGCATGTCGAATCAAGCTTGCTGGCGCTTGTTGATTAGGAAGCAGCGGTTGACCGTGTTGCTGCCAGTAACTTTGGATAGCACTTTTCGCTCGCTTTCGACCGACAAACCGAGATGCCAACATCTCTAGTTCAGCCACAGTTACACGGCTTTGATAAAGGCTAATGTTCTCATTTTCAGGTAGCGGCGTACCAACGAATGCCGCCGATTGTAAGCGCTCACTTAGGCTTGGCCTGGTCGAAATAGAAACCACGGCATAACACAAAGTATTGAGCACAATACTCAGCACTATCCCCCAGTTTGAACTGCTAATATCCCAACTACTGAGTAACTCTGGTGGTGTGATGATCCACAGCAGCAAGTTACTTTGACTGTCACCAGCCAACATACTGGTTTGACTCATCAAGGTAATGAGCCAAATCACCGAGCCAACCATTAAACCGACATACACACCCTTGCGATTACCCGGACGCCAGTACAAACCACCGATCAGTGCCGGAGCAAATTGAGCAATCGCCGCAAACGAAAGGAAGCCAATCGCAGACAAGGAATGAATGGTATCGAGCGCCTGATAGAACAACCAAGCACCAAGTAGAAGCAATAAAATAAGCCCGCGACGAATCACCAATAGCAACCCAGAGAAGTGGCGGTGAGTCCTTTGGGTTAAGCGCATTCGGCGCAGCAATAGCGGCATCACTAGATCGTTCGACACCATGATCGCCAACGCGATGGTCGATACAATCACCATACCACTGGCCGCTGATGTACCGCCAAGGAACGCAAGCAAGGCAATATGATTGGCGCCTTCAGCCATCGGCAGGCTGATCACATACGTATCTGCAGGCATGCTTGGAAGCAGCCCTTGCCCCGCCCATGCAATTGGCAGAACAAACAGCCCCATCAAAATCAGATAAAGCGGAAATAACCAGCGAGCGGTGTGCAGGTCTTGAGGTCGCTCATTCTCAACAACCATGGTATGAAACTGGCGCGGTAGACAGACAATCGCCAACATGGTCAAAACAGTATGGATAATTAAGGTCGGAATATTCGGCGACTCATAAGTGCTCGCTGCCACATCGAGCAGGTCAATCTTGTCGCTACTCATCGCCAGATACATAATAAACAAGCCAACAATCAGAAATGCCGCCAGCTTAACGATCGACTCAAACGCCACCGCCATCATCATGCCACGGTGATGCTCCGTGTTATCGATGTGCCTTGTACCAAACAGCATGGTAAAAATGGCCAGCGCACCGACCACAAACCAAGAAACATGGTAATCCTGATAGCCAAAATCTTGAGCCAGACTAGGTGCGACAATATCTAGCCCCATGGTGATGCCACGCAGTTGTAAGGCGATATAAGGAAGAATGCCGATCACAGCGATAACCGTCACTGCTACCGCTAAACCTTGAGATTTGCCATAACGAGCCGCAATAAAATCGGCAATTGAGGTAATGTGTTCCCGTTTCGCTATCAGAATCAGTCGCGCTAAGATCCGCCACCCAAGGGTGAAGACCAAAATCGGTGCAAGATAGATAGGTAAGAAAGACCAAGGGTTATTACTCGCCTGACCCACCGTTCCATAGAAGGTCCACGAGGTACAATACACCGCAATAGAGAGGCTATAGATCCACGGTCGCCAACGCGATAGCCAACGAACCTGCCTGTCTCCATACCAAGCGATCAGAAATAACACACCCAAGTAGGCTAAAGAGACTGGAATTACTACCCATCCTTGCATTGAAAACCCTTTCTTCATCCATAAAAAAACCTCTCCATAAGGGAGAGGTTTCATTTAACTAAGGATGAGTCATTAACTCAATCGCATCGCTTAAATTCTGTGCTTTAGACTCTAATAATCACGATTGGTTATCAGCTATGAACTTCTGACTCGGGTTGATTAACTTCAACCACAGAGCTTCTTTCATCAAGCTTGATAAACAGGGCAATTGCACCCATCGCAGCCATTCCCCAGAAGATATTCGCACCCCACAATTCGTAGCCCCAGCCACTTAGGGTCGTCATTAATGCGATAAAGGCGCCAAGTGGTATCGCATTGTAAAGTGCCTGCAGTGCCACCATTTTGTTCGACTCTTGAGACTGGATGTATTGAATCGCAGCGATGTGTGCCATGGCGAATGTCACGCCGTGCAGTAGCTGAGCCACTATCAATACTGGAATCGCAGTCGTTGATGCGGTGATCCCCCAACGAGCCATGACCCCGATGCCAGCAATCACAAACAGAGTGCGCAATGATAATCCAGCAAACAGTCTCTTACTCAGAGCAAATACTGCCACCTCAGCAACCACAGCCAAGCTCCACAGATAACCGATGATCGCCTCAGAGTGCCCAGCCTCTTTCCAGTAGATCGCACTAAAGCTGTAATACGCGGCGTGGCTCCCTTGAAGCAGTGCCATCAATGCAAGAAACTTCACTACCGATGATTCACGTAATAGTTGACCAAGTTTAGGTCTTTCAGCCACTTGCTCTGATTCTGTCACCGGCATTACATTCGGGTTTCTCATCGCGAACAATAAAGACACTAACACCCCTGCCAGTGCAGTATACAAAATCATATCCGTGCCAAATTCAGCCACCAGATAACCAACCACGGTAGAACCCGCAATAAATGCCACTGAACCCCACAAGCGTGTACGTCCGTAGTCGAGCATCTTGAGACGACTGTAATGGTTCGCCATTGCATCAGAAAGCGGAATAATCGGTCCATAGCAGAGGTTGAACATTACCGTTGCTAGCAGCATCAATAAAAAGCTACCACCAGTAAAGAAATGGAAAACAACAAATAATAGCGCGACAAAACTGAGGCAACGCAATGCTGGCATTAAATGCTCAACTTTATAGATACGTGGTGTTATCACAAAGTTGGCAACACAACGCGTAGCCAAACCCACACCAATCAATACTCCAATGTCCCCCGCAGAAACGCCTTGGTCTTCAAACCACAGCGCCCAAAATGGCAGATAAACGCCATAGGCAAAAAAGAAACCAAGAAAATACTGGGATATCCAGCCATAAGGGGAAGGATTAAACATAGGCGACCTATAAAAATGTGTGGAACAAGGAAGCGCCAATTATGCCTAGGTCAAAAAAGATGAAAAAGGGAATTATTGCGAGGATAGCATTCCCATATTCAATAAATATCTCTGTCGTATTTAACTCAAAAATCCAACGTGCAAAAGTCGTAACTCTCTCATTTAGACTAAAGTCGTCTGGAGCTTCGCTGGTAATTTGTCACACTAAAAAGAGACTCTCACTCCCTTGCGATTGCTTATGCCTGACAAATTTAATATGCAGCATCCGCCCTTCGATAGCTTGTCTGAAGCGGAACAGTTAACGCTACGCTCAGCTTTAGATGTGGTTTACTACCGAGCACACGAAGTGATATTGGAGGCTGACCGCCCGAGCCGCCACCTGCATATTCTGATTAAAGGGGCTGTCGAAGAGCGCGCTAGCAGTGACGGAGAGATCTATGCGCACTATGCCAATGACGATATCTTCGATGTGCGCAGCCAGTTTGAGCCTCATACCAAACATCAATATATCGCATTAGAAGACACCTTAAGTTACCTATTGCCAAACGACGTTTTTCTTGAGCTATACCACGCCAACGGCCAGTTCGCCGCTTACTTTGATAGTAACCTCTCGACCCGAAAAGCATTGATTGAAGCCGCTCAGCAACAGCAGAATCTTGCTGAGTTCATACTGACCAAAGTCGACGACTCGATTTACCACCCACCACTGATACTTGAACCTGAACAACCTATCAATCAAGTCACTCAAACTCTTAAAGAACAAGGCTTAGACTCGGCCTTGGTTCATTTGGAACATGATGATCTAAAAGCTTTTGGATCATCATGTTCCTTTCCGTACGGAATCGTCACACGGACCAATTTCTTACACGCGGTGATGCTTGATGATCGCCCGCTCGATACACCCGTCGGAGAGATAGCAACCTTCCCTGTTTTGCATGTTAATCATGGTGACTTCTTGTTTAACGCCATGATCACCATGACAAGGAATCGTGTAAAAAGGCTGATGGTTTGTGATGGGTTAAATGCGGTCGGCATGGTGGATATGACGCAAATACTCAGTGCGTTCTCCACTCACTCGCATGTACTTACTTTGCGAATTGCGCGAGCCACCAGCATTGAAGAGTTGGCCATGGCTTCCAACAAGCAGCGTCAATTGGTCGAAAGCCTACTCAGTAATGGCATTCGTACACGCTTTATCATGGAGCTAATTTCAGCCGTAAATGAACAGATTATAGAGAAGGCGTTTGAGTTGGTTATCCCGCCAGCGCTACACAACCATTGCTGCCTCATCGTGTTAGGCTCAGAAGGTCGCGGAGAACAGATACTCAAAACCGATCAAGACAATGCGTTGATCATTCAAGACGGATTAGAGTGGCACCAATGCCAAAACGCCATGAATGATCTCACTCATACATTGCAACAGTTAGGTTATCCACTGTGTCCTGGCAACGTCATGGTCAACAACCCGAAGTGGGTTCACTCAGAACAAGAATGGAAACAAACTCTCACCAGTTGGGTAAGAAAAGCGACGCCAGATACGGTGATGGATATTGCCATCATGGCGGACGCACATGCTGTTGCAGGCAATAGAGACCTGTTACTCCCCGTTAAGCAGCACTTGAGTGATTTGATGCTCGGACAGGAATTGATTCTGACCGAGTTCTGCCGCCCTGCCCTAAACTTCTCAGTTCCCCTGACCCTGTTTGGTAATGTGAAACAGTCCAAGTCGGGACTCGACATCAAACAAGGCGGCATTTTCCCAATCGTCCACGGTGTAAGAGCACTGAGCCTTGAACACGGCGTGACGGCCAATAATACCTTCGAACGCATTGAACAACTGGTGAACAAAAAAGTGTTGGAGCAAAGCACCGCAGACAACCTCAGTGAAGCGCTCAAGCAGTTTTTTAAGTGGCGTTTATCACAACGCCTGTCGCAACAGCACAGCAGCAATAAAATAGACGTAAAACTAATGGAGCGAGCAGATCGAGATCTGCTTCGTCATAGCCTGCACGTGGTTAAGAAATTCAAGCAATGGCTCGGCTACCACTATCAGATAAGGGACTAGGCGATTGCACGATGAATAGACTGATTCGCTATTACTGGCATCACAAGCTCAAAGGCTCTCCCTATCAGCCTCTGTTTACTGCGCCTGTTCATCAAGAATATGTCTCACTCGATTGTGAAACCACCAGCCTCGACCCTAATCAGGCTGAGCTGGTGACCATTGCCGCGACCAAGATCATCGGTAACCGAATCATCACCAGTAAGCCCTTCGAAGTTAGGTTGCGAGCCCCTCAATCGCTCGACTGCAATTCAATCAAAATTCACCGCATCCGCCATCAAGACCTCAAACACGGAATCGAAGAGAAACAAGCCCTCATTGAACTACTAAGCTTCATTGGTAATCGTCCTTTAGTCGGCTATCACATCCGCTATGACAAAAAAATTCTCGACCGCGCCTGTTTAAAACAACTCGGATTTCCGCTGCCTAACCGATTAATGGAAGTGAGCCAACTCTATCAAGACAAACTCGAAAGACAGCTGCCCAATGCCTATTTCGACCTCAGCATGGATGCGATTTGTCGCCAGCTCGACTTACCAATTCCAGTCAATAAACATGATGCATTACAAGATGCTATCTCTGCTGCGCTGATCTTTGTCCGCCTGAAACATGGTGATCTGCCCCGCTTCAACTCTTCATACACCTAATTCAACCCTTGCAGCTCGACATAGAGAGCAACATCTCAAAAATGAACTTAACTCGCTATTTTGTAAGTGAAAAGCGGCGTCTCATCCTAAAGTCTAATTGTGGAAATCGCCGTCCTAGCCGAGAGTGATAACACAAAGACGGTTCTGTAATAGACCTAGAAACTGAACGAACACAAAGGAAGTTGCCAGTTCATTAGGAATGTAGGCACAAGGAGAGATGCAATGAGTGAAGCCCACGTTTATCCGGTAAAAGAAAATATTAAATCAACCACACACGCGGATAATGACACTTACCTAGCCATGTACCAACAATCTGTTTCTGACCCAGAAGGCTTTTGGGGTGAACACGGAAAAATCGTTGATTGGATTAAACCTTTCACACAAGTAAAAAATACCTCTTTCGACCCAGGCCACATCGATATTCGCTGGTTTGAAGATGGCACATTGAATGTGTCGGCGAACTGTATTGACCGCCACCTTGCTGAGCGCGGTGATGAAGTCGCAATCATCTGGGAAGGCGATGACCCTGCTGATGATAAAACCTTAACTTTTAATGAACTGCACAAAGAAGTATGTCTGTTCTCTAACGCTCTAAAAGAGCAAGGCGTACGTAAAGGCGATGTGGTTTGTTTATACATGCCTATGGTTCCTGAAGCTGCAGTTGCTATGCTGGCGTGTACTCGTATTGGTGCGGTTCATACCGTGGTATTTGGTGGTTTCTCACCAGAAGCACTGTCAGGTCGTATTATCGATTCGAATGCTAAAGTCGTGATCACAGCCGATGAAGGCGTGCGTGGCGGCCGAGCTGTTCCTCTTAAGAAAAACGTCGACGAAGCACTGACCAACCCAGAAGTGAAAACCATCGAAAAAGTGATGGTGCTTAAGCGTACTGGCGGTGATGTTGCATGGCATGAGCACCGTGATATTTGGTGGCATGAGGCGACAGCGAACGTATCAGCAGACTGCCCACCAGAAGAGATGAATGCGGAAGACCCACTATTCATCCTTTATACATCAGGCTCAACAGGCAAACCAAAAGGTGTAATGCACACTACCGGTGGTTACCTTGTTTACGCAGCGATGACCTTTAAATACGTATTTGATTACCAAGAAGGCGAAACCTTCTGGTGTACTGCTGATGTAGGCTGGATTACTGGCCACACATACCTTGTATACGGACCACTGGCTAACGGCGCTAAGACAATCCTGTTTGAAGGTGTACCAAACTACCCGAACACAAGTCGAATGAGTGAAGTGGTGGATAAGCACCAAGTCAACATTCTTTACACTGCACCAACGGCTATTCGTGCATTGATGGCGAAAGGCAATGAAGCGGTTGAAGGCACCTCTCGTGACAGTTTGAGAATCATGGGCTCAGTAGGTGAACCCATTAACCCAGAAGCGTGGGAGTGGTACTACAAAACGATTGGTAACGAGCAGTCTCCTATTGTTGATACATGGTGGCAAACCGAAACGGGCGGTATCCTAATTGCCCCACTACCAGGCGCTACCGACCTAAAACCGGGTTCAGCGACTCGTCCATTCTTCGGTGTACAACCTGCGCTAGTAGATAACATGGGTAACATCATTGAAGGCGCAACCGACGGCAACCTAGTCATTCTAGACTCGTGGCCAGGTCAAATGCGTACTGTTCATGGCGATCATGACCGCTTCGAACAGACTTACTTCTCTACGTTTAAAGGCATGTACTTCACCAGTGATGGCGCTCGTCGTGATGAAGACGGCTACTACTGGATTACTGGTCGTGTTGATGACGTGCTGAACGTATCTGGTCACCGTATGGGTACTGCAGAGATTGAGTCAGCGCTCGTTGCATTCGATAAGATTGCAGAGGCTGCGATTGTCGGTATTCCTCACGACATCAAAGGCCAAGCGATTTACGCTTACATCACGCTTAATGATGGCGAGTTCCCAACCGCAGAGCTTCATAAAGAAGTGAAAGACTGGGTGCGTAAAGAGATAGGCCCTATTGCGACACCAGACGTACTGCACTGGACCGATTCATTACCGAAAACACGTTCAGGTAAGATCATGCGTCGTATCCTGCGTAAGATCGCAACGGGCGATACTGGCAACCTTGGTGATACTTCAACGCTAGCAGACCCAAGTGTGGTTGATAAGCTGATTGCAGAGAAAGCTGAATTGGCATAACAGCTATCACACCAGAATCACTGTTTAAAACAGATCATTTCCAAACCGTCACCTATGTGGCGGTTTTTTTATGGCTGATCTTGCTCTCAAATATCCACACCACAACTAAGGCAATAACGCTTTTTTGTTAAGTTGGTAACAATTTCACTTGCTATCAATAGGAGATTAGACCAGTAAATTGCTGCGATTTGCGCTGAATTAGCTATAATCTGGTTCTAATTTTTAAATTTGGGTTTTTCTCACTGGAAATTAACCCCAAATTTTCAATAAAATGGCAACATTCACGGTCGTAATCACGATAAAGGAAGATAGCCCCACGATGTCTACAAAGTTTCGCATTCTAGTTTTAAATGGCCCAAACCTTAACCTGTTAGGCCTAAGAGAACCGGCACACTACGGCTCTCAAACACTTGACCAGATTATTAGCTCACTAACAGAGCAAGCGAAAACACAAGATGTTGCGCTATCTCACTTACAGTCAAATCGTGAGTATGAACTGATCGAAGCTATCCATAGTGCATATCAAGATATTGATTTCATTATCATCAACCCAGCGGCCTTTACACATACCAGTGTGGCGTTGCGTGATGCACTACTTGGCGTAGCGATCCCATTTATTGAAGTGCACCTATCGAATGTTCACGCACGTGAACCTTTTAGGCACCACTCTTACCTCTCAGATAAAGCCGAAGGGGTAATCTGTGGCTTAGGCGCACAAGGCTACCAATTTGCTTTGACTGCTGCGATTCACAAGTTGCAGTCAAAATAACGAACATAACCGAACTAATAGACACCAGCTCTAGTCATAGAGCATGGTTAATTAACAAAAGAGAAAGAAACGATGGATATTCGCAAAATCAAAAAGCTAATCGAATTGGTTGAAGAGTCTGGTATCGCAGAACTAGAAATCTCTGAAGGTGAAGAGTCAGTACGCATCAGCCGCAACGGCACTGCACCTGTAGCAGCACCAATTCAATACGCAGCAGCTCCGGCTCCAGCAGCGGCAGCAGCACCAGCTCAAGCGGCAGCTCCAGAAGCAGCAGAAGCTCCAGCAGCACCTGCAGGTCACCAAGTTCTTTCTCCAATGGTTGGTACGTTCTACGGCGCACCAAGCCCAGACGCAAAACCATTCGTAAAAGTTGGTCAACAAGTTAACGCTGGCGACACACTATGTATCGTTGAAGCAATGAAGATGATGAACCAAATCGAAGCTGATAAGTCTGGTGTTGTAACTGCAATCCTTGTTGAAGACGGCCAACCAGTTGAGTTCGACCAAGCTCTAGTAATTATCGAATAATAGAGAAGCCTCATTATGTTAGATAAATTAGTAATCGCGAACCGTGGTGAGATTGCACTACGTATTCTGCGAGCATGTAAAGAGCTAGGCATTAAAACGGTTGCTGTTCACTCAACAGCTGACCGTGACCTTAAGCACGTACTGCTAGCAGACGAAACCATTTGTATCGGCCCTGCTCGTGGTATCGATAGCTACCTAAACATCCCTCGTATCATCAGTGCAGCTGAAGTTACAGGCGCTGTTGCTATCCACCCTGGCTACGGCTTCCTATCTGAAAACGCAGACTTCGCTGAACAAGTCGAACAAAGCGGTTTCATTTTCGTTGGTCCTAAAGCAGAAACTATCCGCATCATGGGTGACAAAGTTTCAGCAATCACGGCAATGAAGAAAGCAGGTGTACCTTGTGTACCTGGTTCTGACGGCCCGCTAAACGACGACGAAGCAGCAAACAAAGCACATGCTAAGCGCATTGGCTACCCAGTGATCATCAAGGCGTCTGGCGGCGGCGGTGGTCGTGGTATGCGTGTTGTTCGCACTGAAGGTGAACTAACAGAAGCAATCGCAATGACACGTGCTGAAGCGAAAGCATGTTTCAACAACGACATGGTTTACATGGAGAAATTCCTAGAAAACCCACGTCACGTTGAAGTACAAGTAATTGCTGACGGTCAAGGCGGTGCTATCCACCTTGGTGAGCGTGACTGTTCAATGCAGCGTCGCCACCAGAAAGTGGTTGAAGAAGCGCCAGCTCCAGGTATCACTGAAGAGATGCGTAAATACATCGGTGAACGTTGTACTCGCGCATGTCTAGAAATCGGCTACCGCGGTGCAGGTACATTTGAATTCCTATACGAAAATGGCGAATTCTACTTCATCGAAATGAACACTCGTATTCAAGTAGAGCACCCAGTAACAGAGATGGTAACTGGCGTTGACCTAATCAAAGAGCAACTACGTGTTGCTGCTGGTCAACCTCTATCTTTCACGCAAGACGATATCAAGATCAAAGGTCACGCGATCGAATGTCGTATCAACGCGGAAGATCCAGAGAAGTTCCTACCTTCACCAGGTAAGATTGAGCGCTTCCACGCTCCTGGTGGTATGGGCGTTCGTTGGGACTCTCACATCTACACGGGTTACACAGTTCCACCACACTACGATTCAATGATCGGTAAGCTAATCACTTACGGTGAGAACCGTGATGTTGCGATCTCTCGTATGAAGAACGCACTAGGTGAGATGATTGTAGAGGGCATCAAAGTAAACATCTCTCTACAAGAAGCAATCATGAACGACGAGAACTTCCAACACGGTGGTGCAAACATCCACTACCTTGAGAAGAAACTTGGTCTTCAATAGAAACTAGCCTCGTGTAATTTGTTCTTAACTGAACAAAATAAAATGCTCACTTTGGTGGGCATTTTTTGTTTTTAAGCGTCCAAAAAACGCAATCAATATTCCCCATTATATTCCTTGGGGTTTTGGTGAATTTGCTCATATTTTCTGCTAGACTCGCCATCCAATTTTTCTCATATAGAAGATTCAGCCATGCCTTGGATTCAAATCAAGCTTAATGCTACCAATGAAAATGCCGAACAAATCGGCGACATGTTAATGGAAGAGACTGGTGCTCTTTCTGTAACTTTCCTGGATGCACAAGATACCCCTGTATTTGAGCCTCTGCCGGGTGAAACTCGCCTTTGGGGTGACACTGACATTCTTGCGCTTTACGACGCTGAGATCGATACAGGTGTCGTTCTAGCGCAGATTAAAGCAAGCAACATGTTTCCTGCAGACTTTGCTCATAAAGTTGAGCAAATTGAAGACAAGGATTGGGAACGTGAATGGATGGACAACTTCCACCCAATGAAATTTGGTGAGCGTTTATGGATCTGCCCTAGCTGGCGCGATATCCCTGAACCTGACGCGGTAAACGTAATGCTAGACCCTGGCCTTGCATTCGGTACCGGTACTCACCCAACAACAGCATTGTGTCTTGAGTGGCTTGAAGGATTAGATCTTACAGGCAAAACCGTCATCGACTTCGGTTGTGGCTCAGGCATCCTAGCGATCGCAGCGATCAAACTAGGCGCAGAAAAAGTTATCGGGATCGACATTGATCCTCAAGCACTACTTGCATCAAAAGATAACGCAGAGCGCAATGGCGTTGCTGAGCAACTTGAGGTGTTCTTACCACAAGATCAGCCTGAAGGTTTGCTAGCAGACGTTGTGGTTGCCAACATTCTTGCCGGTCCATTGCGCGACCTTTCAGGCATCATTAAAGGCTTAGTTAAGCCAAATGGTGTGCTTGCGATGTCGGGTGTTTTAGATACACAAGCGGAAGATGTTGCGACTTATTATCGTGATGAGCTTCACATTGATCCGATTATCGAGCAGCAAGAGTGGTGTCGAATCTCTGGTCGCAAGCAAGGCTAGACAAGACTTTGGGCGCTAATTGATTGAATTTTATGCAAATTACAAAAACAAATTGTAAATGCTCAAATATTAGTCTTTTCACGCAGCGAAAAAATGCGTAAAATGCGCGCCCTTGCTGGTACAGAACTGTGATGACGTTTTGAAAATCGGAAATTATCAACTTAAGAACAATCTAATCGTCGCTCCAATGGCTGGCGTAACGGATAGACCATTCCGTGAGTTGTGTCTTCGCTACGGTGCGGGGATGGCAGTCAGTGAAATGATGTCCTCCAATCCAAAGGTTTGGAAAACGTCGAAATCTCAGCAGCGTATGGTACATGAAGGCGAATCGGGCATTCGTTCAGTACAAATCGCTGGTGCAGATCCACAGCTTATGGCCGAGGCTGCGCAATTCAATGTCGATAACGGTGCGCAAATCATCGATATCAATATGGGTTGTCCAGCCAAAAAAGTGAATAAGAAGCTTGCGGGCTCTGCCCTACTTCAGTATCCAGACCTCATTGAAGAGATCTTGAAAGCTGTGGTAAACGCAGTCGACGTTCCAGTAACGTTAAAGACTCGTACAGGCTGGGATACAGATAACAGAAACTGTGTCCAAATCGCTAAAATAGCCGAAGACTGCGGCATACAGGCACTTGCCCTTCACGGGAGAACTCGCGCTTGTATGTACAAAGGTGAGGCAGAATACAAACACATTAAAGCGGCGAAACAAGCTGTATCTATTCCGGTTATTGCTAACGGTGATATCGATAGCCCGGAAAAAGCTAAGTTTGTGCTGGAGTACACCGGCGCTGACGCTTTGATGATTGGTCGTCCTGCCCAAGGTCGTCCATGGATTTTTAACGAAATCCTACACTATTTGGAAAACGGCACCACGATGGATCCACTTCCGGTTTCGGAAGTGAAAGACATCATGCTTGGCCATGTTCACGCTCTACATGAATTTTATGGAGAGTTTTTAGGCCCTCGCATCGCTCGTAAGCATGTGGGTTGGTACCTAAAAGAGCATGAACAAGCGAGTGAGTTTCGCCGTACCTTCAACGCACTCGAAGCAGGTGATCTGCAGCTTGAGGCGCTAGAAGGTTATTTTGATAACGTTGCACCATAATTACGAGAAGAGCTAGACCGAATATGTTCGAACAAAATCTGACTTCAGAAGCATTGACAGTGACTACAGTAACATCACAAGACCAAATCACGCAGAAACCACTACGTGATTCAGTGAAAGCATCATTGAAAAACTACCTTGCTCAATTAAACGGTCAAGAAGTCAGCGAGTTATACGAACTAGTATTAGCTGAAGTTGAACAGCCACTACTAGACACCATCATGCAGTACACTCGCGGTAACCAAACTCGCGCAGCAACTATGATGGGTATCAACCGCGGTACTCTTCGCAAGAAACTTAAAAAATACGGCATGAACTAATCGTTCTTTCGTAATTAATTGAATTGAAAGCCAAGCTCATTACTGAGTTTGGCTTTTTTTTGGCTTGTAGATTAGATAACGAGGAAGTGGGTAATAATGGATAGGTTACCCGTTTACCGGAGCGCCTGTTAGCTGCAGCAGCGTCCTTTTTCAACATTAGCTGAGTCTAACGCTGCCAGAATTGAACAATGGCTAGCATCGTCGTCTATATGGCCACAACACGCATCGTTAATCTTTTTAAGTGCGGTGCGAATCTTGGTTAATTCAGTAATCTTCTCATCGATCATCTCCAACTTGGCAGTGGTTATGGACTTCACTTCGGCACAACTATGTTGTGTTGCTTCTAGGCGAATCTCGAGCAATTCTTTAATCTCATCTAAACTCAGCCCCAACTCTTTGGATTTGAGGATAAAGGTCACCTGTTTTTGGTTATTTTCATCATATAGGCGATAACCCGATTCACTACGGCTCGCTGGTGCAATCAAATTATTTTTTTCGTAGAAGCGCAAGGTATCGGCTGTCACACCGCATCGTTTCGCTAATTCACCGATCTGAAACATGTTTTTCCCTATTCCTTCATCCATTTCACAATTAACCTTATCGTTACTTTTTAGGCTGAAATGGCACTTTTCATAATTATTTTTGAGATGCCAAACGATTGCGCGAGCTTTTTTGTAATAAATTAGTTAGAATCTGCGCCATCAAATTTGGAGTTGGTTATCTTATAGCTTAATCGTAAGACTAACCTCAAAGGTCTTTACCAAAACTGGCCAATATTTTATCTCTTACTGGAATCTAAAATAATCCACGTTGAGAAGATAGAAACAAGTTCTTTTTTGGCAAATATCTTTATTTTAACCCCATGAATTTGAGGAAGATGGAAGCATGAATAACGCTCGTCCAATTCGCCGCGCTCTAATCAGCGTATCAGACAAAAC
>AAZW01000017.1 GCA_000169995.1 Vibrionales bacterium SWAT-3 | reverse complement strand
GCTTCGTAACTCTGAATGGAATCAGTATCTGATTGGATCAGTATTGGAAATGGTAGAGCTCCCGGGACCTTTTGTTTACTTATATATAGTGGGATCCCAATGTCCGAATCTGTAATTCAATTTAATGAATTAGCCCTAAACGAAAACATTCTTTCAGCTCTTGATAGCATGGGTTTCGTTTCTCCGACTCCAATCCAAGCAGCAGCTATTCCTCTTCTTCTTGAAGGCCGTGACGCACTAGGTAAAGCACAGACTGGTACTGGTAAAACAGCAGCATTCTCTCTGCCTTTACTAAACAAAATCAACCTAAACCAACACAAACCACAAGCAATCATCATGGCTCCTACTCGTGAGCTAGCGATCCAAGTTGCTGCGGAAATCAAAAACCTAGGCCGTGACATCAAAGGTCTTAAAGTTATTGAAATCTACGGTGGTGCTTCAATCGTTGACCAAATGCGCGCTCTAAGCCGTGGTGCTCACATTGTTGTTGGTACTCCAGGTCGTGTTAAAGACTTACTAACTCGTGACCGTCTACACCTAGATGAAGCACACACATTTGTTCTTGATGAAGCAGATGAAATGCTAAAAATGGGCTTCGTAGATGACGTTACTTGGATCCTTGAGCAAGCGCCAGAATCTGCACAGCGTGTACTTTTCTCTGCAACTATGCCTCCAATGGTTAAGACTATTGTTGACCGTTACCTACGTAACCCGGCTAAAGTTGACGTTGCTGGTACTAACCACACAGTTGATAAAGTAGCTCAGAATTTCTGGGTTGTTAAAGGCGTAGAAAAAGACGAAGCAATGTCTCGTCTACTAGAAACTGAAGAAACTGACGCGTCAATCGTATTCGTACGTACTCGTCAAGATACTGAGCGTCTAGCTGATTGGCTATCTGCACGTGGCTTTAAAGCTGCTGCATTGCACGGTGATATTCCTCAGTCTCTACGTGAGCGCACTGTTGATCACATCAAACAAGGTGTTATCGATATCCTAGTTGCAACTGACGTTGTAGCTCGTGGTCTTGATGTTCCACGTATCACTCACGTATTCAACTACGACATCCCATTCGATGTTGAATCTTACATCCACCGTATTGGTCGTACTGGCCGTGCTGGACGTAAAGGTAAAGCGATCCTTCTAGTTCGCACAAACCAAATTCGTATGCTTCGCACAATCGAGCGCGTAACTAAGTCTACAATGGAAGAAATCCAACTTCCTCTACGTGACCAAGTTGCTGCTGCACGTGTTGCTAAGCTTGGTGCTGAGCTTGAAACAGAGAAAGAAAGCAAAGCTCTAGAAAACTTCGCTGGTCTTATTACTACCCTGCAAGAGTCTCTAGACGTAGATGCTGCTACTCTAGCTGCAATGCTTCTTAAGCGTCAGCAAGGTAAGAGCCCACTGTTCTACATTGGTGAAGACCCAATGATCGCTGCTATCGAGCGTGACAAGAACCGTCGTAAAGAGCGTCGTGAAAACCGTGATAACGGTGGCCGTGACTTCAATACTCAAGACTGGGATACTTACCAACTACAAGTTGGCCGTGAGCAAGGTGTTCAGGTTAAAGATATCGTTGGCGCACTTGCAAACGAACTTGGCCTAACTAAAGGTTCTATCGGTGCTATCAAACTTGACCAAGGTTCAACTTACGTTCAACTGCCAAAAGCAATGAACTCTGAAACTGCTGGTAAACTAAGCAAGCTACGCATCCGTCAAAAAGAAGCTGGTGCTGTTGTTGTAGACTTCAACGATTTCCGTGAACCACGTCGTGGTAACGGTGGCCGTGGCGGTCGTGATGGTGGTCGTGGTGGTTACCGCGGAAACCGTGATGGCAACCGCGATGGTAACCGTGAAGGCGGTCGCGGTGGATACCGTGGCAACCGTGACGGTAACCGCGATGGCAACCGTGAAGGCGGCCGTGATGGCGAGCGTCGTTTCGACCGTAACCGTGGTGGCGATCACCGTGGTAACTACCGTGGCGAACGTGGTCATGGCAACGGCGGCAACCGTGGTCGTCGTCCAGAGCGCAACGAAGGTTAATCAACCTTTAGCTTAGACGCTTTAGTCTAGACTCTGAATTTAAAAGCCGAGCATTATGCTCGGTTTTTTTGTGCCTGCTCGTTTCTCTTTCCGACCGTATCGCTTGCAGTTAAAACCCCCATCTCACGCCAAAATTGATATCCCTTTAGGCCAACATTAAAAGTGAACGACCCCGATTCTTTACGAAGGGGGCAAAGCACTCTCTTTAGCGCCGTGAACGTACCTGTATCGCATTGTAAGGCTATACTTAAATGACGTGCTACAAGCTAAGGGCCAAACGAGTGAAAGCTGTTTAAATTGCCGGGAGGTGGTTTATTAGGACGAAGGCTGAGGTCATGTTTAGTGGAGGCAGGTATCGTAACTTCGCTGGTTCAACTCAAGACCGGTGACGTTTTGAACAATTCTCCAAATTGACTAAATCTAGATAAAAATAATATTAGCAGTCGTTTGCGTCACTTGTTTATTCACTTTCTTATTCAACTATTTTTAATTTTGCTCTCGAAATAAATAAATTAATGACTAAGATCAACTTAATTGTGTTCATTTGGTGATTTTTCAAACAAAAGTTGAAAGATTCAAAAATTATTGAATAATGGGCTTAACTAAAATTGAAGTAAACACTTCATCTAATTCGTACTGAAACAGGATCCATATCCAATGTCTAATTCGTTTGTTCTGGTTATTAACTCGGGTAGTTCATCCCTTAAATTTGCTGTCATTGATTCTGTTTCTGGTGAAGCAGTGTTGAGTGGCTTAGGGGAGTGTTTTGGTCTTGAAGATGCTCGTATGAGCTGGAAATACCAAGGCGAGAAAACTGAAATTGCTATTCAGGGTGAAGGTAGCCACCACAAGATTGCTATTGGCAAATTGGTAGGCCTGATGGAAGACCTTGGTTTCACGGCAGATATCGTTGCTATCGGTCACCGTATCGTTCACGGTGGTGAGAAGTTCACGCAAACTGTTCGTATTACTGAAGAAGTAACGAACGAGATTGAAAGCCTATCTGATCTTGCTCCACTTCATAACCCAGCAGGTGCAATCGGCATCCGCGCTGCGATTGAAGCTTTCCCTTCTCTGCCTCAGTTCGCTGTATTTGATACGGCTTTCCACCAAACAATGCCACAACGCGCATTTACTGGTGCAATCGCCAAAGAGCTATACACAGACTTTGGTGTACGTCGTTACGGCTTCCACGGTACGAGCCACTACTTCGTAAGCCGTGAAGCTGCGAAGATGCTAAACAAGCCTGTTGAAGAATCTAGCTTCATCTCTGTTCACCTAGGTAACGGCGCATCAGTATGTGCTATCAAAGACGGTAACAGTGTTGATACATCAATGGGCTTCACACCACTTTCTGGCCTTATGATGGGTACACGTTGTGGTGACTTAGACCCAGGCATCATTGAATACCTTCTTAAGAAAGGTTGGTCACAAGAGCAAGTCTTCAACTCTCTTAACAAGGAGTCTGGCTTCCTAGGTGTGTCTGGTCTTACGAGCGATGCTCGTGGCATTTTAGAAGCGATGGAAGAGGGTCATGAAGGCGCTAAGCTGGCTTTCGAAGTATTCACATACCGTGTAGCTAAATACGTTGCTTCTTACCTTGCAACACTAGATTCTCTAGACGGCATCATCTTCACAGGTGGTATCGGTGAGAACTCTCTACCAATCCGTCGTGAGATCCTTAAAAACCTTAAGATCCTAGGTTTTGTTGAAGATGTTGCTGGTAACGAATCTGCTCGCTTTGGCGCAGACGGCATCATCGCTAAGTCTGAGATGCTAGATGCAGTAGCAATGGTTATCCCAACCAATGAAGAGTTTGTGATTGCTCAGCAGTCAGTAGAACTTCTGTAATTTAGCTTAAAACTAAATATCGAAAAGCGAGCCCAAGTGGCTCGCTTTTTTGTTTTCAATGTTGAATGGGCTTATTGGCTAATTACCTTAACTGAAAGCAGCCATCGTTTGCTATGCCTAATTCAATCGTATTTTGGGAACGGTACTGCTTTACGTCGATATTTTCGCTGGCAGCTCGTGAATCTACCACGTTCTCAGATGGACTATTGCTGTCTGTACTCGTGTTAAGTGTACACCAGAAGTTTTCTTGATACGCGCGCCGACCAATCAGGCACGCGTATTTGTCGAGTTCAGCGGGCAATGAGCAAGCTAAGATTTAAAGTGTCGTTAGTTTGGGTCTCTAGTTGGTAATATCGACGTTTATGCTTCCTAGATAGGTACCGGTGAGCAACACCTTATCTCCAGCTTGCAAGTAACTATTGTTATCAAAGCTTTCTTCGATGTATTGCTCCAAAATATAGTCTATCGGACCAGAATCTAAGAATGAAAAGGTTGCGATCCACTTGATGGATTTCGATATTCTATAACCCCATCCTGGGGTGTTGTAAACGACACCGGCAGGCGTACCTGTCACTAGGTTTTGATTTGGATTAATCCCTTGCTGGCTGAATAACGTGACGTCTTGATCTTGATATCGCCAAATAGGCTGTTCTCCCTTTTCTAGAATCATCTCAATCAGAGATTTGGGTTCACGAATCATTTCGGAGGCAGCGGTTTGTTGGCGCTGCTCACCATTGACATAGGTGGCTAGCGACACACTCTTCAAGAAGGAGTTCCAATCTTTGGGAACCACAATGTAAGGTCCGGTTGGGAAGCGTGATTGTCCACTTTTTGCATCACTAAATCCATGACCTGATGTAACGTTGTCGACATCAATCTTCCGTAACAACTCCGCTCTGTCGGTAAAGTCACCACATACAAATAACCCTGCATAACCATCGCTTTGTTCAGGGCTCTTTATAGGCTTAACCCACCTCATACACAGCTCTACCTCGTAATCCAGAAGCACATCCTTTTGGTAGCGGATCTTGGTGTGGTTTGGTGTTGGCTTGGAAAACTTAGGAAATAGGAAGACTTTGTCAATATCTGCTTCTTCTCCATGCTCTAAATAGTTAGTGCCTGCTGCGATATGCTCAGAGCCTTGCCCGCCTGCGGCGAGTAGTTGTTTGTAGTCTAGGGATGTAACAGGGAGATCGTAATGTACGTCAGACAAAGTGCTATACCCGTAGCGGTCGATAAAGCTTAGTGCTTCGCTTGGGTAGTAGTCAAAATGGTCACTTAGATTGATCGCTTTTACACTTTTCCCCGTAGATTCAGTGACTAAATACGTATGGGTTTGACCTGATGGGTTGAGTACTTGTGCGAGTGTAAGGGCAACATCAGAGGGCGCGATTTGCGCCGAATGAGCATAGTTGATTGACGAAAAAGCGAATAGTGCTGTGAAACTGATTAGTTTTGGTGATACTTTCATTTTAACTCTCCGTTTGGTTGATGTGATCACAGTACGCTTGCCAATGTCACAATTACGTCACCAATCTTCGCGCTAATACAGTAGTCATTGAAAAGGAAATTACATGAGAATACTTGTCGCGGAAGACAACCACGCAACCGCAGCTAATTTAGGTGATTATTTAGAGCTCTTTGGTCACGATATTGACTTTGCGTATAATGGGCAGGCCGCCATTCAATTGTTAGGTGAGGCGCGATTTGATCTAATAATATTGGATATCATGATGCCAGTAATGAACGGTTTAACGGCCTGCAGTGCTATTCGTGCCGGCCGTCACGCTGATATACCCATTATCTTTTTGACTGCGAGAGATACACTTGGGGATAAGTTAGCAGGCTTCAAAGCCGGCGCTGATGACTACTTGGTGAAGCCGTTTGAGTTACAAGAGTTGCACGCTAGAGTCGAAGCTCTCGAGGCGAGAAATCAACGCCGTTTAAGTCCAGAGTTTCGATACGGCGCTTTGGTTTACAATGTCGGTACCGATACTGTCACGGCTAATGATGAAACACTTGCTTTAGACCCAACTCAAAAACGTATCGTTTGCTTACTCATAAAAAAAGCCCCCAAACTCGTCGATAATCAAGACATTGCGTATGAAATCTGGAAAGGCGATGAGCCCGAAGAAACGAGCGCATTACGCACTCAAATATACCGCCTGAGAAAGGTATTGCCAGAAGGGATGCTCGTTACAGAGCGTGGTAGAGGGTATCGACTTAATGCTGTTTAATGTGAAACGCTCATTGAGACAATGGTACTTTGGTCACCTTCGGCATCAAGTTTTTACCGTAATGTCGGCATTGATGTTGCTGGTGGTCATTGCGATAGGAGTGATTGCGTGGGCGGCTACTGAAATAGCCGCCGACAGTTTTATTAACCAACGCGTAAAGTTACTGCAACAGCAATGGATACAAACATCGTTAATGGCCGGCGAGTGGACTAGCCCGGAAGATAAATTCCTTGCCGTCTATCAATTTGAAGATGATAACAAACCGAGTTTTCTTGAAGGCATAACAAACTTAGGGATAGAAGAGTTCGAGCTCAGCGATGCTCATACGGTGACTTTTATGTCACCATTTCAACAAAAGTGGCTTCACTTTGTCTATTACCCTGAACAGGATCCTCAAATGGTCGATTATGGCGAAGGAGTGATGGCTTATGTTGGGTACATGATGGTCGTCGTGTTTGCTTTAGGGCTGCTGGCAGCTCACTTACTGTCAGGTTATTTTAGCGGTCCCATTGACCTTTTGGTCCATCAAATTCAACACCCATCTGATAACATTAATGATAGTGCCATCTCATCGCGCAAAGATGAAATAGGAGCACTGTATCGGACTTATCATCAAGCCTATTCTAGGATTCAATCCTTTTTGAAGCGAGAGCAACAGTTTACTCGCTTTGCCAGCCATGAATTACGAACGCCGGTCAATGTGATTCTTGGCGCGACCGATCTTCTACAAATCGCAGAAGTTAATGATAAAAAACGGCAAATAATTAGTCGTATTCAAGTCGCAAACAAAGAGATGGATAGCTTGATCAATACCTTTTTGTTACTCGGCAGGGAAGAAAAGGGGATCCAGCCAAAAAAGTCATTACAGGCAGTCATTAACGAAACGATCGAGCAGCATCAATTTTTGCTCTCTGGTCGAAGTATCCAACTAGAACAAGTTTTGCGATCGGATGTTGAAGTAGAAAGTTACTTTGCAAAGGTCATTGTCGCGAACCTTATCCGTAATGCGATGAGTTATACCGATAGCTATGTATCCATCCATTTAAAAGGGCGGCGACTTGTGATTGGAAATGATGTTAGGGAACACGATGGTCAAGGCTTTGGTCATGGAGATGAAATCATTTCAGCGGTCTGTAAGAGTGCCAACTGGCGATATCATTTGTCGGTGACATCTCACAAAGCTAAGGCTGTGGTTTATTTTTAAATAAGTTAATCGGTGAGTTGTGACTTTGTTGTGACATAAGTCTAAGTAGAGTCTGGCTATCTAAGCACATAAGGATAGTACGATGATTCACTCAAACTTGTTAATTCACCCAGTTTTATTTACGCCTTCGTTGAAATCTAAACAGAGAAACAAGGCGACCAAGTCTTTCTCACTAAAAGGTTACCTTAAGCTGTTGGCGGCTGGATGCGTGTTGGCTAGTTCTACAGTGTATGCAGATGAACAAAATACAGCTGGCTTTCATGGTAGTGTCAGTCTTTTTACGGGGGTAGATGGTACCAACTCGGTGATGGATACCGAGTCCCAAGCTAAAATTACTGACTATTCGGGTTCTCAAGAACGGCAGAATGAAGCGGTTGTTATCCCTTATTGGGATCTTAACTATCGTTTTGATGATTCAAATGAAGTGTATTTTAAAACCGATATTGTTGGAATGGCGAGCGACTTTTACACGCAAGCTGGATATCGTTATTATTTGACTGACGGTTCAAATATAGCGATTGGTGTGGTGCCGGGGTTGTTGGAGAAAGAAGTCTGGAAAAACCCATATCAATTGCAATCAGATAGAACGGCGACAAACGCTGCTGTGCAAGGTCTTGTTTTGAATTATGACCGAGTTTTGGGTTCAGATTGGTCTCTTGAATTAGCTCGTGGGAAGTATTCTTTAGACCAAGAAGACAGCCTAGCAGCGCTCGATAGAAATTCGAATCTTAGCTATGTTGAACTAAATTACATGACTGACTTAAGTGAATCATGGGGAGTCGAGTGGTTGATCAATTACCTAGATGTTGATGCCTCTGGCTCGGCATTAAAGAGCCAGCGTATTAGTACCGAAGCTGAATTTCAACTAAGAAAAGGGCGACACATTACAATGCTAGCGGGCAGCGTTGGACTTCAAAAATTTGATGACACGAACCCTCTCTGGAAGCGAACTCGAGAAGATACGAAGTTAGGTGTGTCAGCGACATACATATATGCAATGCCATTTGATTGGAAGAATACACTTTTTATTGCGAGAGGTGGTTGGGACATCACTGACGCGAACATTGATTTTTATGACCATGATGAATACTTGGTTACTCTGGGAATGCAATATCGATTCTAAAAGGCAAAGTATTGAAGGCGGGCAAATGACACTGATGCTTCTTCAGTTTCATTTACCTCTTTTATTATTTTGATAGAGAAGGTTACTCGCCGTGTTTTGACTCTTCCATAGCGAATCTAGAGTGATTCTAACTTATTGGCTATCCAAAGGTCAGGACGCCTTTTACAAACTATATCTGGGCCTTTCGATGAGCAGCCCGGTGTCGAGTCGGCTTCGAAGCGGATGAGACAGGTTTCATCGAAACAGTCACAATGAAGCTGGTATTCTGCACTGATCCGTCTACTTGTTCTTATTTTTGCCCAAATCCGTGTTGGTAGGTGCAATACTAATAGCTTGCCAACCAATGAAGAGTTTGTGATTGCTCATCAGTCGGTAGAACTTCTGTAATTTATCTTAAAACAAATACTTAAAAGCGAGCCCAAGTGGCTCGCTTTTTTCTAATTACATGTTTAATTGACTATCGTAAAGTACCGTGTGACAGCATGCTCATTACTAGCTCTATTTACTGCTGTAATTCATTTTTGTCCTTAATTCAGCATGTTCGTGTACAAAGGTTCGTTCCCAAGATGCTATTATGAATTGTGGGATATACTAATAAATTGTGGTAAAGGTACACATTCAAAGTGGTAAATGATGACTTTGATTCTTACTTCAATTGCCACTCTAGTTCACTTTCTTATTAGATGGCAATGGAGAGGCCCATCTGGTGTCATATCCATCATTCCAGGCGAATTATCCTTAGCCCGCTTAGATATGTATGCTGATAACATTATTTTGTTTTTATTGTCTTTAGCATTGAGACATCAAATTGAGCGACTTTTGATTCTGGTTGTCATCAATGAACTTCCAATCTAGCGTAAGTGGTAAAACACTTTTGTTTACAGTATTCGTACGCTTAATTTTTACCCGTGACACTTCTAGCTCAGTAATGCCCGACAGTACGTTAGCTTAAATGCTCTAAATATTTTAGGTGCGCGCGTTTTGCCTAACAAATCTAATTCGATAAATCCCAATTTAGCAACGTCACTGATTTACAAATACGTACACTGTTATTGCAGCACCGGCGATAAAAATCATTCATCACATTTATCTTTCGAGTTTGCAAACTTTTCTAAAAGCCCTACAGAACTTCTCATCTTTAATATTGCCCCGCAATATACGTGACTAGTGCTTGTTTCTTTATACTCTTCAACCTTAAAGTAATAAAAAGTAGACAGTGATATGGCTATGATAAAATAAATACCCATATTATGATTTTCAGTTTGGTACTTATCATCCCTATTTTTTATTATCAGTACTAGCTGTGCCACGGTAAACACTAAGAGAAAAAACATAAAAAATGAGCTTAGTACAGTAACAAAGTAAACTCTATCTGAATCATACTCCCCCGAAGGGAAGTATATGAATGGGTAACTGCATAAAGTGATGACTATTAAACATATTATCGAGTGCTTATATTCTGATATTTTCATAGCTATTCTTTATCCTTATTTTCCACACTGTTTATTGAATGAAAATTTTTCTAGTAACAGTGTTGAGCGTCCTATTTTAAGTTCCACACGGCCTTGTTGCTTAAATCGATGGAACTAAATCTGGAAGCTACGATCTGATCGGCTACACCCACCGATCATCGTAGTCTCATGCCTAAATCTCGTTACAAAACAACTAACTGGAAGCAGTACAATAAAGCCTTAATCAACCGTGGCTCTCTGACCTTTTGGATTGATGAGGAAGCATTCGCCGAGTGGAATCAAAACAAACAAGGCAAGCGTGGTAGGCCTCGCCGATTCAGCGACTTAGCCATTACTACCGCACTGATGGTGAAACGCGTTTTCTGTATGCCATTGAGAGCACTGCAAGGTTTTATAGA
The DNA here is from genome assembly GCA_000169995.1 of Vibrionales bacterium SWAT-3. Lineage (GTDB taxonomy): Bacteria > Pseudomonadota > Gammaproteobacteria > Enterobacterales > Vibrionaceae > Vibrio. The sequence goes on along the minus strand of AAZW01000017.1, from coordinate 76,743 downwards.
CTCAGTATTTAAGCTGGCTAACGTCCCGCTTGTTTGCCCACACTACACCTGTATAAGCCGCCGAGCTAAGGAAGTTGAGATTTCATTTAAAACCAAAACCAGAGGAGCAATACAACATCTGGCCATTGATGCCACTGGACTCAAGGTTTATGGCGAAGGTGAATGGAAGGTCAAGAAGCATGGTACTGATGGGAAACGCAGAGTCTGGCGTAAGCTGCATATCGCAGTCGATACCAGCACCCACGAAATAATCGCAGCAGAACTGAGCTTATCTAACGTAACCGATGCCGAAGTGCTCCCCAACTTACTCAAGCAGACACATCGTAAAATCATTGAGATATCAGGTGATGGCGCTTATGACACAAGGGATTGCCATGATGCTATACGGGTTAAGCGAGCGGTACCGCTTATCCCTCCACGAGAAGGGGCAGCCTTCTGGGAGCAAGGACACCCTCGCAACTTAGCAGTAGGTTGCCAGAAGCTCTACGGCTCTAACAAGAAGTGGAAAATGCGGTATGGCTATCACAAGCGCTCGCTATCAGAAACAGCAATGTATCGAGTGAAACAGTTGTTAGGAGGGAAATTAAGCCTTAGAAACTACAACGCTCAAGTTGGCGAGACCTACGCTATGATCAAGGCGCTGAATAAGCTTACAGGGTTAGGCATGCCTGAAACTCAGTACATCGTCTAACAATCAAGCACTATGGGACAGGAATGTCTTATCTCTGAATTAAGCAACAAGGCCGTTCCACACCACAATATGATTCACTATGTTGAGTTTTCAAAGCATCAAGATCGGAGTAGTATGCAAAACCAGGATAAAGGGAGGCGATAATTGCTAGTATCAAAAACAACCATGATTGTTTATTAGTAAGCCCTTCATTTATATGACCGCCCCCAAAATTGTAATATATAAAACAGGGTAACAAAAATGAAAAGAGAAATGTTGTAAGTACGAATAAAGATGTCGATAAGAAATATATATATTCATGGTTTTTATTAACTTCTGGCCAGAAACAAATTGAGTAACACAAAAGTAGGGTAAAAAACAAAAACATAATATTCCCCTTTCTTTTACTTTTAATTTCCATTTTTCTTCTCGGTTTGTATTTATTATAAAAGAGCATAGCCCTATTCAGTAAGAGCTATGCTATTAATTAAACTAAAGTAACTCTATTTTATTACCCTAGTTTAAGTTAGTGCTTGGTGACTGTTCACTTGGATTACTTTCCCCATCGGTGATCCCGATGCTTACACTCATCGTTCTTTGGAACATATAAGTTACTGTTATCATCTCTGCGCTATTTTCGTTGTATCAATAAGTCGAATTGATCACGGTACGAAATCTTTCACCAGTTAGCGGATTTGGTCTCTGAGTTGCTGTCAGAAAAGGTCTTAGTTATAGATGTACCCACCCTACCTTGCATAAAGGGCGCGAATATACTTTGTTAATCTGATGTAAAAAGAACTTTTTCCCTGTAATCTTTATTCCATGCGGCTTGGTTCATCTTTCTTGGTACAGACAAGTTACCCTCTGATTTTCTAAATAGGTTCTGCACAAAGCGACGACAACAAGCCATATTCAACGCTGAATCCCCAGCGTAAATTCGCTGCTCGTCTTCTTTGAAAATTACGTCCAACGCCCAGTGCTGCTGATTCTCAATATGCCAATGCTTTCTTGTTGCCTTTGAGGCTAACTCTAAAGATAAATGGTCTGTGCAAATATAGTACGAGGTTTCATAACTTCCTTTCCCTTTGACACTCCTATCTCTTACCACTGCAACAATGCTTTTTACGAGACACCACTTCTGTCTGAGTGCTTCGCTGAAGGCTGCAGGAAGCACGTAAACCTCACGAACCTCTTTTCTACCATGCCCTTTCTCTTCCGTGATGTATGATTCCTGTTTATCTTCAGGCAAAGCCCAATAGTATTGGAATTGCACATCAATTTCTGCTAATAAACTTGGTTGATTCAGTTTAACTTGTACTAGGATATCTCCACCTTTATCAACTACTTTATTCAGTGTTTCAACCTGACAATGCAGGGCATCAGCAGTTAATAAACATCCTTTGATATCTAAAGCGTCTAGCATGTTTCTTATTGCTAGCAGCTCCATACCTTTGCCGTCACAAGGTTGGTGTGTGAGAGTCAAACCCTCGTCTACATCAAATGCCGAAACCATATAGAGGGGGTGCTGTTGTTTGCTTGCTTTTGCCCCTTTTAGAACCTTCCCATCAACACTGATTATAGGCTGAGCATGCTTCTCTCTGTGCAAATTGACCCAGCCCACCATAGCTTCCAATAGCGTCTCTGGCACAACGGATCTCATGATCGCAGCTATATTATGTCGAGTGGGAAGACCATTTTCGTAGGGGAAATACTCACGTAACCACTCGATATTTCCTTCACCGAAATCCTTAATCTCTGTCCATTTATTTTGACCACAAATCATGGCTGTTATGACCACGAAAGCGACTTCCATAACAGGATAAACTTGATTGATGTGCGAACGGGTATCTTTCACTTTTTTAAGTTGCTCAATGATAATCATGTGCGAATTTCTCATGTTTTTTTACTTCATGATCAGAGCGTGATTATCTAAAAAAGTTCCCTGTAAAATAAATCCATTATTTTCAATGGTTAAAGTTCGATCCCGCCCTTACCTTGCATAGTGGCAGGGTAAGGCTCGTATTTAACTATTTTTTGTAAACTGGTGGTATTTTAATACGGCATATAAACATTTTAATGCAATAAAGCTAAGCATTATGTTTAAAGGCTCCATTGGCAGATCATAAAAAAATCCAATTCCAATGTCTAGCAGTGGGGTTAGCGCTAAAATAATTGCATAGAATCGATTGATTGAACTATTTACATAATAATATAACTATAGTTTTTACTAATTCGGTAGCTAAAGGAATTAAAGAATTCCCCCCTGATATTATTAGGCTCATACCTATGAAAAATAACATAAATAAACTATAAAATTTGAATAGTCTACTAGATAACCTGATTGTTTTTATTGAATCCATTCTTTTTATTATAGGTTTATATAACCTATAGTATTTAATGATATTTCTATTCATTGCACATTTCTTCAGTGATTGCGAATTTTTCAAATATACCACGCGAGCTTTTTAATTCTAGTTCTGGGCCACAGTATATATGAGTTGGGCTGTTTATTTTATAATCTTCCATTTTAAAATAATATAGAAAAGAAAGAATGAAAGATATAGCAAGTAAAACATATGAAGTTTTATCCTTCATTCTAATATTATCTTTCTTTGTTTTAAATATTAATTTTAATTGAACTATACTTATGAAAAAAGCCCAAAAGAAAGCAGGAGTAAGTAGTATTGATAAGAGATATATTTTATCGGTTCTATAAGAGCCGAGTGGGAAGTATAATATAGGGTAAGAACTGATTAATAATATAATCGTAAACCTAATAGCTTGTTTGTGCTTGCGTAGTTCCATATCTTTTCCTGTGTAGGTATAAGGGCGGGATCGAACTTTAACCATTGAAAATAATGGATTTATTTTACAGGGAACTTTTTTAGATAATCACGATCTGATCATGAAGTAAAAAAACATGAGAAATTCGCACATGATTATCATTGAGCAACTTAAAAAAGTGAAAGATACCCGTTCGCACATCAATCAAGTTTATCCTGTTATGGAAGTCGCTTTCGTGGTCATAACAGCCATGATTTGTGGTCAAAATAAATGGACAGAGATTAAGGATTTCGGTGAAGGAAATATCGAGTGGTTACGTGAGTATTTCCCCTACGAAAATGGTCTTCCCACTCGACATAATATAGCTGCGATCATGAGATCCGTTGTGCCAGAGACGCTATTGGAAGCTATGGTGGGCTGGGTCAATTTGCACAGAGAGAAGCATGCTCAGCCTATAATCAGTGTTGATGGGAAGGTTCTAAAAGGGGCAAAAGCAAGCAAACAACAGCACCCCCTCTATATGGTTTCGGCATTTGATGTAGACGAGGGTTTGACTCTCACACACCAACCTTGTGACGGCAAAGGTATGGAGCTGCTAGCAATAAGAAACATGCTAGACGCTTTAGATATCAAAGGATGTTTATTAACTGCTGATGCCCTGCATTGTCAGGTTGAAACACTGAATAAAGTAGTTGATAAAGGTGGAGATATCCTAGTACAAGTTAAACTGAATCAACCAAGTTTATTAGCAGAAATTGATGTGCAATTCCAATACTATTGGGCTTTGCCTGAAGATAAACAGGAATCATACATCACGGAAGAGAAAGGGCATGGTAGAAAAGAGGTTCGTGAGGTTTACGTGCTTCCTGCAGCCTTCAGCGAAGCACTCAGACAGAAGTGGTGTCTCGTAAAAAGCATTGTTGCAGTGGTAAGAGATAGGAGTGTCAAAGGGAAAGGAAGTTATGAAACCTCGTACTATATTTGCACAGACCATTTATCTTTAGAGTTAGCCTCAAAGGCAACAAGAAAGCATTGGCATATTGAGAATCAGCAGCACTGGGCGTTGGACGTAATTTTCAAAGAAGACGAGCAGCGAATTTACGCTGGGGATTCAGCGTTGAATATGGCTTGTTGTCGTCGCTTTGTGCAGAACCTATTTAGAAAATCAGAGGGTAACTTGTCTGTACCAAGAAAGATGAACCAAGCCGCCTGGAATAAAGATTACAGGGAAAAAGTTCTTTTTACATCAGATTAACAAAGTATATTCGCGCCCTTGTGTAGGTATATGACAGCCCCAGAGGGGCTGTTTAAATAATATTTAATTAAATTTATACAGACTCGTCGCTAGCCGTCTCGTCATTTCCACCATTAGATCCATTCGTCGTAGAATGACTATTACTGGAACCATTAGAACCATTGGATCGAGAATGTCCATCTTTGGAACTGTCACTTGGTCCATTACTAGTTTCTCCCTTCTGATCGGTCCTTTCACTTGTTGCTTTTTTAGCGGTCTTTAAAGTGTCTTTTTCTTCTTTACTATCGGACAACATCTCAGTTACTTTTGAACCAAGCCATCCTAGAGCCCCTAAAGCTTCTCCAGCTACTTTCATAACTTTGTTACTACTATGAGAAAGGGCTTCGCTAAGTGCTCCCACTCCAGTCCACGAAGCATCAACATAGTCAAAAGCGCCCCCGTCTATAGCATCTATGCCAATCTCACATATTCCAGCAGCTAGAGCTATAGAGCCGCTGCCTAAAGCTACAGCTCCAGCAGCAGCCCCGGCAGGTAAGCCTGCTCCTGTTGCTGACGAGGCAAGACTAACTCCTCCCGCTGTGAAAGCAATATCACCCGCAACCGAACCAATAACATCACAGGCATTTCTTACTGCACTAAGTGCATCGGATCTAGCTCGAGCATTAATATCTTGTCGGTTAGACACAGCTTCATGATAACCAACATTGCTGTTACTACTCATAGCATCACCTATGAACTCCCCCGTAGGATCGCTATACCTCAGCGGGTTGCCTCGCCCATAGGCGTAAGGTGACCAGCGTTGAGGATCCGTGAATCGGGCCTCTCTTGCAAACACAGGATCGGGGGTGATGAATTGCCCGTAGCTATGGTTCATATAGCGTTGCGAGAAATAACCAAGTCCAGATTCTTTGTCTTGCTCTTTATCGGTAAAACGATAAACCGTTTTATCCGATTGACCAAATTGCGCTTCCACATCACCAAATGGTTCGTAATTGAACGCGTTGATGACTTGAGCAGAATTGTCCACAGTCAGTTCTGTTGAGCCAAGGTGCTGTTTAATATAATAAACTTCTGGAGTGAAGGTGTCATCACTTTTGCTTGTCTTGGCTACACGGTGGCTGCCTAAACGAGCAAACTTGATCAGCTGACCTTCACGAATCTCAGCATCATCACTGATATACCAAGTTGTTGTGACCTTCCCTTTACTGTCCTTAACGACTTTGAGGCGTCGCTTATTGTTGTGGTCATAGGCGTACTTTGCTTGGTTTTAGTTCAAATGCTATACCCATTTTAGACGCGCGCGTTTTGCCTAACAAATCGGCTCTTCTCCGCTTAGATGAGTCTATAAACTAACAATAAAACCGCTAACACATTGATTTACAATCGCTTCCCACCTTATATATCAGTGTTGTAGTTTGTCGTTATTATCTTCCGCTCTATTTAACTTTAAAGGCCAATCCGTACAGTCTGTAACGCTTGAAGAAAGCTCTCATTCAGTACTCGTCAAGTGCAAGCGAGATAGACGCTGTAAAGTTGTTGATCCTGAGACTGGAGCTCCGCGCACCGTCGACCACTACGTTCACCGTCGCCTGTCGGATTTACCTGTCAGTGGTCGCCCTTGCGTTATAGAAATTGAATTGGCTCAGACAAGGGATAGGCTCGGCCGAAGGTTGATTGAAGAGGCTGATTTTGTTGATAAGGGGAGTCGTTATACAAAGAGGTTCTGTCACTTTATTAGTGGACTGTGCCGCTATATGAGCATCCACGCAGTGTCGAAGCATTTAGACATACGCTGGGAAACCGTGAAAAATATCGATAAAGCATTCCTTCTCTCTACCTTGCCTGCTTTAGAGCCTAAGAAGTTGACCAACCTTGTTCATATTGGCGTTGATGAAGTCGCCAGGGCTAAAGGCCATGATTATATGACCGTCGTTTATGATCTCGTTTCAGGACAACTTATTTGGGTTGACCATGGGCGGACTTCAAACGTACTCATCAACTTTTTTGAACAATTATCACCGCAAACGAGAGACGGCATCCAAGCGGTATCAATGGATATGGGGCAATCTTACCAATCAGCAGTGAGAAACGCTCTTCCGAATGCAGACATCGTTTTTGACCGGTTTCACGTTATGCAGAACTACTCTCTTCTGATAAGGAAAGAGCGTAATAAAGCGTTTAGGAAAGGAACACATGACGAGAAGAAAATGCTTAAAGGGACGCTATTTTTACTCCTCAAAAATGCGCCGAAATTAAGCGATAAGCAGTCAGATAGGCTAGATGATTTACTGGAAAGCAATAAGACTCTTTGTACGATTTATATGCTCAAAGAGCAGCTTCAAGCCTTATGGGATGAACGTAATTTTGACTTGATGATCGCAGCGCTTGATGCGTGGTGCCAGCTTGCTAAAAAGACGAGGATCTTATCTCTCATCAACTTTGCAGACGCGCTTTGGGAGAGAAGAGTTGGGATCTGCAACTATGCAAAATATAAGCTGACGAATGCCCGAGTGGAAGCAGGGAATGTATCGATAGGTCTTCTTAGACGGAGAGCCCGAGGAGTAAGGGATACTGATTACTTTAAATTGAAGATTAGACAAACCTCAATCCTAGAAACTCACTCTACCATTTATCCGGAAATCAAGCTCATCTAAGCGGAGAAGAGCCACAAATCTAATTCGATAAATCCCAATTTAGCAACGTCACTGATTCACAAATACGCACACACTTTTATTACAGCACCGGAGAGAAAAATTATTCATTACATTTATCTTGAGATGTTGCAAACTTCTCTAAAAGCCCCACAGAACCTCTCAGTTTCATTTTCATTATTGAGCCACAATATACGTAGTCAGCACTATTTTCCTTGTAATCTTCAACTTTTAAATAATAAAGAGCAGATAGTGATATGGCGATAATAAAATAAGTGCCGATACGATGATTTTCAAATTGGTATTTGTCATCTCTATTTTTTATTATTAGTACTAGCTGTACGATAGTATATGTTAATAAAAAAAATGCAATAAATGAGCTTATTACAGAAAAAAAGTAAATTCTATCTGAGTCATACTTTCCTGAAGGGAAGTATATGAACGGGTAACTGCATACAGTAATGGTTGCTAAGCATATTATTGAGTACTTATATTTTGATATCTTCATCTAATATCTCTTTTGTAAATTAACTCTTCAATAAAGCCCTCGCAATGAGGGCTTTTAATTTTATGGACATTGGTGCTATGTGTTCTCTGAAGCAGTACTAGAAGTTCCTTCATTTGTAGAGTCATTAGAAGTACCTGTAGTACTTTCTGTGTTTGTTTTACTAGCCGTATCTACTCCCTTGCCATTGCTTGAACGATCGCCATCATTTTCATGTTCAGTATTAGAGGGACCAGATAGGTTAGAAGCAGCCCAAGATGCAAGACCAACAGCATTACCAATGGCTGCTTTCTTGGGGTTTGTAGACTGCGCAAACTCATGTCCAATAATAGAAGCCGCACTCAGGGTTGCTTTGGATTGATTCAGGGAGTTGGATACATAACTAGCACCTACTTCGCATACGGTGGCACCGAACGAAATTCCACCAGTCAGGGCCGCATTTGCTAACGCTAAATCTGACACTGGGTTTAGAAATCCCCCTGCAGTAAATGTTGCAGCACCAAAAATGGCCGAACCTGCAGATATATGCCCAGCAACATTAGCAATGTTACCACACCCACTTTGCAAAGCACTGGCAGCATTACTCACTTGCTTAGACGCTTCATGGTAAGCAACCTCTGCCGCTTGTTTTGTACTAGCTTTAGCGTTACTTATTGTTTCTGCATGGGCTTTAGCCTCAATACTTTCCATTTTTGACATCGTTTCATGATAACCCACAGTACCTAAATCGTATCGTCCATTCATAACGTCACCGATGAACTCCCCCGTAGGATCGCTATACCTCAGCGGATTGCCTCGCCCATAGGCGTAAGGTGACCAGCGTTGAGGATCCGTGAATCGGGCCTCTCTTGCAAACACAGGATCGGGGGTGATGAATTGCCCGTAGCTATGGTTCATATAGCGTTGCGAGAAATAACCAAGTCCAGATTCTTTGTCTTGCTCTTTATCGGTAAATCGATAAACCGTTTTATCGGACTGACCAAACTGAGCTTCCACATCACCAAATGGTTCGTAATTGAACGCATTAATGACTTGAGCAGAATTGTCCACGGTCAGTTCTGTTGAGCCAAGGTGCTGTTTAATATAATAAACTTCTGGAGTGAAGGTGTCATCACTTTTGCTTGTCTTGGCCACACGGTGGGTACCTAAACGAGCAAACTTGATCAGCTTACCTTCACGAATCTCAGCATCATCACTGATATACCAAGTTGTTGTGAGCTTTCCTTTACTGTCTTTAACCACCTTGAGGCGTCGTTTGTTGTTATGGTCATAAGCGTATTTTGCTTGGTTTTTCGGGTTTTCGACTTGTTTTAAGCGGTTCGCATGATCCCACTGAAATTGTTGATCCCCTGAACGCAGCTGGTTGCCTACCGCATCATAACTGATGCCTACGTCAGCATGGGTGAGCGCTTGTGGTCCTGCTGTATCGGTTGTGCGTAACCCTTGTCGGTTGTAGCGTTTATCTTCTCCAGTGCCTGTGTTTCCGCCGTAGCGTAAGGTTAAGTTGTTGTCACCTAGGATTGGATCGTTGGTGTTTTTAGCAATAAGGTTACCAATTGGATCAAAACGGTATTGAGTGAGCTTTAACTTATTTTGTTCGAGTGCAATTCGATACCAATCGTCATAGTCATAAAAGCGCGTTTGGTCGAGCTCAGAATAGTGATTCTCGATCCCAAGTTCTTTGGCAATGGTCTTTTTATCTTGCTCTGTTCGTTGGTCGGTAATGCCGAGTAAGTTCGATACCTCATCATATTGATAATTGAGTGACTGAAGACGTGTTCTGTCCGAATGACGAGTGGTTTCTCGGCTCTTAAGTCGGTTCAGCGCATCATATTCATAGTCACTTTGCATGCCATTACCATATTGAACATGGCTCAATTTCGCAGAGGCACTATAGGAAATGTTGTTTACAATGTTACCCATCGCCAATAATTCACCGCCTTGACCGTATTGGTAGTCAAGATGGGTACTGTCTGGGTAAGTCAGTTGTTTTAATTTACCGGCGCTATTAAACGCTCGCTTAGTTGTATAAATATCCGATTGTTGACCAAAGGCTTTGATTTGACGTTTTTCAACAGTACGACGACCGTTTTGATCGTAACCAAACCAGCTGCTTCCTGCTTCATCGATAACTTGTGCAAGTCGGCCTTTCAAATGATGGAGCTGTTTATCTAGATTACTATCATATTGGTACCGCTTAGAGATACGGCCCTTGGTTGGATCGAGAACCAGCGAATGGAAACCTGTTGCTGGGATAGCCGTTTGGTCTTGATAGAAACGCTCTTCAAGTTGTCGGCTAAGGCCATCATAAAGGTAAGTGTGTGCCATGCCTCGTGAATCTATGGTGCCAACTAGATTGCTCGCAGCATCATAGTTAAACCAAGCTTGTCCACGGTTTGGGTCGTCTCGATAGGTTTGGCGACTTAAACCGTCATAAAGCATAGTTCGGGTATTGCCAAATGCATCGGTTAAGCGAGTGAAATTATCGAGCGCATCATATTCATATCGGGTGGTCCAATCTTGCAGAGTGCTTTGCTCACCATTGACATCCACACCAACGTATTCTTTTACCTCTCGTAATTGACCAAGGCCATCAAATATTAACCATTTACCGGCTCCGCTGTGTTGGCCTCCGATAACCGTTTGTGCGGTATCTTGTACCCATGACTTAAGAGGCAAGTACTCGTTGTAGGTAAATGTTTCACCTTGCGAGTCAGTGGCCGGCAGGTATTTACTGATTGTACGGTTGGTCGCGTCGTATTTGTTTCGAATGACTTGTGACCCCATCCCAGAATGAAAAGCCATACTCGCCGAAAAATAGGGCATGCTTTCACTGGCCAGTAGTCCACGGCTATCGAAATTATTCTTCAAACTGACTCGTGGGCCTTGCTCCGTTTGGCTTACGTTCATTAGATTGCGCCCGCCACCATCATAATATTGGCGGCGCTCAATATGGCGGCCATCTTTTTCAAGACGCTGTAAACTGCGGATCCAGTTAACCATGACGCCATCAAAATTTTGCTGGTAATGATATTCAAACGATTGTGTGGGCGCACTAGCGCTGTCACCCGGCGCAATGATATCAGTGACTCGGCCAAGGCCGTCATACTGTATGTGAGTTTGTTGTTGGTTAAAATCCTCAAATAGAGTCATTACGCCCAATGAAGAATCGTAACTCGCATTGGCAACCAGGCTCTGGCCACCTAGGTGAAGTTTCTCTTTGGTTGGATATATTCCCTCTTGGTAAGTTACGCTAATCCTATGCCCAGGCTGCTCGCCATAAAGAGGGCCAAAGAACTCTGTCGCGTTGCCGTAAGAGTCGTAATGTGAACGTTGACTAAAAATAGTTTGGTTGTTCTTACTTGGTGAAATCCATTTTTTCGTCGCGGTTAGGTTACCTGTTGACACGGCGCCTAAGTTGCCACCACTAAAGCTTTCATCGTCATAAAACCATTGAGTTTTCGCAACCCGTTTACCCTGTGCATTGGTGATGGTTTTTTCTATGGGAAGATGTAATTGCCAGTTAGCCAATGACGTTGCATTCTCGGCACTGTAGCGCCAACGGGTTTCACGCTGATCTTGAAAGCGATCGTCAAGGCGGCCATGTTCGCGTTTAAGAATTAAGTTACCAAAATCATCGTAATCGTAATCCCATGCCAGCGTAATAGGGTTTCCACGGCCTTGTTCTATGAGTTTTTTTTCTTGATGCGTTTTGCTTGCAAATGACACGAATCTATCGTCATCAACACTGTCAAATAAACGCTTTGATGACCACTGATATGTCTCTTGCCAAAAAAGACGTCCCTCCGCATCTTTCTTTTCTATTTTCGATATCTTTCCGCGCAATGATTCGTCATTAAGACCCAATAAAAAAGTGTAGTGAGTTTGACTTTCCGGTGCTGATTGGGAAGCGAAATCGCGCTGTGTTGCTTCGCTAAATCCAACAAACTTACGCTCTTTTGCAAAGTAAAAACCGTCACGGTATTGATAACTTTTTATCGATGCTTGGCCGGGGCGACTGGCGTCTTTCGTGGTGACTGATTTCACGACTTGCATAGCCATAGGCAGGGTATGTTGCCATGGGGTGTTTTGTTTTTCATCACGCAACATCTCAGAAGCCACGGTCGCGTATTGAATGCTTGACGTTTGCCCTATGCCGTTATCGACGGAGAGCAATTGGTTGGGTAAATCTCCCGGAATGATGGATAAATAGGTAAACGACTTTTCATGCTTGCCAGAACGAAACCACACGATATCGACAACGCCATTGCCATCAATATCGGCCAATTTGGTTTTAGAAGGGGCGAATTTATCGGGGTGTGAGAACGTGAGCGGTTGACCGAACACTAATGTTCCTTGAGGTCCTGATTGGCCTTTACTTGGCCACACAGTAACGTTGAACCCATTGAAGTAAACAAGATCAGCGAGGCCATCATGGTTTAAATCGGCAAACTGAACTTTATCTGTATTGTGAATACTTTTCGCAGTCTCACGAATATTATCGACATGAATGGCTTCTGAATAACCGCCTGTGCCTTTACCGGCGAAAAAGTACATCGACTTTTGATCTATGTGAACTAAGTCGTTGAGTCCATCACCGTTCATATCGGCCATATGAGAGGTCGACTTTGCCAGTGGAACCCCAACACTGAGTTCGGGCATTGGCATGCTGATCGGTGTGTCCCAACCGTTCCCGTTGTTTATCGCAACAGTATGGTCAAAAACGCCATTTCTTGAATGACTGTTGGTGACAAAGACATCGGCTAATCTGTCATGGTTGATATCGATTAATCGAGCATTAGGGCTATTAATCGACAGTGTTTGGTTGCCTAAATTGCCCTGCGGTTGCCAATTGTAGTTTTCATCTAACCCATAAACATAGCTGTTGCGACGGATCGCATTCAGCATATTGATTTTGCCGTCACCATTTAAGTCTCCCCATTTGACATATTGGCTGGAGAGTTTATTTCGAGAGTGGCTGCTCATTTTCACCATTTTAGAGAATTGAACTTCCCCCTGTGGGTTTTTGCCTTGATTAAGTGCATAACGGTGCGGTGAAAAGCCGGTGTTGATCACATCGGGTAAGCCATCTGCATTGATATCAATAAAATCAACATCTGGACTCTTTAAAGGAAATAACTTCGCAGAAGGGACGTAATGCGACGCCGCAAGCGTTGGGTCAAAGTGGGTATACTTGAAGCGGGTCGGGGGGGCGCTATCTTGTCCGTTGGCCGCGACTTTTGAAACTTGTGATAGGCGAGACAGACTCTGCCAATCTGACGTTGCCTCATAGTCAAACTGGTAAGACATGACCGGGGTTTGCTGATTAAAAGTGTCTATCTTTTTTAAGCGAAGGGCTTTGGTCAATTCAAAGGTTGATAAGTAAGAAACAATGGGATCCGGCCTTGACTCATAAGATAACTCAACCACACTCGCGCCGTCATTGTAGTCAATTTGCGTTAAGTATACTGCTTGGCTGCTATCAAGGGAGTCATAGTGGTAGTTAATTTGGTTACCATGAGAATCGGTCATGCTCTCGATAAACCACTGAAAGACTCTGTACCCACTTTTGTCTTGGTGTTGTGCGTTACTGCTCTGCCCTAATACCCAGACACCGCCATTCGCTAAAGTCATTCGCCAGCCGTTGGTCAACTTTTGGTATTTTACAAATTGCCCTTCAATTTTGGCTCGATATTCATTGTTACCAATGTGAACCAGTTCTTGCCCTTGGTGATTCACATAAACATCGGGGTGGCTGTCGTCGTAATTGGGCAGGCCATTAACGGTTTGTCGCTGGATATAAGGTATGCTCAAACGTCGCCCAATGCCGACTAAACCATTGCCATAACCACTGTCGTAAGTAATCGACAACTCAGGCGTCATCTGGTTACGGCCCATTGGTAAGCTAAAATTCAGTTGGTCTTGGCTGGTCCCGGTGTTTAGTTGGGTATTAAACCCTTCCCCAAGCCCTTGTATCGTTCCAGGCCCTGTCGGTAAGGAAATTACGGTTGGCGACACCGCACTCGGCTCATTGGCGAGGGCAGCGGTTGTTAAACCACCCAGCAGCACTCCTATTGAATAGGCTAACGTCTTCATTTACATCCCTTGAGTTTATGAATATCAGGGAAATATAAATACTGCAAATAAATAGTTCAATTGGTTGCATATTAAGTGTGGCTTACATACGCAAAACAGTGTTGTGGGGAATGGCACGATTAAAGAAGGGAGTCTTCGCTATGCAGGGACGAGGGGGCTGTGATTTGTCATGTTTGTGGCGGCTGATAAACCCTATTCATGCTGCTTAATTCTCTACAAAAATTTATAAAACCATAATGACGGTGATTTTATTATGATGTAGCATGCTATTTTTATATGCAACTTGTTTGTTTTGTATATTTTGTCAATAGGTGGTTGTTTTTTTGAAAATGTCGGGGTGTTATTGGTGAGTATAAAGTTTTATATGATGAACACGCATAACGATTTCTATTTCATATCTGAAGCCATTTAATGAAAAAATCAGCGTGAATTTATACGGGGAGGAAAGTTAGTTTAAAAATAGTTCAGGATAAATCGTAACAGTCTATTTATATAATCAAAAATCAAAAGAAGAAAATAATGAAATATACTAAACGCAGTTTGGTAGGGCTTTTTATGCTCTCAATAATGCAGTCGGGTGTGGCCCAAGCCGCCAATAATACGCCTTATCCATTTGGTGAGGAGTTTGTTTATCACACTTGTCCTTCTGGGTTTGAAAAACAAGGCATGAGTTGTTTAAAACCCGCATCATTAAAGTGTGATGCGGGGTACAGTATGAGCTCGAATAAGCAGAGCTGTACTAAGACACTAACCCAAAACTTACGTTCAGGTTGCCCGAGTGGTTATTCGGATATATCGGATGATCGATTCCCTAGGGTTAGGGGAGGTGCTAGAGCGGGTTATTGCCAAAAGAAACTTGTTGAAAGGGACAGTAGTGGAGCATCTTCTTTTACAAACCACATGGCACATGTTTTAGTTTTTTGGAAAGGCATTATTCATGCGTCAGCTTTGCAAACAAGTGACACTACCACCTATGGAATCTCAGGGATGAACGGCTGGTTTTACTATCGTGGTGGCAGTAACGAAGTTGTAAGGGCTAAATACGCTCACAAGAAAAAGATTAGTTATTGTCCTAGTGGATACACAAAATCCGGCAGCACTTGTAAAAAAACAGTGACCAAGCCTGTCGTGAAGCACTGCCCTTCTGGTAGTTTAAACAGCGGTCGTTGTATCGTTTCACCGCTAAGACACTCACCGATTGAAGAAACAATGGCAACTTTGTACCCGCGTTATTCTGATGACGCTGCCCAACAAAACGCCGCCGCATTCCGCTACCTCGATAACATGTTTACCTTAGACCCAGAGCTAGGCGATATTGTGTCTACGATGAGCTCTGAGGGACTGAGCCAAGATTTTTCTAAGCTATGGGCCAATGCGGAGAAGTCGACAGCCGATAATGCCATTGAGGTGGTGGAGGGCTTTGCAGCACTGCAGCCTGATTTACCTTACCTCAAAGAGATACTGTTTGATGTTTACTACGACCGTGCGGCTGCCGAATTTATTTTAGCTAACCGTTCGATTGACCAAGCTCGAATCGATTGGGTTAACGATGCAGACGTCTCGGTCGCTAGCCTTGAGCGAAGCCGTCAAAACGCCGTTGATATTTTACAGCGCAGCTTGAATGAGTACTGGTCGCTTATCGATAACCACCCACAAGCGTATGCGACACAGTTACCGCATCGTGACTTACAGAGTGCGCGATACCTTAATGGTCAAGGCCAACACTCTCCTATCTTTGAAGAAGAAGCCTTGGTGGTAGGGTACAAAGACGCCCTGCTGGTGTATCAAATGATGAACACCCTGCTTGAGCAACAAGTGCACCTGAGTAAGCTCAAAGCGGTGTACGCGAATACGGATACCATGCAAGCGTTAGCGGCAGAAGCGCAAACTCTGCTTAACAGCGTAACGTCGAAAGCCGCGCAGCTTGAGCAGCTATTGGGCAGCGATGCGCCAGTGAACGCCATGCTGGCTACAGAGCAGGCGAAACTCAACAGCCTTACGATGAAACTGGGCTCGGTGATTCAGTGGTTAAAAGGCGAGGGTAACTATTTAGGGCTTCCGGATGATTTTGTTCTGTTCCTGCAAGGGTTCAAAGACAAAGGCAACACCGTTTATGACTCATTTGATGCGATTAAAACGTTACTCAAAGGCAGCGCGTATGACGTAGTACCGTCGGCAGAGAAAGCGCTGCTAGAGGCGAAAAACGCAGATAAGAACTACCGCTACCAACGCGACCAGTTCAGACAGACCTTTGCTAACGAGCAGCAAGCGCTGAATAACCAGCTGTTTAAGCTGCTGGGTTGTACGGTAGGACAAGGCGATAACCTGTGCGCGAGCCAGACAGAAGCGCAGAGAAAAGGCAGCTTAATCGCTCAGCAGCAGCAAAGTATCAAAGCAGCGACGCTAGGCGTCGAGCGAGCACAGAAAGCCCGTAAGACTATCGAAGGCAATATCACCATTGAGATGGAGCGTCTTGAGCAAGAGAAGCAAGTTCATGATGCGATTGATAAAATCATGGTGCAGTTTGGTCAGAATGAGTTGTCGTTGAGCCAGTTGCTTGAAGCGAAACGAGATGCGGAACGCAATGGTTCCTCGTCGGGCAACGCTTATGTCGATATTAGTGAGTTACTGAAACAGGACGATTTAGACACGCTGGATGACTTTGTTAGCGAAGCGGGCAACGTCGATTTATCCGCAGTGCAAGCGGCGTTGGCGAGCTTAAAGGAAGACCTGAAAGACGTGCCTCGTGATAATGCTATTGAGTACACACAAACTTTGGCAGTGTTAGAGCGTGCGACTATCCGAGGTCTTGAGCGCGGTTTACTTGACGTGAATTCTAAGGCGCGCATTAAAGCGCTCATGTTAGAGCTCGAAGCAGCCAAAGTGGACATCGCGAAGTCGCTGAGCTACCTGGCTTATGAAGTGGAAAGGCTGGCAGGGTTCACTGCTGAAGCTGAGCGACTGATTGCACAGTTGGGTGAAAATCAGCAACAGCAGGCAGACCGTTACTATGCTAACCCAGTGCATTACAGCGTACTGACAAAAGAAGCCTTGAATGCTGAGTTAGCGTTTGCAGAGCTGCAAGAGTGGATGTTCTATGCTGTTCAAGCGCTGGAGTACAAGTGGCAAGAAGCCTTTGTTGCGCCAGACAAAGGATTCAATCGCGCGTCGGTCTTTAAAATTCAAACAATCCCACAGCTGGTTGAATACTTTAAAGCGTTACAGAGTTTTGATGACATTCGTAATCTGAGAACAAGCCAAGAGGCGACGGATACTCTGTCGGTGAAAAAGCATATTTTCGGTTATGTGGACAAGCTTCGCGGTAAAACGATGTGGTACCCAGCCTTGGATGGCAGCGGTGAGATGTTGACGGCGGATGAAGCGTTTAAAGCTAAGTTAGCGCAATTGACTCAACGTATGGGCCAAGACCAATGGCTAACGATAGAGTTCAGTACGGTGAAAGAGCTACCACGCTCGAACTTCTTCCAAGGGCCAGTGGTTGCAGACAACGATGACCTCAGCTGTCTAGTGGATGCGGGCACTTATTTAGATAAGCTGGATGGTATCGGCATTAACTTGCAGGTGAGTATGGATATCTCTGGTGAAGAGGTGACCCCAGCTTACTTGACGTACGGTGGCAACAACTACATGCGTAGTCGTACACCGGGCTCGTTAACCGATGGCGAGACGGGCATCAAAGATGAGTTGGTGTCGTACTCTACGCGCTTCTGGGATGTATCGAATGGTAACTTCTTTGCTAAAGACAGCTATCGTCAGCAAATGAAGGCCAACATCATGACAGACGAAGAGAGTCAGTCGGCGTTTTTGAACCCAACGTATGCCTTTAAAGAGAGAAGTGTTGCTGCTTCAGGTTGGAGGTTGTCCATGAAGTTGGGTGATCGATACGGTGAGATAGTAGACCTTGAAGGTTTGGATGATATCGAGCTGATCATTAAGCACCGATACTACTCCCGCAATGCAGAGACGTGTGGCGGAGGAGATTCAGGCCCACTGATCTTGTTAAGGTAATCAAGGATAGAGCCTCATGATGCCATGAGGCTCTTTTACTTTTCCATACCAGTGGTTATTCATTTTTTACTAATTTAGCAAGGGCGTTGATACACTTTTTTCTAAAACCTCCAGTTACTAAATTATTCTTCATCAGTCGGTAGAACTTCTGTAATTTATCTTAAAACAAATACTTAAAAGCGAGCCCAAGTGGCTCGCTTTTTTGCTTTACAGCTAGAGAGCAGGGGGATTAAATCCAGCTACTTAGCATTCAGTAACTGCTTTATGTTTGTGTAACGAATCGCTCTGCTGCCTTCAGCCCCATTTGGTAACCGGCTTCAAGTTTGTCTTTATCTGTGGTTAATCTTCCGACAGCAAAACTATCGTCCGGCACGATGACCTTAATGGTGCAATCGTGAGGTGGGTTCTCAATAAACTCTAAGGTTTGATTGTATTGTTCTGCACGCGTGATCATGGCCTCAGCCAGTTGAGGTGTCTCTTTCATTAGGCGACGTAAGAGCCAAGGTGCTTTCGGTGGGCGCTTTTTGTAACCCTGCTTTTGCGAGAGGATCACCGTGATCTGTTTCGCCCCTTGTTTATAAGCCTCAATCACGGGAATGGAATCGACCACACCACCGTCTATCATCTTTCGACCGTTTACTCTCAGAGGTGTGCGGTAGGCCATAGGAACAGAGCAGGACGCTTTGAGGAGTTCTTCTAGGTTACTCTTCTCACCCTGCGTGTAGAGTGGTTCACCAGTTTCAACATCCGTAGTCACTACTTGAAAGGGAAGCGGCTGTGTATCGAAGGCTTCCATATCGTATGGATAGTGCAGTGCGATATGCTCCCAAAGCCAGTCGAGGTCAAGCAAGTGTCCACCTTTGGCAAACTTCTTGAAGTTAATAAACTCAGGTTGGCATGAGTAGTCGGAAATAATGGTATAGGTTCGGCCGCGTTGGTTAGATAGCCAAGAGGCTAAATTGGTTGAGCCCGCAGAGACGCCGATGCAGAAATCAAACGGGTTGTATTGGTGGTCGATAAAGCCGTCTAATACCCCAGCAGCAAAGATGCCACGCATTGCACCACCTTCCACAACTAGGGCATGTTTTGATTCTAGTGTCATTTGATTATGGGCTCCCTAATTCTTATAGATGCATATCCTTTCAACTGTTATTAATACTAGATAAATGGTCGGATGTGTAGGAAAACCATTATTTTTCAGGATAGTGAATTACGTTATGGAACACCGCATTGTCTTCACCGAGGTTCTTATATCCGTGCTTTTGGTTAGCATTAAAGCGAACGGCTTGCCCTGCCTGCAATGTTTGCCATTCACCATCAAATAGCACGGCCATCTCTCCTGCAATACATAATATGTGCTCGGTAACGCCAGTATTATGCGGGTCGGATTCATGCTGATAGCCAGGGGCGAGGGTTAGCTCGAAGATCTCAAACCCAAGTGCCTCTTCAAAAGGAAATAATAAGCTGACGAAGAAACCAACGTTATATTCTTCACGCCTTAACTCGTTTGCATCTCTGAATAAACTCGTCAGCTCATTGTTCGAACTTTCTGTGATGAAACTGGAAAATGACACTTCAAACCCAGATGCGATCTGCCAGAGTTTAGCGACGGTTGGGCTGGACTCCCCAAGTTCAATTTGACCTAACATAGCTTTACTTACGCCTGTCGCTTTTGCTGCTTTATCTAGGCTCCAGCCCTTTTCTTGGCGAAGGCGTTTTAAGTTAGTACCGACTTTAATTTCTGTTTGCATACTTTTTCTACAAAATTTTATCTATAAATAGCTTGTGCGTTATAGCGCACATAGGAATAAAATAACATGACTAAGCTAAAATTTTCCCACGTTAGTACGGGCTTTATTGCTGTATTTATTGGGTATGCAAGCGCAGCTGCGATCATTTACCAAGCCGCGATGAGTGCCGGAGCAACTCAAGAACAGGTTGCGTCATGGTTCTGGGCGTTGGGAATTGGTATGGGGGCAACCACGATATTGCTCTCTTTCTATCACAAGAAACCGGTTGTGACGGCTTGGTCGACACCGGGAGCAGCACTGTTGATTACTTCGCTTGAAGGTCTGACGATGAATCATGCAGTTGCTGTATTCCTGTTTAGTTCGTTGTTGATCACGCTAGTCGGCATGGCTGGGATATTTGAGAAAGTACTGAAACAAATACCCACGTCGATTGCATCGGCTATGCTTGCGGGGATTTTATTGCAGTTCGGTTTGGGCTTGTTTACATCGTTAATGGAAGAAGTTCAGATAGTGGCAGTGATGCTTGCTGTGTTTATTTTGGCTAAATCGAGGTTAGGAAAGTTGTTGATCCCAAGTATTTTCGTCATTGCTTTGGTGATGTGCGTTGGTTTTGGCAAACTCGATGTCAGTCAAGTCACGTTAGGTTTAACGACACCGGTATTCATCATGCCTGATTTCGAATTCTTTTCTTTGCTTAGTGTTGGTATCCCGTTGTTTATCGTGACGATGGCTTCGCAGAACTTACCGGGGTTTGCTGTGCTAAAAGCAAACGGGTACCAAGTGGATTCATCGAAGATCATCACTACCACGGGTGTGACAGGGTTACTATTAGCGCCGCTAGGAGGCTTTGCGTATAACCTTGCGGCAATCACCGGAGCGATCTGTATGGGCCCCAATGCCGATGACGATCCCAAAACGCGTTATATGGCGG
This sequence comes from Vibrionales bacterium SWAT-3, assembly GCA_000169995.1. GTDB lineage: Bacteria > Pseudomonadota > Gammaproteobacteria > Enterobacterales > Vibrionaceae > Vibrio. Next base: position 56,071 of record AAZW01000017.1, on the reverse strand, counting down.
GAATCTCGATGGGCGTGTTCTACTTGTTAGCTGGCGTGATGGGCATGTCATTTGTGTCCTTGTTTAGCGCGGTTCCTTCCGCGGTAGTCATCGCTGTTGCGGGGTTAGCGGTGATGCCTACATTGATGAACTGTTTAGCTGTTTCTATGGCAGACAACCACTACAGAGAGCCAGCGCTGTTTACGTTCTTATTTACAGCTTCTGGTACGAATTTATTGGGTATCGGAAGTGCGTTCTGGGGGCTTTGTATTGGATTACTTTGTTGCTGGTTACACAATTACAAAGTCAGAACGAATGGGGATAATAGAGCTTCACAAGTTCAGTCATAGTGATGCTTGATGAAAGGCGCTAGTGAGCGATGGTTTACTAGCGCCTTTTTGTTTACGAGGTATTACCTAGATGACAGCTCGTTTATGGATGACATTAAGTTCCAAAGCTTTATCTTGGTTTCCTCGAAGCTCAAAAGTAGTGAAATATAGGCGGCTCATGCATTAAAAAGTTCTGGTGAGAAATATTCCATGCATATGCTCCTGCTAAGGTGAACACAAGATAGTCACCGATGTCGATGTACTCAATGCTTTGGTTTCGAGCGAGTACGTCTTTTGGTGTACACAACTGACCAACTAAATTGGCAGTAGTGTGGTGTATTGGGTTCGAAATGGTTGAGTGCTGCTGATTGTGGATAACAGCAAAAGGGTGATCATGGCTTTGTGCTGCTGGTGTACGGAAATGATGCGTGCCGCCACGAGCAATCACAAAGTTTTCGCCAAGATTCTGTTTGATGTCTAACACTTCCATCACATAGTAGCCGCACGGCGCAGATATATATCGTCCACACTCAAAGCGCAGTTTCCAATCTTGCATATGTTCTTCAGCGATCAAGAATTCTAATTTGTCGCAAAATTCTATCCACGGGAAATGTTGGCTAGGATCTTGGTAATTGATCCCCATGCCTCCACCGAGGTTAATAATGAGGTCTTCAAGCGAGTATTGTTCTTTCCATTGTTTAACCACTTGGAAATAGCGTTGAACGAGTGCTAAGTGACGACTAACATCGAGTTGATGTGACATTAGGTGGAAGTGGAAGCCTTTCAGCTCTATCAATGGAAAATCACGTAGATGCATGATGGCGTTATCCAACTCAGCTTCATCGAAACCAAATGGAGTCGGTTTCCCACCCATGGCTAGCTTGCTGAGTGTGATATCGCCAATATCGATATTCATGCGCAGAAAGATGGAAGCGGATCTATTCAACTTTTGTGTTAAAGCTCCGATGCGCTGAAGTTCCGTAATACTTTCTACATGGATGGCATCCACATCAAGTTGTATTGCTTGTTCTAATTCGCTTGGCATTTTCCCTGGGCCACCAAAGATCAGTGGTTTATTCAGCAGTTGCTGCTGAAGGTGGCTAAGTTCGCCGCCAGATGCCGCTTCAAACCCATCAACGTAAGGCGCCAAGGTTCTCAAGATAGGCGCAGAAGGGTTGGCCTTTGCGGCATAAAACAACTCTACGTTTTTGGGTAATACATGACGCATCTGCTTTATGTGCTGTTCAAGTTCATTAAGGTCATACAGGTAAGCACATAACGGCTGATTCTGCTGGTTCGCGAGTTGTTTTATTTCTTGCTCGATGTGAGAAGGAAGCAGAGTTGGCTTAGTCATGATTTTCTCCTGTGTTTTGAGTCGCCCACGGTGTCGCAATTAGCGTGTAACTCGACTCTTTGTCGGCATTTTGCATCAAGCGAGTGGTGAAGTTGTTCTTACTTGGGAAGAAGCCGCCATCGAGTAACGCCACTAACTCTGGTTGCTTACCATTGATTGACTGCCAACGAACAATGGATTCTTTCAATAATTCCCACAACGTCTGTTCAAGTTTGGTGTCTCCCTCAGCAATAAAGAATATGGCCTCACTAATGTTGTTAATAAAGGTGCAGTAACCAATGCGATTCCAACCTTGTTCTCGGCTGTAGTAAACCGATTGTCGGGCCCGTTCTGAAAGCTGTTGTAATGTCTCTGAAGGCCAAAATTCAGGTAACAATTTTGTACCTTCTAAATCACGAATCCACACACAACATGGCATGCCTTGTTCAAAACCGATCAGCGTGTTTTGTAAGTGAGGTTCAAATGCGACTCCATGTTTGAAGTAGTAGTTAAACACGCCTGGAACCAAGCAGTGCAAGTAGCGCTCAAACCACAAGGTTGCGACACTTTCATACTGGCTTTGTTTTGCTTTGTGTTTTAGCTGGGTAGCTATACAGCTGTTTCCTTCTCGGTCATAGGCAAACAGCGAACCTGCTAATGTCGGTTGTAGAACGTCGGTTTCACTAAGTGTGAAGTTCTCGCGATACAAAATGCCAAATGATTCACGCGCTTTTATGATGTCGTCAGGCTCTTGCCCTGCAATTGATTCTAGATTCAGTGTTGTTGCGTATGGCTCACTCATCACCTTGAATATAGGGTTACGCAGCTGCTCGCTCTCTTTTATCGAACGTAGAATTGAGGTTAACTGAACGGCACTGTCGAGTTCATACCATGCATTTTTGCGAACACAGTTGGTCAAACGTACATTGATGGAAAACTTAGCAAACCATTCCATGTCTGGGTGATAGAGAGTGCGCACGGATGAAGTGGGTAACAGCTTGTCTCCCCCTAGGCCTAATGGTGTAATTTTTCCTTGTTCAATCGCACGTTGAACTGCTGGGTTTTGTAGAAGTGTGTAGCTTTCCCATGGGTGGCACGGATAAAGTAATCTTGATTGTGAATCACTTTCTTTCGGTGCCAATTGCTCGAGCATCGTTTTTGGTGATGTGCGCGTATCTGAGTGCAATACATCCAGTAAAGCTGCTTCCACCTCAAACCAATACAGAGGCACCTTTGCGCCAACTTCCGGGGAGCAAGCGAGTAAGTCATCCATACTTACTCCAGAACGACTTTTTGGTGTTGGGTGAAAAGTGTGTCCCCAGAGCAGTGACTGTTCTGACGCGATAAAGGCATTATGCTGCTGGAGTGGGCTGTCGGTGTTTAGGAATTGCTCGGTTACCAGCAAGCTGTTCTGCATTTGTTCTATCAACTCATGGTTGAACGGGATCATCAACACTTGTTTAAGGTAATTGAGTAACAGTGTTAGGGTTTGAGTTGCGTCTAATTTAGACCAGCCAGCACCAGCTGTTTTCGACCAAGGTGTAGCTGAAAGTTTTACTTTTCCTAGCTTACTGACGTATTCAACAGGCAAGACTAACAAGCCACTCTCTTGCGTCTGATTTTGCTGAGGGAGATGTATTGCCACACGTTGTTTGGCCGTAAAGTTTCTTTTTAATGTCTGCGGTAGTGATGCTGAGCTGAAGCACCAATCAACTTGCTTGTTCGGTATCGCGTATTCACGCAGGTAGCAATTCACTACGCCCATGATGGTATTTAATTGGGCTTTTTCTTGATTGAGCTGAACCTGGCTGTGATTTATTTGCGTCTTGTTTCCAGCTCGGTTCTCAGTTGGAGATGAATGAGTGTTTAACATGTCGATGTCCAAATTTTGAAAGAATGATCATTGCGATAGCAGTACTAAAGCTGATCAAAGTAGAAAGTAAAAAAGGAACCTCAAGCCACCCTAAGCTTGATATAACGGACGCGCTTAACCCTGCTGCAACACCACCCCATTTAGACATGGCATCAAAGCGCGAAAATATCTTGCCACTTTGTTGTCGGTCGATTTGGTTGGCTAAGGCTTGATGCAGCCCTTGATAGCAACAGACCATCCCAAGTCCAAAAACAACTCGAGCCATGGCTAGCGTTGTTTGATCGGGTATTAGGTGCATCGCTGTACTGACTGAGAGCAAGCCAAAACCAAGGTACAAAGTAGCAAGCGGATGACAGCGGTTGAGCCTCTCTGAAAACAGATGAACTTTTCCGGCAAAGAGTAAGTAGACACCGTGTGGAAGGGCGTATAAAAAGCCTATCCATGCTTGGTTTGTCACACCATATTGCTGCACAAAAGGTGAGAAATAGGGGAAGGTGACGACCATCGAAAAAGCAAAGCAGAACTGTGCACCGAACACCCAGTAGAGGTTGTGTAACGGCTTGTGTGTTGTTTGTTCTCTTTGACTCGTTGTTTGGTCTTTTGCTTCTTTCTCTACATCCAATTTCTCTAAGTTATCAGCAGGGAGCGTTAGCGTGATTGCCAATGCTAACAAAGGCAAGGCAGACAACCACAGATACGTATTGAGCGGACTCGTGTCTGACAATGTCCAACCTAGGCCGATGGGCGCGACAATCAATGCCAAACGAGCAGAAAGCTGGGTCTTATTCAGTGAGGTACCGAGGGTCTTTGCGTCTTTAATTTGACTTGATAGGTAGCTATTTGAGGCGGCCATGGTGCCGCCAAAGGTTCCTTGAACAATAAGACCAAACACAAACATTGTCAGATTGTCTGCCAAACCACACAGAGCAAACCCTGCAGCAAGCCCTAGTTGTGCTCGTAACAGAGAGCGACGTCTGCCAAATTTATCAGCAAACTGCCCCCAAAATCGTGCAGCTAACGCAGTACAAAAGGTTGGCAAAATAAATAAAATGCCTGCCCAATCTGAATCGATATGTGCGCCAAGTGTCGGTAATACCATAGGTAAAAACAGAGGCATGCCTAAGGCTGCGAATGCCGCTATGAAGTGGCAGAGCAGCACACAATAAATGAGTTTGGTCATGGTGGATTAGTTCACGCTCTGTTTGATGGATTCTAAGTAAGCGTGTTGTGCTTCTTCACTGGTAAGTAGTAAGAAGTTCGGAGCCGATAACCCATAAAATTTGTTTATATCGCTAGCACCGGAGGCTTCTTTCGAGAGCAAACTGCCTGAGCTTAATAAATACTTGGCGTATAGATTCGGTGATTCAAATAGCAACTCATTGGCAAGTGAAACGTCATGACCTTGATTGCGAAGTTGCTCTAGTTGTAGTGAAAGGCTAGTTGCCACTATTTTGTAAAGGTCAGCCGATGGCGCAATAGCTTGTGCGGCCATTGCTTCAACAATCGCCGCAATATCGAGCTGTAACGTGATGGTCGTGAACATCTGACCAAGAGCCAGCTCCTCGTCTACTTTAATGCGTTGATCCAGCAGTTGATCGCACTTAACCGGTGAGAGGTGTTCGAAGTTTTTAAATCGCTCAGGCCAAATCCGCGCTGCATCATTGTCCTTCATCGCTAAGGTCATTTTTCCCTGAGCACCGAACGCTATAATGGCGTTCTGTTGGTTGGACTCCAATGCAATGCCGTAGCGAAGCCACAATCTCAGATGCACTTTTGAAAGCAGATCAACGTAATCCTTAAACCAAGCTAACGTGTCATTGTGATAATACTGTTCGGCGAGGTGCTCTAAGAACAAGCGGCCATCGGGCATTGGGCTAGCCAACGCGGCAACGGGAACGAGTGCTTTATCTTGCGAATGGTTCAATGGATATTCACGCACGATGTAAGCGAAGCTCTTGTCATCTCCTACGTGTCCACCGTGTTTCTCATTGCAATGAAATAGCGTGCCTTGTAAGTCGCTATCATTTTGTTCCAAGTGCGTTAATAGGCGCTCGAACCAGTGTCCATCATAAAGAGTCGAAGGCTTGATTAAGCGAATGTTTTTGGTACCTAGAGAACGCATGATAAGAGGTACTTTGATGTGAATATTTGGTGCAGAATTCACAACAACGGTACGCACCGATAGTGTAGGCGTAACCTCAAGGTATGGAGTAGGGGCTTCAATAATGCCTTCTGGAAGAGACTCAAGGCCTTGTAGTGTTAAAGGGTGTGCTGGGAATAAATGATGACTCACAGCAAAGTCGCCCGGTAGACCTACTTGCTCCATGGTTGGCCAGCATTGTGGCTGTGAACTTGTCAAAGTGATGAGTGACTTATCAATCGCTAGCCAACGCAGAGTAAAGCTTTGTGCAAACTCTGGAGCATATTGCTTGAGGTCTGTATCACTTAAACCAAACTTTGCGCGAGCGGTTGGATAATAAGGGTGATCAAGGTAAGACGCGATTTGATCAGCGCGCAGTAATTTTTGGTTCCAATGTGTCAGCTTAGAAATCGGCTGCATTAATGACTTAGAATGTTGCTGGAAAGCGTTATCACATAGTGCTTTGTGTTCCTCTGCACATTCCAGTTCTTGTAAGTAACCATCTAGCAATGGGTGGGAGCTTTCATTTGCACACGCTTTTAGCAATTGTATCCAATCATGATAGTCATGCTGAAGTTCAAACTGGCCCTTTTTCTCGATTAACCAGCCACTACCATCCACCCCATTGGGAGAACCGTAAACCCAGCGCTGCATGTAGTAACTTGGCGTGACGGGTAGGTAAAGCGTGAAATCAGAATGGGAAAAGAGAGCCCATGCTTGCTCATCCGGGTAATTCGAACTAGTAAGGGTAGCAGGCGTTCTGGCTGTGAACTGACTTTTAGACACTAAGCCGAATAGGTCTTCACGAAGGCAAGTGTCCACTAGTCGCTGAGTTAGGTATGAAGCGTTGCTGCTCATGCGTTCACCTCACTGTTTGACGTTAGATTGAATCGAGAAATAGTGCGTTGAAGAGCAGCATCTAAACTTTGTCCTGAGGGTGAGGCTATAGAAATTCGCGCTAGGTAATCTTTGTTGGAAAAGCTTTGTAGGAAGGCGTCACCCGGGTGTTTGAGTACCTGCTGCTGCGTGACAATATCGCCATCTTGATGAATGAAAGATGTAGATGTCCCCTCGATGACGCCACTTTGATTTGCCACAACATAGTGGACATTTGCACTGCCACTTATTTGGAATGAAGGGGCTAGCTTGCTGCCGAGGTGTAGGCTTAAGATGGTGCTGAACCACTTTCCTCCACTTAGATTGTCGAGTAGGAACTCACGACCATCTCCAATACTGCGATAGTTAATTTCAACTAATACAGGGCCTGACTCTGTGATAATGAATTCACTGTGGCAAACACCGAAGCCTACGCCAAATGCCTTCAACTGTCTGACACATTCATCTTTGAATTGAGTGCTGTTGTCGCCATTCCAAGTCGCAGCAGTTTCAATAAAGAATGGAGGCTCAGAGAGTTCCACATCAAACCCACCAAGTGCAGCTAAGTTCTCTCCGTCTCCCAAGGTTTCAAGGGTGATCAGTGGGCCCTGCAAAAAATCTTCAACCAAGATTGGGTTCGTCGGGTGTTTCTGCCAAAAGCGTTCGCAATAATTCTCCAGCTCAGTTTTAGAGTTACAACGCTGGACGTCTATGCTTGCCACGCCCTCTTTGGGTTTAGCGACGACAGGAAACGTAAAGTTCAACGTAGAGTCTATGTCTTGGTAGAGCAATTCACTTTGCACATTGGGTAAATATTTATCGCTCAGAACTTGGCGAGTGAGGTGCTTGTTCTTTGCTTGCAACGTTACCGTCCAATCTTTTGCTGGTAAGCCGAAGAATTGCGCACAGATAGCGGTAGAGGTTTGCAAGTGATCACTGTTACTAAAAATAGCGCTAGGTTTCAGGTTTTGTTCTGTGATGGTTTCGATAAGTTCAAGTGGATTAAACACATCACATTCAAGAATTGTGTCTGGGCTAAAACGCTCGTCATCGTTACTCAATTTTAGGTGGCTGAGCTTGTGATCTGTGATCAGTATTACGTTAAGCCCCATCGCTTTTGCTGTCGGTACGAAGCCGTGAGTGACTGCGTCATTGACGACGTGACTCACAATAATAATCGTAGATTTCATTGGGCTTTCCTAATTTATAAAACGTTGTTGTTACCTGCTCACAACTTGCATTCAAGTGGCCTTTTTCTTGTTTTTAGGGAAGGCTTCTTTCTATGTTATTGTTTTTATTGATAATGGTGTTAATAGTGCAGTTGCATATTGCCGGGCAAATATAGATCAAAAAATATATATTGCAAACATAAATGATATTTGTTTTAATTCGCGCTGTTGAGAATTTATAAATTAAAACGGAATTAGAAAATGGATATCAGATTGAACTTATCTCCTCTTGCTCTCGCAATTGGAGGGGCATTGACGGTGGTCGTTGGCGTACCAAATGCAGTGGCTGAAGAACAAGCCAAAGTGGATGAAACATTGCAAATTATTGGTCACCAATACGAAGGATATGCAGAACATATGCCTCAGTCAGGAACCAAGACAGATGTTGAATGGTTGGACGTACCACAAGCAGTATCTGTGGTCACGAAGACAGAAATGGAAGACCGAGGCGCGGTACGTTTAGTGGATGCACTCGATGGTGTAGCTGGCGTCAATAATACCCTAGGCGAAGGTAGCCGAGACCAGTTCGTTATCCGTGGTTTTGACTCACTCAATGACATGTATCGTGATGGTATGCGTGATGATGGGACCTTACAGTCATACCGAAGCCTCGCAAACATTGAGCGTGTTGAAATTGTCAAAGGCCCGGCTGGTGCGCTTTATGGTCGAGGTTCTGCTGGCGGTATCATTAATCTAGTCACAAAGCGTGCTAATGGTGAAAACTTCACCAATATAAATGGTGGTGTGGGCAGCAACAGCCAGTTTGTCGGACAAGTTGATAGCTCTATGGCTTTTTCAGACAAGGTTAATGGCCGTATCAATGTGGAGCACCGCCAAGCCGATTCTTACGTCGATCATGTGGATTCTAACGATTTCTTTATTGCCCCAACGATTCGAGTGATGCCTTCTGATGGACACACTATTGATCTCGATGTTGAATATGCTCACCAAGAATTAGTGCCTTACCGTGGTGTTCCATCCAAAAATGGTAAACCAGTCGATGTTTCCGAAAGCACTTTCTACGGCGGAACCAACGATTATCAAGAGTCAGATAGCATTCGTGTTGGCGTCAATTACGAATGGCTTTTGAATAGTGAATGGGCATGGACCAACCGTGCTGCATACAACCATATCGAATTGGAACAAAAGGGCACGCGTCAAAGTAACGATGTAGTTACGGGGACCGAGGTTGATCAAACTGTCAACAACTTCGGCTATGACCCTCGTACCACTACGACCTTGCAATCGGAACTCGTTTGGGAAACGGATTCTAATCAAATGATGATTGGTGCTGACTACAACCAAATCAATATCGCTCTCACTTCTGCTTTAGTTAGCGACGAAGAGTTACCTCAAAAAGATATCTATGACCCCGTCACTGGTCCTACGCCTGATCCGGGTTTTAAACCTTCCCGTGACAACACCACAACGACCGCTGGCGTGTACATTCAAGATGTTTATACCTTTGGCGATCTATCGGTAATAGGTAACGTCCGTTATGACTCTATGGAACTGGAACAACAAAAGGCAGGATCTGCCAAAGAGCACATAGATGATAACAAGGTGAGCTACCGTGGTGGTTTGGTTTACCGAATCAATAATGATATGTCGGTGTACGCAAGTTTAGCTCGTTCGTGGCAACTGCCTTATGCTGGCATCTACATCAAACCTGAATTAGCTGAATTCTTCCATACCGATCTAAAGGAAGTCGGTGCAAAAGCCTACCTATTGGATAACGCCTTGATGCTCAATGCAGCGGTTTTCCAAATTGACCAAGAGCAACCTGAAACGAATACCGACGGAGATGTGATCAACAAGATCGAAGCGCGTCACCAAGGTATTGAACTGGAAGCTCGCGGTCAGATTTCTGAGCAATGGGACATTTCGATTGGTTACAGCTTCCTCGATGCTGAAGACAAAGAGACAGGCAAGAAACCTAACGACGTGTCTGATCACTTGTTCTCACTGTGGAGTACCTACCAGCTAGACGACAACTGGCGTTTAGGTGGCGGTGTGAAATATGTCGGCGACCGCTATGCGGGTAATGACGAAGCCGTCGCATTGGGGGATTACACCACGGTTGATTTGATGGCGGCGTACACTACCGGTCGTCACAAAGTCCAAGCGAATGCTTACAACGTGCTGAACGAGAAATACATTCTCGGAACAACCAATGGTAAGTCTGGCACTAACCAGGTTGGTTACGGTGCACCAGCTGAATTCATGCTCAGCTATGGCTACCAGTTCTAAATATAAGATCTTTTATAAACACTTTTGTTTGCTAGCAAATAGCGATCACTTTTGGCCTTATTTCGAGGCCGTTTAGCCCAAAAGGTCAAAGGACATATCGAATCGATGGTAGCACCTTTGACCTTAACCTGCCTTTTTAGGAGATTTTCATGCCTTACCAGAATTTGGATGGTAACCCCTGTGCTCAATCGCACAAAAAGTTGCGCTTAAGTGCTCTTGCAATAGCCATCACTTCCGTGACCTCGATGAGCGTACTTGCAGCGTCTGAAGCTCAAAAAACAACCATGGAAACGGTCGTCGTTACCGGTAGCTTGATAGGTAACTCAGAGCTCGAGGACGTGAAAGAGTACCCTGGCGCTCGTACCGTTTTGACCAATGAACAAATCAAAAAAACGGGTGCGCTTTCGATTGATTCAGCGTTTCAAAGTGTGCCGGGTATTAAAGTTCAAGATGAAACGGGCACAGGTGTTCTGCCTAACATCTCAGTTCGTGGTTTAAAGGCAAGTCGAAGTGGTCATGCTCAGTTTCTAATGGATGGTGTGCCGCTTACTCTAGCGCCTTATGGTCATACTGGACAATCTATCTTCCCTGCGACGCTTTCGATGCTTGATCGTATTGATATTGTGCGTGGTGGTGCGGCGGTTCAGTACGGGCCAAACAACGTGGGTGGTGTGATCAACTTAGTGACCAAGCCTATTCCTTACCAATGGCAAACGGAAATGAGTAATCGCTTAACCGTTTTTGAAGATGGCGATACCCCGTTGAACGATATTTATCTGCGTACTGGTGGTTGGTTGAATGATGTGCTGGCACTTCAAGTGGAAGGTAACTTCTTAAAAGGGGAAAGTTTCCGTGAACATTCCGATACAGACGTTAAGAACTTCCAAGCTAAGTTACAGTGGTTACTGAGTGATACTCAAGAACTACAAGCTTTCGTGCAGCGTTATGATGCTGACACGCAAATGCCGGGTGCTTTATCGCCAGAAGATTACGAGAAAGACCGTACACAATCCAAGCGCCCTTATGATGAGTACCAAGGTAAATCGACGCGTTGGAGCTTAAAATATTTACATGATTTGAATATTGCTGATAGTGCCGAGCTGGAAGTACTGACCTTTGGCCATCGTTCTGAGCGTTTCTTCCAGTGGGGTTACAACAGTACTAAAGATGTGGCGTGGTCTGATCCGTCGCAGCCATCGACTGATATTCGTACGTCACCACGTGAATTTAAGGTGTATGGGGTAGAGCCTAAACTCGCGATCTATTTTGACGGCAATACAGTGACCCAAAACGTAATTGTTGGGGCTCGCTACGTCAACGAAGATATCGATTACAAGCTTACTCAAACGCCGATTGCTGGTGGTTTGACAACGACCCCACGTGACTGGCACTTAGACACCGACGCTTATGCCGGCTATATCAGTAATGAAATTGGCTTGTTGAATGATGTGTTAAAGGTAACACCAGGTATTCGCTATGAATCAATAGATATGGCATTTTACGATCTAGGTAAGGCGGAAAAGACAAACAACAAAGTTACAGAATGGTTGCCTGGTTTAACGGTGGCGTACCATCTAACTGAGCAATGGGTAGGTTATACCAATGCACAGAAATCTTTGCGTGCACCACAAATTGCTTATATTCGTGGTAAAGGTGAAGAGGGCAGTGAACTGGCGTGGAGTTATGAGCTGGGTGCTCGCTACAACCAAGATTCAACCAGTTTCAAGATATCGCTTTACCGAATCGATTTTGAAGATCAGCTTCAACCGCAAAAAGAGACTGGAACTTTCGAAAATATTGGAAAAACACTCCACCAAGGTATTGAGCTTTCCGGTCGTTACACGCTGGAATCTCTTCAGGCTCTGAGCTTAGGGGCGGGCTATAACTACCTAGACGCGACGATTGAAGAAGATGGTGCAAATAAGGGTAATCAACTGCCTTACACCTCTAAACATCAATTTAGCTGGGATGCGACCTACGCATTCAGCAAGCTAGACACCACCTTGTCTGGTTATTACTTCAGCGAGTCATACTCTGACAATGCGAACACGAGTGACGAGGATGCTATCGGCGCGACGGGCAAAGTCCCAGCCTATATGGTATGGAACTTCAATTTAGGCTCCGATCTATACAAGGATGAGAGTAGCAAACTGCGTATGAACTTTGCGGTCAACAACTTGTTTGATGAGGACTATTACTTCCGAGGCATTGATACCAGCCCAGTTGGTCGCTATCCGGCGCCAGGGCGATCTTATACCTTGGATCTGAATTACCAGTTCTAGTAAGTAATTAATTGAAAATCATAACGAATAAAAGTCGCCAATACCCTTGGCGACTTTCACGGTTCTAGCGTTAGAGGATAATTTAATATGGGAAACGACTCTCAACCAGTTTCAACGAATACATTACGCCCAATGAATAGATTATGGTTAAGTCTTGCTGCATTGGTGATGTGTTTAATTTCATTTTCGAGTTTGGCCAAAACAAGAGTCATCCAAGATGAGCAAGGTCAGTTTGAGATTAACACCACGCCACAGCGTATTGTTGTGCTGGAATTCTCATTTGTTGATGCATTAGCCGCGGTAGGCGTTTCTCCCGTTGGTGTAGCCGACGATAATGATGCGACACGAGTGATTCCAGCAGTACGAGACTTGGTTGATCCTTGGCAGTCTGTTGGCATGCGATCTCAACCTAGTCTAGAGGCTATTGCTGTGCTCAAGCCTGATTTGATCATCGCAGATGCGGAACGTCATCGAGCTGTGTATCAAGATCTACAGCGAATTGCACCGACTTTGCTATTAAAAAGCCGAGGCGAAACTTATCAAGAAAATTTGGAATCAGCGCTCAAAATTGGTGTTGCTCTTGATAAGCAATCAGATATGGAGCAACGAATTCAACAGCATCATCAAGCGATGCTCGGCTTCAAGAGCCACTTCTCTTTAAAGCAAACCGTCCAGTTTGCTGTCGTATCGGATAAAGGAATGTGGCTTCATGGTCCAGTATCCTATGCAGGAGGAGTACTGACAACATTGGGAATTGCGAGCCCGATTAAAGAACTTACTGAAAAAGCGTATTTGCCAACAAGCTTTGAGTTGCTGCTAAAAACCAATCCGGACTGGCTGCTATTAGGCGCTTACTCGCATCCTAATGTGGTCAACGATTGGGAGAAAAACCCGTTATTCAACCTAATGACTTCGGCAAAAAATAGTCAAGTTGTTGAAGTGTCACCAGCACTTTGGTCATTAAATAGAGGCATGCTAGCGGCTGAAGAGATGGCGAAAAATCTAGAGCAGATCTTGGAACGATCATGAGAACGATATTGATCTCTAGCGGAAAGCGAAAGCTGCCAATATTACCGTGGCGAGTCACTGTATTTACGCTGTCAGTGTTGTGTTTGATGTTATCTGGCTATGCGGCTTCGATGCTGGGATGGTCCAACTTTTCTCTGACTCTTAATGACTTAGTTGGCTATTGGTTTACGTTTGATACGAGCAATATGACTCATCAAATTTTGGCGACTCTGAGAGCGCCAAGAGCCTATGCTGGGTTATTGATTGGAGCGAGTTTAGCGGTTGCGGGCTTGTTGATGCAGGGCTTAACAAGAAACCCACTCGCATCTCCTTCTATTCTTGGTATTAATTCTGGTGCAGCCTGTTTTATGGCTTTAGCTGCCATAGGCGTGCCTATTGTCAGTGAACTCAATCCCATTCTTAATGCTGTTATCGGTGCTTTGTTAAGTGGCGGTGCTGTGATGATCCTCGGTGGTTTTTTTTCTGCACGATCTCACCCATTGCGCTTGGTTTTAGCGGGCATCGCCATTACGGCACTACTGATTGGGTTGACTCGAGCAGCATTGATTCTTGCCGACGATATGGCTTATAGCGTGCTGCATTGGCTTACAGGCTCATTATCTACCGTGGATGATGAACAATGGCGAATGTTGTGGCCGCCCATAATTGTTGGGCTAGGGTTAGCTATTAGCTTGGCGCGCAACCTTAATTTACTGGCGCTTGGTGAGGAGGTTGCGGTTGGGCTAGGCAGCAACATCCGCCTTACGCGATTCATTTGTAGTGTGACCATTGTTTTGCTGGCGGGCGCGAGTGTCGCTATTGCCGGGCCTATTGGCTTTGTCGGATTGCTAATTCCCCACTTAGTTCGTCCTATGGTTGGGCATAATTACCATGTGTTGATTCCCGTTTCCGCGATGGCAGGTGCCGCATTGGTATCTTGGTCTGACGCGTTATCAAGAGCGATTGCTTTTCCGACAGAAACGCCTGTGGGTGTCATTACCGCTTTACTGGGTACACCTTGTTTTGTTCTTATCGCGACGAGGAAGTCTTAATGCACCATAATGCGAAGATATTGTTGTTACTTGGGCTACTGATGTTGATGGCCTTTTCTGGCTTGTTTTTTGGAGCGGCGTCACTTTCTATTTCTCAAGTGATGGAACACCTGATCGCTTTTTCTAATGACGATTTTGTTATCCAACAGTATCGGTTGCCACGTATGTTACTCGCAATCAGTGTCGGTGCAGGGTTAGGGCTTTCAGGCGTGTTAGTACAAGGTGTAATACGTAACCCTCTGGCATCTCCTGACTTGATGGGAATTAGCGCCGGAGCAGGCCTTGCTGCAACAGCGAGTTTGGTTTGGTTTCCGAATGCGCCAGTGAGTTTGCTTCCTATATTTGCGATGTTTGGTGGTGTTTTTGCGGCTGGATTGATTGCCTTATTGGCATCGTGGTCTAAGCCAACACCAGCCAAACTGGCATTAATTGGTATTGCAGTAAGTGCGTTTCTGGCCAGTTGTATTGATTTCTTACTCGTCACTAACCCTATCGAGATCAATACAGCCATGGTATGGCTCACAGGTAGCCTTTGGGGTAGGAACTGGCAGCAAGTCCCATTTATCTGGGGGGCGTTGGTTTTACTATTACCAATGGCATTATGGCTCGCTTGGCGATTAGACGTGTTGGGACTTGGTCAGGAAAGTGCGACTACCTTGGGTATTAAGCCCAAACAGATTCAGGTTCTCGCATTGTTGGCAGCAGTGTTACTCGCAAGTGTCAGCGTGTCAGTAGCCGGGACAATCAGTTTCGTTGGGCTATTGGCGCCTCACCTGGCGCGCTTATTGTTTGGGCATAATCACAAGTTGCTAATCCCCGCGTCTGCTTTGTTAGGTGCAATCTTAGTCACCTGCGCAGATGCACTTGCACGAGGTTTGAACCCTCCAATCGAACTGCCTGCCGGCGTACTGACGTCAGTGATTGGCGCACCTTATTTCATTTTTCTTCTTTATCGTTATCGAGGTTGGTAACCATGCTAAAAACGCAGAATCTTTCCGTCGCGTACGGCAAACAAACTATCATCCCAAACCTCACGGTTTCAATCCCTAAAGGGAAAATTACCGCACTAATTGGCCCTAATGGATGCGGTAAATCCACCTTGTTAAAAACCTTGGTAAGAATTAATAAACCGATGTCGGGAGAGGTGTTGTTTGAAGGTAAACCATTATCAAGTTATGGCGATAAAGCGCTTGCACGTTCTTTATCGCTTCTGCCACAAATCCTAGTTAGCCCGGAAGGTATTACCGTTAGAAAATTGGTCGAATATGGACGTTCTCCTTATGTATCTCACTGGGGAAAGTTAGGAAAAGACGATCAAACCATTGTTGAGCAAGCGATGCGTGATACAGGCGTACTTGAATATGCTGATAAGCCAGTAGAATCATTATCAGGGGGACAAAGGCAAAGAGCGTGGATCGCAATGGTGATAGCACAAGATACGGACATCGTTATGCTTGATGAGCCAACCACGTATTTAGATATGTCGCATCAGGTGGAGCTAATGAATTTGATGCAACAAATGAACGCCAAAGGCAAAACGGTGGTAGTGGTACTACACGATCTAAATCAAGCGTGTCGTTACTGCGATCATTTGGTGGTGTTAGAGCAGGGTAGTGTTGTGGCAGAAGGCTCGCCCGACGAGGTGATGACAGAGGCGTTGCTGGATGATGTGTTTGACCTAAATGCGAAAGTATTCCGCGATCCGATTTCGAATACGCCGATGTGTGTAGCGATTTAGGTAGTGATTATGTGAAGCAATTATTGACCGACAGCTATCTATCCACTCATTCGGAGTTGTGATTGAGATAGTATTTTGCTACAAAACGCGCATAATCTCGCTATACAACATTTAAAGAAGATATTACCTATGACTACGTTTCAATACTACTTTCACCAACTGCCTTGTTTTGACTGCAAAAAAACGACAGTAAGCACAGATCTTGGTTGGTTAACGCCAGCGATGAAAGAGGTGGTTTTAGCGCAACTGACTGAAACACTAGCACAAGGTGAGATTACCCCTGACCTTACTGCGAACGTTGTGTGCACTAAAGAAGAAGCTCGCGAGTACCTGCTGTTGAACTTCTTTGGTTATTCAGAAGAAGAGCTTGAAGGTGAAATCGAGGCGGATGATGAGCAAGAAGTCGCTGACGAGATCGCAGAGCTGCTTGAAGACGGTAAAGACACGATTGAGTTCGAACATGAAGTTGCGCTTCAGTGTTGTGCTGACTGTGACATCATCGAAGAGTAACTAAGTATCTTCTAAAGTAAGCGAATCGGTTTGCCATGTTTGGTGATAGGCCATTCGCAAAAGGCGCTCGTGAACAATTGTTCGCTAGCGCCTTTTTTGTATCCAGTTTGAAATTCAGCATTAAGATGCTTAGCTGTTGATGACACCTTGTTTATTTAGCCGGGAAAGGATCTCTGTCGTTTTCTCACGGAATAAATCTCTTAGTAGACGAACGGTTGGTGTGATGGATTGACGGCTTGGGCATACCAACCACAGCTCTGTTGGTGTCGGCTCATAGTTGGGCATGATCTTGACTACATCGCCAGACAGCAAATGACTCGACATATCCAAACAAGACTTTATCGCGATGCCTTTTCCTGCAACACACCATCGCCTAACTAGGTCAGCGTCATTGGATGCACGGTTCCCTTTGAGCTTTACTTTGTGGTCTTGGGTGCCGTCGTTAAAGACCCACTCATCCTGTAACATGTCATGGAGTTGATACAGCAGTCCGTTGTGCTCAGCCAAATCACTTGGATGGTCTGGGCTGCCTTTTTCTGCGAGATACTCAGGCGAAGCACATAATATTCTTGGCACATCACAAATTTTGAAGCCATACATGTTGGCATCAGTTGGCGAACCATAACGCAACGCCATATCCACGGAATCACGATAAAAGTCGATGTTGCTATCGCTGATACTCGTTCGAAGTGTCGCTTGAGGGTAATCAAATAGAAACTCATCTAGCCAAGGTATGACGAGGTTTCGCCCTAAATCTGATGAAAGCGCGATTCGAATTTCTCCATCAATGACACCAAGCTCCTCGCGTATATTGAGTTTCGCTTGGTCCAACATTTTCAACGCTTGTTCGCACTCTGGTAAATATTGTTCTCCAGCGGGAGAGAGGCGAAGATGACGGGTGGTTCTTACGAAAAGCTCTGCACCGAGTGCCGCTTCAACGCGTTTCACCGCCGCACTTGCCGTTGCTGTGCGCATGTCTAGGTTAGTGGCGGCTGCTGTGATACTGCGAAACTCCGCTACCTTTAAAATTACTTGTAAGTCTTCAGAAGCATTTCATTTCCCTGTTCTGAGCCGAGAATTGGTTGCTCTGTTCACCATAAGATTGGGCATTTTGCTGTGGCTAATCTTAGTATTTTTCTTGCGTACACACACGTTATTATCAAAAATTATTTGATAATAATTCAAATATTAGGCTGTTTATCTAAAGTGAGAAATCTCTAAGATTCAATTATCGAATTTAAGGAGAAGCATCATGTCACTACCATCTACAATGAAAGCCATCGGATTTACTCAGTCGCTAGCAATTACAAAACCAGAAAGCCTGTTTGAATTTGAAACGAGCCTGCCAGAATTAAAAGAGAATGACTTACTGGTAAAAGTGAGTGCGACTTCTATCAACCCGGCAGACGCGAAAATCCGTATTCGCAACGCCAAAGATAAGACACTTGAGCAACCAAAAGTGTTGGGCTACGACGCTGTTGGGGAAGTGGTTGGTAAAGGCACAAACGTTGAAGGCTTCGACTTAGGCGATCGTGTTTACTATGCGGGTGACGTAACACGCATGGGCGCTAACGCAGAATACCAAGCCGTTGACTACCGCATCACAGCTAAAGCGCCACAAAGCTTAACGGATGAAGCCGCGGTTGTTATGCCGCTTGCAACGCTCACTGCGTGGGAAGCGTTATTTGATCGCCTGCGTGTTCGCCCTGAAGAGAAAAAGTCTATCCTGATCATTGGCGGTGCTGGTGGTGTTGGCTCTATTACTATTCAGCTAGCGAAGCAATTAACTAACCTTAATGTTATTGCGACAGCGTCAAGACCTGAAACCGAGCTGTGGGTAAAAGACATGGGTGCAGACCACGTAGTGAACCACCGTAACTTGGTTGAGTCAGTGCGTGAGCAAGGTATCCAGTATGTGGATTACATCTTCAATGTTGCGGACACAAAAGGTCACTGGGATGCGATGGTAGAGTTGATTGCGCCGCAAGGCATGATCAGTTCGATTGTTGAGTTTGATAGTGAGATTGACCTATCGGCACTACAAGGTAAGTCAGTAGGCTTCATTTGGGAGTTGATGTTTACTCGTTCGCTGTTCAACACCGACGATATTCAGAAGCAGCAAGACATCTTGTTCCAAACTGCGAACTTGATTGATGCGGGGCGTATTAAATCTACACTAACCACAACACTGAATGGTTTGAGTTCTGGCACGCTGAAAGAGGCACACCGACGTATTGAAAGCAGCGCATCGATTGGTAAAACAGCCATCAAATACTAAGTGTTAATGACCTAGAATATAGGCGTTTGAACCCTTGAGCATTCGATGAGTTTTGACGCTTGAATAGAAGAGCCCCAGACATTTTTCGCAAAGAAATTGGTGTCTGGGGCTTTGTTCATCTGTGATCTTTCCAATTTATTCGGATGCTTTGAATTGAATCTGAATCAGTTTTAACTCAAAGGGTGAGGGCTGTTTGTCTGCAATCAAAAAGCCGAACTGCTTGATGTCTTGAGCTTTGAGTTCTGGTGCATTGTTGAGTAATCGACCTCTAAACACGGCTTGAAAGTCCTCTAGTCTGAACACCTTCTTGAGCTGCTCACCTTTGCTGGTCTCAAAGCTGTGCTTGTAGTTGGTTCGATAGCCGTCTTTCCATGTTGTGAACCTTAACTGGTAGGTGCGCCCGTCCCCAATAAAGGACAACTCTACGTTGTTCACCGCGGGATTTAACGATTCAAGGGAGCGATTTATTGAGCTGAATCCACCGTTGTTCTCTAATGACAGTTCACCTTTAAATAGGCTATGCTCGCCATCATAAACGAGCCCACCTGTTGAAATGCCACCCATTACATTGTCGTTGATCGCAGACCATTTCGGGTGTTCGTTCGCTTGCGTGAAATCAATCATCTCTATTCCTGCTGTTGACGTTTCAGACCATAACAAAGAAAGGCTCAGGGTTAACCATAAAGGGGTTGCTCGTTTACGCAATGAAGATGCTGTGAAGTTTGACTCATTCATGATTTTCTCCATTACTCATTAGTCCGAAGAAGGTTCAGTGGCGAGTATTCCCAGGCAATGGTCAATGAATTCAGAGTAGTTTGACGCGTTGTCGTACTCAATTTTCAGCGAACCATGAAACATCAGTGTGACGGTGACGTCTTTGTAGCTTAGCCAACAGGTGTAACCATCGTAATCATGCCAAGCTATCATTTCACCAACTTGATATTTGTTGTTCAGTTGTTCCCCGGAAGAGCGAACGAACTCGAATACTCTAAGAAACTCAATGATGGTGATCCTGTTGTCCATGTGTGACTCCCTCGGTGTGAACGACGATAAATAGCTAAGCACTTGTATTTAAATCGTTACGGTTTGCTTTTAGGTTCCGATCACTAAGAGAGACGCGAGCACTTTTAGATTGTGCTCGCGGTATGGAAGTAGAGAAATGTATCTACTGATGAGCTCCTAAAAGAGCTTCAGGTTTATGCTTGATACGAAACACAAAATAGACCATTGACGCTAGAGCAGCGATTAGGTTACCGAGGGCCATGAAAAAGATGACATTGAGAACAGGATTATCGAAAGCGTTAATAAAGAAAGCTCCTGGCAGCCCAACAAAGATCATTGCAAGTCGAAATAGCGGCGGGAGTTGAGAAAAGCCTCTAACTCTTAACCAAGATATAAACACAAGAGCAATACCATCAATTGCGATCACTGCGACAGAGAGTTTTAATGCTTTTACCAATTCATTTGTTGCAGTAGGTGTATAGATCTGAGAAATAGCCTCAGCAAGTAAAATTAACCCAAATGCACTCACGAGGATATAACCGAACATAATTGTGAGCATTGAGTAAGGTTCATTAGAGGATTTGTCCATTTGAGAGAGTGAAATGGACAGAGATATCACCAACCCTACATAGAGCACGGAAAAGCTATTCATAAAGTTGAGGGCAAATCCAAGATACGCAGTATGCTCTTGGCTATAAAGGCTAGCAAACGTGAGAACTAAAATTGAAATACCACCAGTGAAGCAGATACTGGTTAATGCTTCTGTGCGACCAAAATTAACAAGTATTCCGACCTTTTCTTTGTTGAATCGTGGCGTAGCGATGAGCTGATTTTTGAAACCTAGATATATGACAGGCAATAAGGTTAAAACGCGTATTGCTAGGGTCGATATTGATACCGCTACAGAAGCATTATCTATGTTAGCTATTGCGATATAGTTAAAAGCGATATTCGCTATTGCACTGACTATTGTTACCGCTAGCACTTTTTTCTCTAAGCCTTGTGCTTCTAAAATGTTGCATAAACCAACATAAATAGCCAACGGAAAAATACTAATGGAAAGTATAAAATAACTTTGAGTTGCGTGGTTTGAAGCATCAAAAAATTGGCCCACAAGAAGGCTTATAACAAGTAAAACCACGCCAAGACATATTGAATATCCAAGTATTTCTTGAGCAGTTTGACGAGGTGCCTCTTTGTTCTGTCCAATGACAATATTGATACCAATACTGAGTACGACAGCCAAGATAACGAAAACCTGAGCGACTTGTGAAGCCAAGGTGTAATCTTGCACTGCCATCATATTTGTGTGTCCTAACATGATCATATCGACCATCGCGAGAGACAGTGCAATAAACCTTGTTGCTGAGATTATTAGGGCTCGCTTAAGGAAAGTTGCGATCATATTAAAGTTCCTGATGATGTAGGGAAGCTGTTATCGTTTTCAAGTATCCAATACATGAAAGTATGTTGAGGTTGAGTGTTTTTGATGAGTAGTTATCGATTTATGTTATGCGGAGGCGAATGTAAACGGAACGAAAAATAGGTTCAATAATATTGAAATAAATATTTGACCCTGTAAATAATTCTGTGTAACTGTCGGGGTTACATATATTCAGTTAATCGGTCTTCGAACATAATCATAAAGCGGTTCAGGGCTTGTCGCCAGTTTCTAATTGGCATCGTCCATCTTTTGGAGGCATCCTGGATCGCTAAGAAGATCACCTTCCTTGCCGACTCATCAGTCGGGAACAGCTTACGCTTTTTAATCGCCTTTCTAATAACACTATTAAGTGATTCTATGGCATTAGTCGTATAAATTGCTCGCCTAATATCTTCTGGGTAGTTGAAGAGCGTATTCAGGTTAGCCCAGTGAGCTGTCCAAGAGCGGCTGATCTGAGGGTATTTGTCATCCCATTTATCTGAAAACTGCTCTAGCGCTAGCAAGGCTTCATCTTCTGTCTTCGATTGATAGATCTTCTTAAGATCGGCAGTCACAGATTTATAATCTTTCCAAGGTACATACCTAACTGAGTTTCTCACCATATGGACGATACAGAGCTGGATTTGAGTATTCGGGAATGCGGCATTAATGGCATCAGGAAAGCCCTTCAGACCATCGACACATGCAATGAGAATGTCTTTTACTCCGCGGTTTTGTAGCTCTGTTAGCACAGCAAGCCAGAACTTGGCACCTTCCGTCTCTGACAGCCACATGCCAAGCAGTTCTTTTTGACCCTCCATGTTCACGCCTAGCGCAAGATAAACAGCTTTGTTGATGACTTGTTTATCTTGCCTGATTTTAACGACAATGCAGTCGAGATAAACGATTGGATAGACCTCATCTAGTGGGCGAGATTGCCATTCAACAACCTGCTCTAGAACAGAGTCTGTCACCTTAGATATGAGGGTTGGTGAGACATCCGCATCGTACATTTCCTTGAATGTGGCTACGATTTCTCGGGTAGTCATGCCTTTAGCATAGAGGCTTAAGATTTTGTCATCCATCGACTGGAAGCGAGTTTGGTGCTTGCGAACCAGCTTTGGTTCAAAGCTTGACTCACGGTCACGAGGAACGTCTATCGGCACTTCACCATCATCAGTGATAATTGACTTGCTGGTATACCCATTACGTGAGTTGGAGCTGGGTTTTGGGGAGTGTTTTTCGTAGCCAAGGTGCTCATCAAGCTCAACATTCAATGCTGTCTCAACAGTCACCTTGGTTAACATTTTGCGGAAGTCATCAAGATCAGATTCTGTCTTAATTGATTTAGCTGCTTCACGAGCAAAAGCTTCAAGTGCTTTCTTATCCATACTATCCATCCTTAGCCTTTAAGGCTTAAGTCTAGACAGTTACACAGAATTTAGGACAGTCTCGGAGTGCCCAGTAATCGCAATCTTTTTCCCTTGTTCCAATAACGGTATAAGAACCGTTTCTAATCGCTCAACCACGCTTAAACCTAACTTGTCTTCGTTGCGGCTCGGCTGGCTCTCTTGAAACATTAGGTGATAAAACCCCGCGTGAACACGATAGTTGAGTCCAATCCTTTTGCAGCTTCTTGTCCAAAGAGCAAAGTTAAGCAGCCAGTCTGATACACTGTGTGACCCTTTAATAACCACAACCACTTCATCTTTGTCGCTACTCCAAAGCACCCGAATCATCGTCTTACCAAACTGGTTCTTTATGACGCGCTGTCCATTGGGATCGAAACCATAGCGAGTTTGCTTAAAAACTCTGGGGTAGGCGAGGTTACAAAGAACGGCATAGCGCCCGTACTGGTATCGTTTTAGTGGTTTCACGGGTACCCATGGTTTTGACAATATTTTAAATACTATAGTCTTAGAATGTGAAATAGAGATGAAGGAAGGAATAAACGATGGAATGACATTAAGTTTGTATTAAATCCGTTCTAAATAAACGATATAACATTAACTTGTAACATTGGTTAATATCTTTTAATAATAATCTGGTCGTTGTCTAATAAGTAGGCTTTTTTATACAGTACAGTTTGTAACTAAGATGAATACAATGCCTTACTTAACCTTACATTATTGAAAATTTAATATGGTAGCATCTTCGAAATTTCGAAGTTATAAAGATAATGTAAAAGGCTCTATTCATGCTATCAAAAAGTCAATCGTATAAGTTAACGTTTTATTGGGTATTAAAAAGCTTATATAGATTACTTCCTATACTACCTCCAAAAATCAAGATGTCTAAGAACCTTAGGCTTGCTGAGCTATATGTACAAAAAAAAGACTACACAAATGCTATTAGTTCCATAGAAGAGTTAGTCTACAAATTCAATAAGTATGAATATTATTTTATGCTATTGAATTTGTATGTAATGAATGGTGAATTATCAAAAGCAAATCGTCTTCAGGAAGATAAATCATTTGAGTTCATTGATAGCGATATCGTTAAAAGCATGGATCTTCTAAATAATACAGTAAATGATGTTGACAAAGTAAAATTTGTAACTGATTACGTTAAGAGTCAAGGTGCTACCCTTTTGTTAATTGATGTGGTTGGATTAGGCCAAGATCTAAAAATAAAGTCGGTTCAAGAAAAAGACCTTATGTCAAATAATCAAAAATATGCAGGCGAGCGAAAATTGTGGGGGCAGGGGGTTAAAGTGCCAGAGTACATATTGTCACTATATGACGACGTAGAAAAAAGCCAAATACCTACATTTTTTGACTATTCAAGGCCAGTGATTAAAGGCACTAAAGTAGCTCTTCTCGATAGCGAAAGACCGATGATGTCAGTGAAAAATGGTTTGAGAATAACAGTAGGTCAGCCCAAGATTCCAGCTCGAAAGGTATTGTTTTTTGGTTCGTCAACAACATATTCTAGTGGTATGAGTGATATTTACACACTCGTTTCTCAAGTGCAACGTAATATTAACAAGCATTTTTCTGATGTAGCACTAGAGAATCATGGAATTATTGGGATGAAACTCCTACAAGCTATGAATAATTTGGTTCAAACGAATATCAAAGAGAATGATATAGTAGTTTTCTTCAATTTTGATGAATTTAGAAGTGAAGGTCTTCAAGACTTAAATAAAATCGACTTGAATCTCATAGAAAGAGGTAGCGACTTTTTTATTGATTTAAACGATAAGCAAGGGCATTACTCACCTAGAGGTAACAAAGTGCTTTCCGAGGTAATCGTGAAAGAGCATCTACTACCTCTACTGAAAAACGAAGATTCAAAATTGGTTAATCAAGGCGATAGAATAGATGAGAGCATTCTTTCGGTCCTAGAAAAGTTCAAGTATTTCTTATTCAGACATACTGCGCAAGCACTTGAATCTTGTGAAATGAAATCTTACTTAGAGTTATTGGATCAACATGCTACAGATAATGAAGGTGTTATAGGCAGCGTAGCGGTTAATTGTAACCCAATTACAAAGGGACATTTACACTTAATCGAACACGCCGCAAGGAGTGTCGATAAGTTGTTCATTTTCGTTATCGAAGAAGACAAATCTTTCTTTAAATTTGAAGACCGATTTAAGTTAGTCTTTGAAAGCACGAAACATATTGGCAACGTAACCGTTATTCGAGGCGGAAAGTTCATTTGTACTGAATTGACTTACCCAGATTACTTCGATAAAGAAACTTCTGAAGCTAAAGCTGATGCATCAATGGAAGCATGGTTTTTTTGTGAGTACATAGCTAAGGCGCTGAATATTAGTAAGATATTCCTTGGAAATGAACCAAAGTGTCAAATCACCCAACAATACAATGAAAAAATGCAGGAGCTACTCCCTGCATATGATATTGAAGTTGAAATCATTGAACGTATATCAACAAACGGTGATGTGATCAGTGCTTCTAAAGTAAGGGAGTTCTTAGCAAGCCGAGATTTCAGCAGTATAGAAGCAATAGTGCCAAAGCCGACATATCAATTTTTGAAAGAAAATTATTAATTAGGTTCGTGCTTTCCAGAATTACTGATAAAGCCAGTCCTTCGACTGGCATTTTTATTCGAGTTTTCTCGTTCCCATGTATTATGAATGATTTTGAGCCGGCTTTGGAGGAGGAGATTGTGTTTGCCATTTGCGCAATCTGTAGTAATTTCAATCTCCAAAGTGCGATAATTAATCACTTGAATTAAAAGATAAAATTTATTGTTGACGAATTTTTTCCATCCGTTAAAGTACACCTCGTTCTCACGGCTTAGGTCGCTGAGAGATGGTGTTTTACTTTTCAGTAATCAGCATCGCAAGATTGCGTTGCCCTGGTGGTGGAATTGGTAGACACAAGGGATTTAAAATCCCTCGGCGTTCGCGCTGTGCCGGTTCAAGTCCGGCCCGGGGCACCATCTATCTAGCTTCTACTTTAGAGTAGAGTGATGAACCAAGAGTTGTTCTCTTAAACCACTATTAAAGGCGCCTTGGCAGAGTGGCTATGCAGCGGATTGCAAATCCGTGGACCTCGGTTCGACTCCGGGAGGCGCCTCCATTCTCTCTTTCATTTTAGAAAGCTGATGAATGAAAATGCGATACTAGCTCAGTTGGTAGAGCGCAACCTTGCCAAGGTTGAGGTCATCGGTTCGAACCCGATGTATCGCTCCAAATTTTGTCATGTTGATTTATTTCGACATTAAGATGGTGTTTTACTTTTCAGTAATCGGCATCGCAATAAAGAATTGCGTGCCCTGGTGGTGGAATTGGTAGACACAAGGGATTTAAAATCCCTCGACGTTCGCGTTGTGCCGGTTCAAGTCCGGCCCGGGGCACCATCTATTTGATTGTTACCTTGTTTGGTGATGCTCAACAGAGTTGTTCTCTTAAAACACTATTGAAGGCGCCTTGGCAGAGTGGCTATGCAGCGGATTGCAAATCCGTGGACCTCGGTTCGACTCCGGGAGGCGCCTCCACTATTCAAAGTCGAAAGGCCAGCAGATATGCTGGCCTTTTTGCTATCTGAAATTCCATTTCTTCAGGCTTTCCTAATTTCTAACGCTGTCCATTCATTGAATTTCACTTATGGCTAGATGGCTAGATGGCTCTATGCTGATTGCTCTGCTTTACGGATTTCTACGTTATCAAGGCGCTTTATTGCGCAGGTTGTATAAGTTGAACCAAAAGTATTTCTGAGAAAACTGCGAGTAGCTCAGCAAGACAACTCAAGTTAATCGAGTGTGCGATTTATAAATGGAATCTATGGGTAGGGGGGCGGGACGACTGTGTTTTTGGTCATCCAGTTCTTCACATTTATACACAGTTACTCATGAACCTGTAACGCTTTCATGAGTTATTACACTTCTTATGACTATAAATGAAAATGATTGTCATTTACTTACGTTGTTGCTAGTCTATTGTGAAATATTACAACAAGCATGCTTGTGTGTGAAATTGCCTATAAAATGCCTCTAAACCTTATCAAACTTATGGTTATTCGTTTGCTGTGGCGTAAAATTAGCCACTTCTACCTCTTTTGTTCTACCCCTTTTGGGTAGTTCGATTTCGTAATTGATTTACATCATTTTTTCATTTTCTTTCATAATTCATTATTCGCTCAGTTAAGAAATATATAACCTTCAGGAATTCTTATGAGCAAGATGAAGCTAGTCGTAATCGGTAACGGGATGGTCGGTCATCGCTATATCGAAGATTTAGTCGAGAAGACAGATGTTGCTAACATGGACATCACGGTGTTCTGTGAAGAGCCTCGCGTAGCCTATGATCGTGTACACCTTTCTTCTTATTTTTCACACCATACTGCGGAAGAACTTTCTTTAGTTAAAGAAGGCTTCTACGAGAAACACGGCATCAATATGCTGATCGGCGAACGTGCTATTAACGTTAACCGTGAAAAGAAAACAGTTTACTCAAGCACTGGTCGTGAAGTTCAATACGACAAACTCATCCTTGCTACAGGCTCATTCCCATTCGTTCCGCCAATCAAAGGTAACGAAGGTAAAGACTGTTTTGTTTACCGCACAATCGAAGACTTAAAAGCGATCGAAGCGACGGCTAAGAACTCTAAGTCTGGTGTTGTTGTTGGTGGTGGTCTACTTGGCCTTGAAGCGGCAGGCGCACTTAAAGCTCTTGGCGTAACCACACACGTTGTTGAGTTTGCTCCTAAGCTAATGGCTGAGCAGCTTGACCAAGCGGGTGGCAACCAACTTCGTCAAAAAATCGAACGTATGGGCGTTAACGTACATACAAGCAAGAACACGCTTGAGATTGCTCCTGAAGGCACTGAAGCTCGTAACGTAATGCGCTTTGCAGACGGTACTGAGCTAGAAACTGATTTCATCGTATTCTCTGCTGGTATTCGCCCTCAAGACAAACTTGCTCGTCAAATGGGTCTAGGTATTGCACCTCGTGGCGGTATCGAGATTAACGATCACTGTCAAACGACAGACAAAGATATCTACGCAATCGGTGAGTGTGCGTCTTGGAACCAAACGTTCTACGGCCTTGTTGCTCCTGGTTACAAAATGGCGACAGTTGCTGTTGACCATGTTGTTGGCAACGAAAGCACATTTGAAGGTGCTGACATGTCTGCGAAGCTTAAGCTTCTAGGCGTGAAAGTAGGCTCTATCGGTGATGCGAACGGTCGTACTCCTGGCTGTAAGAGCTACGTTTACCAAAACGAAGAGCAAGAAGTTTACAAGCGTCTAATCGTTTCTGAAGACAACAAGAAGCTGCTTGGTGCAGTAATGGTTGGTGACACGTCTGACTACGGCGACCTTCTACAGCTTATGCTGAACGAAATCGACCTACCAGAACACCCAGATGCTCTAATTCTTCCTGCTCATGCGGGGGCTGAAAAGCCAACACTTGGCGCAGACTCTCTTCCTGAATCTGCAGTTATCTGTTCTTGTTTTGATGTGACTAAAGGCAAGATCGCTCAAGCGGTTGCTGAAGGTCATCACACAATCGGTGATATCAAAGCAGTAACTGGCGCAGGTACTGGTTGTGGTGGTTGTATTCCACTAGTGACTTCAGTATTAAATGCTGAACTAGCTAAAGCTGGTGTTGAAGTGAAGAACGACGTTTGTGAGCACTTTGCTTACTCTCGCCAAGAGCTTTTCCACTTAATTCGCATCGAAGAAATCAAAACGTTCGATGAGCTACTAGAGAAATACGGTAAAGGCTACGGCTGTGAAGTATGTAAGCCTCTAGCGGGTTCTATCCTTGCTTCTTGCTGGGGTGAACACATCCTTAAACCTGATCTAGTGAAGCTGCACGATACCAACGATAACTTCCTAGGTAACATGCAAAAAGACGGCACTTACTCGGTTATCCCTCGTATGGCGGGTGGTGAAGTAACCCCTCAAGCACTAAGCGTTCTTGCTGATGTTGCTGCAGAATACAACCTGTACACCAAGATTACGGGTGCACAACGTATCGGTCTATTCGGTGCTCAGAAAGATGACTTACCAGCAATCTGGAAGAAGTTAATCGCTGCGGGTTACGAAACGGGTCAAGCTTACGCAAAAGCACTTCGTATGGCTAAGACATGTGTTGGTTCTACTTGGTGTCGTTACGGCGTTCAAGATTCAGTTGGCCTAGGCGTGATGATCGAGAACCGTTACAAAGGCATCCGTACTCCTCACAAGATGAAGTTTGGTGTGTCAGGTTGTACTCGTGAGTGTGCTGAAGCTCAAGGTAAAGATTTAGGTATTATCGCGACTGATGCGGGTTGGAACATGTACGTATGTGGTAACGGTGGTATGAAGCCTCGTCACGCAGACTTACTTGCAAGCGACCTAGACCAAGAAACGCTGATCAAATACATCGACCGTTTCATGATGTTCTACATCCGCACGGCTGCTCCACTGCAACGTACTTCGGTATGGATGGACAACCTAGAAGGTGGTGTTGATTACCTACGTGAAGTGATTGTAGACAACAAGCTTGGCATCAATGACCAACTTGAAACTGACATTGCTGGCCTAGTGGATAACTTTGCTTGTGAGTGGACAGATACTATCAACGATGAAGCTCAACTTAAGCGCTTCGCTCACTTCATCAATGCTGATGACCGTGATGAAAACGTTGTGTTTGTTGATGATGGCCGTGAACAGCACCGTCCAGCGACATTCACTGAGAAACATCCTGAAGCCATTACTTCAAAGCATCAGGGCGACATCATTCACGTAGAATCTGTTTAAGGGGAGACGACATCATGGCATTTACCAAAGTTTGTAAGATCGAAGACATTATCCCAGGTACAGGTGTTTGTGCATTGGTTGGTGGTGAGCAAGTAGCAGTCTTCCGCCCAACTAAGGCTGAAGAAGTATTCGCGATTAGCAACACAGACCCTTACTTCCAGTCTAACGTGTTATCACGTGGTCTGATTGTAGAGCACAAAGAAGAGCTTTGGGTGGCAAGCCCGCCTAAGAAGCAACGCTTTAACCTGACAACAGGTGCGTGCATGGAAGACGAGAACTTCAACGTGAAAGCGTACAAAGCTCGTGTTACCAAAGGTGCTGTAGAAATCTCTGCTTAATCTTTGGATGAGTAAGATTTGATAGTTCAAGGGTTCTAGTTCTCGATATTGCCTTAACTCGGCAACTAGAGCCTTTTCCTATCCAATTTTAACTTTTAATTTTACTTTTTTAAGGACAACATTATGTCTCCTGATTACAAACCAGCTGAATTCGTTCAAACGATGATCGATGTGGGTGAAGCGAAAACGAAAACAAGTACTCGCGATCTTCTGATTCGAAGCACTATGGCTGGCATCATCCTTTCTCTCGCGGTTGTTGTTGCTATTACAGCAATGGTACAAACCGGCATTGGCCTTGTTGGCGCACTAGTGTTCCCAGTTGGTTTCGTTATTCTAAGTGTTATGGGTTACGACCTAGTAACTGGCGTTTTCGGCCTTGCTCCTTTAGCTAAATTCGACAACCGCCCAGGCATCACTTGGGGTCGTATCCTACGTTGTTGGGGTATTGTTGGTCTTGGTAACCTTATTGGTTCTTTGATTGTTGCTTTCCTAGTGGCTGTTTCATTAACAGGTAACTTCTCTCTAGAACCAAACGCTGTTGCTCAAAAATTCATTGCTGTTTCTACAGGTCGTAGCTTAGGTTTTGAAAACATGGGCATTGACGGATGGATCACGTGTTTCGTACGCGGTATCTTCTGTAACCTAATGGTATGTCTAGGTGTGATTGGTAACATGACAGCGCGTACTGTGTCTGGCCGTGTAGCAATGATGTGGTTCCCAATCTTCATCTTCTTCGCACTAGTATTTGAGCACACAGTAGTAAACATGTTCCTATTCCCACTGGGTATGATTCTTGGCGCTGACTTCGGTATCGCAACATGGTTGAACTTCAACCTTATCCCAACAATCCTAGGTAACATCGTTGGTGGTCTACTAATGACGTGTGTTCCTCTATACCTAACTCACGCTAAAACAGCTCCTTCTCTAGGCGCTAAGTAATTCTGAATACGGTGAAACGTAATTTAGTATGAGATTGAAAGCCCCAACGAAATGTTTGGGGCTTTTTTAGTTCGAATGCCTTAAGCATCATCAAGGTGTTGATGAGTATTAGTATCAAATACCTGCAATAGATCGTTTTGTTATAATTACTTCTATCTTCGTTAGTATTTAAACGGAATATTTATATCAACACCTGATAGTCTAAGGGTTAAGGATTTGGATAAGTCATCATGAATACAGTGACTTATCACATAGATTGAAGCTTGAGATAAAACAAGCAAACCTTCGGAGCACAGCATGTCAGAAGTATCGTCATCGAATGTTAAAGAAGTAAACAAAGGATTTGTTTCATTGGTAGGTGCAGGACCTGGTGACCCAGACCTGTTAACTTTAAAAGCAGCACGCGTCATCCAACAAGCGGATGTACTGGTTTACGATCGTTTGGTATCAAAAGATATCCTGGCGATGGCAAACCCAGAAGCAGAGATGCTATATGTGGGCAAAAAGCTTGATCATCACTGTGTACCGCAAGATCAGATCAACCAATTATTGGTTACTAAAGCCCAAGAGAATAAGCATGTAGTACGCCTGAAAGGTGGTGACTCGTTTATCTTTGGACGCGGCGGGGAAGAGTGCGAAACTCTGGCTGAGAACGATGTGAGATTTGAAGTTATTCCTGGTATTACGGCAGCCGCTGGTGCTACGGCTTATGCGGGGATTCCACTGACGCATCGCGACCACGCTCAAAGTGTTCAGTTTATTACTGGCCACTTAAAGAAAGATGGCGAAGATATCGACTGGCAATCTCTTGCTCAACACAATCACACGATCGTGTTCTACATGGGTCTAAAAGAGAGCCCTAATATTCAGAAGAATTTGCTTGATAATGGTATGCGATCAGACATGCCTGTAGCAATCATTGAAAACGGTACTCGCCAAGAACAGAAGGTCTATCGAGGTGGATTGAATGACTTAGCTAACCTTGCGAGCGTCGCGAAAAGCCCGGCTTTGATCGTTGTTGGAAGCGTGGCTCAGCTTCATGAAAAACTCGATTGGTTTAACAAGTAACCAAGTCACGCTCTAGCAATTTGTTTTGAGTTAGATACTGCAGCGGCTACTTTGTCGCTGCATTTCTTGTTGTCGCATTGGCATCTCGTCGATGATGTTAGTGATTTTCTGCCAGTCCGTCTTACCATTCCATCTGTGCTTCTCTTTTCCGTCTTTACCAATTAATACCGCGGTGTGTGACCCTTTAGGGATCTCATAAACGCTGGTTACTGCTTCTAAGTTAAACTCTTCCTCAAGCCAAGTCGGGACGGTGTATCCGCTTTCTGCTATCACCATGATGACAACATCTCTTTCGTCTAGCTGGCAGTTATTGATCAGCACTTCATTAAGAAACTCTTTTACCACCGAGTCTTCCTCTGGTGCGAAGTAAATGACGCTGCGATGAGGCAGTGGTTGAGAATGGGAGTAGGCTGGATAAGCAAACACCGAATGAGTGGAGAGGCTAAAAATCAACACGGTGCTAACAGTTATTAGTTTGAGCAAAGTTAACCAACTACTGGAAGAAGCTAAAGCGACCATTGCGGTGTTGTCGAAGCTTACGTGCGATTTGTGTTTTTGTCGGTGTAGCATAGCCAACCTCCCTTAAGTAGCCTGTTAGCTTTACTTGTATCTCTAATCGATAGCCCTTGTGTGGTGGTCACCAACATCAAAGAAGATCGTCCAGTTTGATAGACATCCATTAAGCATAGTTAGGATTACGTTAAACATGCTTAGATTTACGTTAACCATAACCAACAGGTTCATTTTTATTGGATAAAGCGACTCGCATTTTAGGGTTGAATAGAATAGGGTATACCGAAAATATAAAGGTATGAATTAATGGAAAACATAGCTATTTTGGTCGACGTCCAAAACGTTTACTACACAACACGAGACAAATATCGTTCTAACTTTGATTACAACCAATTTTGGTATGTAGCGACAGAAGGTCGAAATGTTGTTGCGGCTCATGCGTATGCGATTTCTAGTCAAGATCCTAAGCAGCGTCAATTCCATCATATTCTGCGCGGTGTGGGTTTTGATGTGAAATTGAAGCCATTTATTCAGCGTCGTGATGGCAGTGCGAAAGGTGACTGGGATGTCGGTATTGCCTTAGATGCCATCGAACTAGCAGAGAATGTGGATACAATCGTTCTAGTCTCTGGAGACGGGGACTTTGAGATCCTTGTGGAAAGAATTAAACAGCGCTTTGGAAAAAAAGTGGAAGTTTACGGTGTACCAGGGCTCACTGCTCAAAATCTTATCGATTCTGCGTCAAAGTTCGTTCCGATTGAAAAAGATTTCTTACTATAGAGTAAATCTCTCATTTTATAATTGAAATCAATAATAACGATAATTAAAATGCAAACTATTATTATTTATCGGTTTGTATGATGTCGCGCGTTTTAGTTGTTGATGATGATATTCAGTTGTGTGAATTATTGGGTGAAGTTCTAGAGAATGAGGGGTATCACGTTGATACCGTTCATTGTGGCGAGGCTGCACTAGAGTTTATCCAATCCAATCCTGTTGATTTAGTATTGCTTGATGTGATGCTGCCTAACCTCAGCGGTATTCAAGTCGCAAGGCGCATCTGTCAGCGTTTTGCTACTCCTATCTTGATGCTAACTGCACTTAATGACGATGCATCGATGCTTGATGGCTATCAAGCGGGTGCCGATCAATACATCGCTAAACCTTTCAATGTTCCTGAGCTGCTCACTCGTATTAAAGTTATCTTACGTCGAGTAGGATTTGAGCGTCAGAGGCAGTCTCTAGCTTCATCCAACCACGGTTTGTGTGAACAGATTTCTCGTTTACCTCTGACGGGTACAGAAAAAGATCTGCTTGATTACTTGATTAAGAATGACGGCATTGTTGTATCTAAGTCTGACTTACAGATACATGTCTTAAAGAAAGAGCTTTGTCCCTTTGATCGCAACCTAGACATGCACATCAGCAATATCCGCCGTAAGTTAGTACAGGCAGGCTTGTCTAAACAGCATATTAAAACGGTTCGTGGTAAAGGATATAGCTATCTAGAGTCGGTTGGAGCATGAGTGCCAAGCTGATACGCTGCCCGGATTTTATCGCTAAGCGAAAAGATGGTTTAACGTTCCAACTTTTCTCATATTTGACGATCATCCTTGTCAGTATCTTTATATTTCAAGCGGTTGCAGAAAAGGCGTTGATGAAGGCACTGCTAAAGGTGCCTGATTCTGTTAAGCAAGAAATGTTAGACCTTGCGTATCAAGCCAATGTGTTAATCGAAGATGGTGATATGGATGAATTGGCTGACTGGGCCAACGCTCAGCAGTATTATTTGTTTGTTTTAGACAAAGATAATCACCCGCTTACGCATAGACATATGCACCCTCACTTTGAGTTCAAGTTACGTTTCTTAAGAACATTGGATCATCAATTGGATGCTGTTGTGAATCGACCTATCTTTGGTTTGCCTTTAGAAAACGGTAATAGCTTAGTTATCCAATTACCGCACCGATTCCACCCCGCAAATTCGTTTGGCTTGTATTCGTCATTGATGAAGGTATTCATCGCTTTCATCATCCTGTCTTTGTTCTCTTTAATTATGGCTCGGAGACTTCAACAACCTTTGGATCGTTTGAGAGAGGCGAGTCGACGTTTAGCGGAAGGTGACTTCTCAGTGCAAGTCGTCTCTGAATTGAAATCAAACACCAGAGAGTTCAATGAACTCGCGGTGGATTTTGATCATATGACGTTTGAAATTAAATCACTGGCAGAGAAGCAACGCCGCTTGATACGAGATGTCTCTCATGAGCTGAGAACCCCTTTAGCAAGGCAAAACCTCGCTCTGCACTTATTGCGTAACAAGGTCGATGATAAGAGCGCTGGTTTGCTTGACCGTATGGAAAATGAAACAGAAGAGATGAACAAGCTAGTGGGCGAGATCCTCGAGTTTAGTAGCTTAGAAACCTCTCGCTACGATTCCAAGCTTAGCTTGATGCAGCTAGAGCAATACTGTTCGATGCTTATCGCGCAAATGCAAAATGATTTAAAACCTAATCAAACGCTGGTTGGTGATTTAGAGACTCCGACCTCGATGGCGAACATTGATGAGCGGTTACTTTTAAGAGTAATCGGGAATTTGGTTGGCAATGCGATTAAGTATGCAGGTGAGCATGCTCATATTTCGGTTACGACGTATGAAATGACAATCGATAAACGTTACAGTGTCATTTCTGTAGAGGATGATGGAGAAGGTATCCCTGATAACAAAATTGCAGGTATTTTTGATCCGTTTACTCGTATTGAATCTGCAAGAGACAAGCAGTCTGGTGGCTACGGTCTGGGCCTGGCCATCGTTAAAGAGGCAATGGCTGTGATGAATGGCCATGTGACGGCGGAGAATAGAGAAAGTGGGGGACTCAGAGTGAACCTAATGTTCCCAATTAGTGAGTCCGCTAATTAACCTAGCTGCTCCGGTTATATTCCGCGGGAGTCTTTATTTGGTACTTCTTAAAATCCATAAAAAACGCCACAGCAAATGCTGTGGCGTTTTTTTGTGTTCATATAGCTAAAGCGTAGCCATTAATTACGTTTTAGCTTGAAGCAGGGACGCTAGACTACGCTTCTTGGCGTGATAGCTTAACTTCTTCTTCTTTCTCACCTGCTGCAGGGTCGTTGAAGCGAGACTCATCAAGAGCGCCTTCAGACTTCGCAACGATGATAGATACGGCACTATCACCTGTGATGTTTACAGCAGTACGGATCATGTCTAGAAGACGGTCAACACCCATGATTAGAGCGATACCTTCTAGTGGCAGGCCAACTTGGTTCAATACCATCGCTAACATAACCAGACCAACACCAGGAACACCTGCAGTACCGACAGACGCCAGTGTCGCTGTTAGGATAACCATTAGGTAATCGCCCATAGTAAGGTCGATGTTGTATGCTTGTGCGATAAACGCTGTCGCAACACCTTGCATGATTGCAGTGCCGTCCATGTTCACTGTCGCACCTAGTGGTACAGTGAATGAAGCGACTTTGTTATCTACACCCATACGGTTCTTAGCCGTTTCCATTGTTACAGGAATCGTTGCATTCGAAGATGCTGTTGAGAATGCAAACATGATTGCATCTTCCATCTTGCGTAGGAACGTAATAGGGCTAAGGCCAGTGAAGCCTTTAAGCATCGCGCTGTAAGTCACCAATCCGTGTAGTAGTAGTGTACCTGCAAGCACTAAGAAGTATTCTGCTAGGTTCCAAATTGCCCCCAAGCCTAAACCTGAGAACAGTTTCGCCATCAAGAAGAACACGCCGTAAGGAGCAAGGTTCATCAGTAGAGCAACTAGCTTCATGATAACTTCGTTTAAGTCTGCAAATACAGCAGCAATGCGCTCACCCGGTTTACCAGCAGCACTAATTGCGATACCGAATAACACAGCAAACACGATTACTTGTAGTGTTTTGCCCTCAGCCATCGCCTGAATAGGGTTGGTTGGGAACATATCGATGATTACTTGACCAAGAGAAGGGGCATCCGCTGATTTAAAAGAGCTCGCAGCAGTCAGATCCGCACCAGCACCAGGTTGGAACAGGTTACCGATCGTCAATGCTAGAGTGATAGCAACGGCTGTAGTACCGATATAAAGTGCAAGCGTTTTGCCACCCATACGGCCAAGAGTTGATAAGTCTTTTAGAGAACTTGTACCGCACACTAGTGAAACGAAGACTAGAGGGACAACAAGCATTTTTAAACTGGCGACAAAAATTTGTCCGCCTACTTCAAAGAGTCCGTTAACGATGTAGTTGTTAACAAATCCACTTTCTGCAAAAAGGGATTGAATGGCAAATCCCGTTAATATACCTACGACCATACCAAGAATTACTCGGCCAGTCAGAGACATAGGTTTTTTGGTATTCATTTAGAACACTCCTTATTATTTATAACTTTGATACCTTTTCAAAGTGAGCAGGAGATTAGCAGTCGGATAATCAAATCGAAAAACAAAAAATGAGTTTGGAATTATAGATGTGATCAAAATCACTGATAATTGTGTAAATTAAACAAATTTAAATAAAATAATTCACTGATCATTAACATTTATCGAGGCTTTTATACATAAAAACACGAAATCAAAGCTAGTAAATAAGAGAAGATAAAATTTTTATCGTTTTTTGATGGTTAGATTGAGTGAGTAAATAACGCTGTTTCAAAGTTTTTAACGGTGGTGGCAGGGGGCCGAACAAAAACACTTCTAAGTATCTGTATTGAATCAGGTTCTGTTACATCTAATGAATAACGCTTACTAAGACCTTTACAAAACTTTACGAATGCAAAGAATGTAAATTTAATGCAAATGGTAATAGTTATCACTTATATTCACTCCCGAAATAATTCAGTGGTACCGGCAACGGTTCAGCGAACACATCGAATAAATAACAAAGTGTTCGTCTAAAAGAATAAAAGCGGAGTAAAGGACATGTTTTCAAAGAGCCCATTGGCTTTAGTGATCGGCGCAGTATTAGCTTCACCAGCAGTATTGGCAGAAACAGTAAAAACAGACGAGCACATGGTTGTTGAAGGTCGTGACTACGGTTACAAAGCCGACACGAACACAACAGCAATGCGCATGGAGGCGACTCAATTAGAGACTCCGGGACAAGTTTCAGTAATCGATGAGCAGATCATCGATGAACAGCGTGCTAGCACACTAGGTGAAGTTCTTAAGAACGACGCTTCTGTAGGTGCGGGTTCAAAATCAACGAACCGTGAGCGTTTCACTCTTCGCGGTTTTGATTTAGACAGTAGCTCTGGTTACTTACGTGACGGTGTTCAACATTGGTCTCATTACCGTCAACCAGTAGAGCTATTAGAGCGTGTTGAGGTACTTAAAGGCCCAGCAGGTCTACTTTACGGTAAATCAGCACCAGGTGGTCTTGTTAACATGGTTTCTAAGAAGCCTACATACGAGACTCAAGTAAACGTAAGCCAAGATATCGGTTCTGATAGCTACACGCGTACTACCGCTGATGTAAGTGGTTCACTAAACGATGACCAAACTTTACGTGCTCGTCTTATTGTTTCACAAGAAAACCAAGACTCTTACCGCACACGTTTTGATGGCACAGATGTAGAAACCGACCGTTTTGTTGGTGGTCTATTTGTTGATTACGATATTAACGAAGACATCATGTTGTCAGTTCATTACGACCGCACAATCGAAGAGGGCGATTTAGACAATGGTTCTAAAATAGACACTTCTACAGGCAAGGCTATCGACCCTAACACGGTTAATGATCAACGTTTCGCTCAAACAGATAACGACGTTGCTAACTACGGCGCTTCGGTAACTGCTAACTTAAACGAAACTTGGTCTGTTAAAACAGGTATTAGCCGTCAGTTCTACGAGCGTCAGCGTACAGAATCGAACAATACTGTATACAGCGATAAAAACGGCGGTTACGGTTACAAAGTATCAGATCGTCACGACGAGTGGACGTTTGACACGGCTTACGTAGATTTTACTGGTGATTTCGATGCACTAGGTGTAAACCACCGCCTACTTGTTGGTGTTAATGGCCTTCATTACGACTACGAGCGTTTATACGACTCTGGCTACACATGTGTAAATGCAACTGAAGCAGAAGCAGAAGCTGCATGTGGTAATGGTTTTGATATGCCTTCTAACGTTAGCTACAAGAACGACAATGAAGTATCTCACTCTGAAAGCCAACACTACGGTCTATATGTTCAAGACTTAGTAACACTTAACGACCAGTGGCAAGTTCTTGGTGGCGTTCGTTTTGCATACGACAAAACGACGAGCAGTTCTAATCAAGAAGAGAGCTACAACAACATTCTTCCAAAGTTTGGTGTAATTTACTCTCCGGCTTCAAATGGTTCAATTTACGCAGTTTACTCTGAAAGTTTCGAACCTGTTGGTGAAATCACAGATCAAGATGACGTGAACTTTGGTCAGTCTCAAGATGCTAAGAAAGGTACACTTTACGAGCTAGGTTCTAAGTGGGAACTGTTTGATGAACGTTTGTTTGTATCAGGAGCATTGTTCCAGATCACTCAATCGAACATGCAAGTGACTGAAGATCTAGACCCAGCAAGTAATAACGGCAAAGAAACACGTACAACTCAAGTTGGTGAACAAGTTCACACTGGTGTTGAATTGGCTGCAACTGGCTACGTGACGGAAGCATTCTCTGTAAGTGCATCTACAATGTTCCTAGATGCTGAGTACCAGAATGACCCAGCTCTTGAAGGCAAAACACCTGCTGATGTACCAGAGTTTACTGCGAGCATTTGGTCTACTTACTCGTTCAATAATGGTACTGACGTAAACCTTGGTGTTTACCACGTAGGTGAGCGTTACACTGAAGATTCAAACACTTTCAAAAAAGATGCTTACACTCGTGTAGATATGGGTATCGCACATACAATGAAGTATGACGAAAACCTAGATTTCGTTGCTCGCTTTAATGTAGAGAACCTGTTTGATACTGACTACCTTGAAGGTGGCAGCACGAGCAACGTTGTTGTTGGCGAAGGCCGCAACTACATGGCGACTTTACAGGTAAAATACTAATTTGTTAGTAGGGTACTATTGGTAGCCTAAATGCTAAGGGGAAAGTTTCGGCTTTCCCCTTTCGTGATTCTGCTATTCAGTAAAAATATCCCTAGTAATGTGAGTGACTTTTAATGATAATGAGAGTGCTTATCAATAAAATTCATTTGACCTTCTTCTTATAGTAAATGACTACAATTATGAATCTTTTAAAATCTAGCCTAGCGCTTGCCATCAGTTTGGTTGCAACGTCTTCTATGGCAAACAGCTTGGATCAAGCTCAATCAATTCAAAACAAGACCAATAACGCGTCGGCTTCGAGCCAAAAGGTTATTGATAAAAGCTCACAAGCGACTTTAATGCTGCAAGCTGAGATTGAGCGTCTGCAAGAAGAAGTTAAAAACCTAGAAATCTATCACGATCACCTTGCTGCATTAGTAGAGAGCCAAAACCAAGAAGCTCAAAGCATCGAAGAGCAGATCGAAGAAATCAAATACACACGTCAAGGTGTTGTTCCTTTGATGTATCAAATGATCGATGGTCTTCAACAGTTGGTAGAGAAAGACGTGCCGATTAAGAAAGAACAGCGTCTAGAAAGAGTAGAAAAGCTACAAGCAATGATGACTCGTGCTGACGTAAGTGATGCTGAGAAATACCGCCGCATTCTAGAGGCATACCAAATCGAGATGGACTACGGCATTAAGCTGGGTGTTTACCAAGGTCGTGTCGCATTGGCAAGTGATAAAACAATCGAGGCAGATGTTCTGCACCTAGGTCGTATCTCTTTGGTTGCTCGTAATCTAAATGGCAGCCAATACTGGGCTTGGAATCAAACAGAAGCTCAATGGCAAGAACTTGATTCTTCGATGAAGTCAGAGCTAGATAAAGCGTACGATATTGCTGGCCAACAAGCTGCTCCAAGCTTGATTACTTTACCTGTTTCTTTAACTGTTGCGGAGGTTAAGTAATGAACTTAAAACCATTAGCAGCATTGCTTTGCATTACATCACTTTCATTTTCTGCTTTCTCAGCTACAGACTCAACGGCTCAGCTCGTTAACAAAGCAAAATCAGAAAACCGTACTCAAGCTTCTCATAACGTTGTTCGTGAAGCTGACTTCAAAAAGACTGAACAAGAGCTTAAAGCGATCAAAGCAGAGCTTGAAGCGAAACGTACATCGGTTCAAAACGCAACAGACGTTCTTACTCAAACCTTCAGCGACAACGAAAACAAGCTGGCTCGTTTAGAAGAAAAACTGCGTTTAGAAACGGGTAGCCTTGGTGAGCTGTTCGGTGTCGTTCGTCAAAACGCGAAAGAACTAGGCGCAGAGCTTAGCTCAACAGTAAACAGCGTTGATCGCGCAGAGCACACCGCGACTGTTGACCAAATTATCGATGCTAAATCGCTGCCATCAATGCCACAGCTTTCTGGTTTGTGGATGAGCATGGTTGAGCAGATTCAAGCGAGTTCTGAGCTTAGTAAATCTCAAATTGCATTCATTAATGGTGAAGGCAATACAAACAAGGTTGACGCTTACCGACTAGGTTCGATTGGTCTTGTGACAGAGCAAGGCTATGTTAGCTGGAACACTCAGCGTGAAGATGCGATCGCTTATCTTAAACAACCACAAAATGGTCCAACGTTAACGTCACTTTCTTCGTTAGCGAATGGTGAAGTATCTAACGTGGTTGTCGATCCTTCTCGCGGGTTCATGCTAGAGCAATTAGCACTTACGCCAAGCCTAACTGACCGTCTACAAGCTGGTGGTGTGGTTGGTAAAGTGATTCTTGGCCTACTAGCGATTGGTCTAATTATCGCATTGGTTCGTGGCGTTTCACTAGCTATCGCTCGTCAGAAAATTCGCGCGCAACTTAAGAACCCTGAGCAAGCGGGCGATAACCCACTAGGCCGTGTTCTTGCGGTTTACAACAAAGAACAAAACCAAACGGTTGAAGCATTAGAGCTGCGACTTTTAGAAGCGGTTGTTGATGAGCAGACTCACTTAGAGAAAGGCCTATCAATGCTTAAGCTATTGGCGGCACTGGCACCAATGTTGGGTCTTTTAGGTACAGTAACCGGCATGATCGAAACATTCCAAGTGATCACACAGTTTGGTAATGGCGACCCTAAAGTAATGGCGGGTGGTATTTCGATGGCACTTGTAACGACGGTACTTGGTCTGGTTGCGGCAATGCCTCTTCTACTGGCACACAACATTCTTAGCACTCAAGCAGAGAACATTCGCAATATTCTTGAGAAGCAGGGTATTGGTCTTGTTGCTGAGCAGGCTGAAAAGACTGTTGAATCAAACGCTGTTGTATCACCAGTTGGGACTGCTGCGTAATGGATATTTTGTCGGGTTCTCTATTACCAGCGAGTTGGTTAACGAGTGACTGGCTGCTGTCTTTATCAAGCTTTATGGAGCAGGGCGGTTTCGTCCTGTGGTGGCTAGCGGCTATCGTCCTAGTGTATTGGGTGCTTGTGGTAGAACGTGTGCTTTATCTTGCGTTCTACTTTCCTAAGCAGCGCCAAGCTTGGATAGCGAAATGGCATGAAAGAGAAGATCACTCTTCTTGGCATGCTAAAGCCATTCGTGAAGGTTGGTTAGGGCAAGCGAGTATCTTGCTTAACCAAAACTTGAATTTTATTAAGCTGTTAGTCGCTATTTGTCCGATGTTGGGCTTGTTAGGTACCGTAACCGGTATGATCTCTGTTTTTGATGTCATGGCGACACAAGGCAGCAGTGAACCTAAATTGATGGCTTCAGGTATCTCGTTAGCAACACTGCCTACCATGGCAGGCATGGTTGCAGCTTTAGCGGGCATGTTTGTTCACGCTCGCTTAGCGAAAGTGTGTAACCGCTTAGAATTGAAATTAGAAAAATCTTTAAGGAGTCAACGATGAGACTCGGTCGACGTCATTCTAAAAACGAAGAGGCTCAAATAGATCTTACTTCGATGCTTGATATTGTCTTTATCATGCTTATTTTCTTTATTGTGACCAGTTCATTTGTTCGTGAATCAGGGGTGGAAGTCAATCGCCCACAAGCTTCTAACGTAGTCAGTCAAAAGGATGCAGGCATCTTTGTTGCGATTACCTCTGCAAACGACATTTTCATCGACAAACGTG
The DNA here is from genome assembly GCA_000169995.1 of Vibrionales bacterium SWAT-3. Lineage (GTDB taxonomy): Bacteria > Pseudomonadota > Gammaproteobacteria > Enterobacterales > Vibrionaceae > Vibrio. The sequence continues at coordinate 13,534 of AAZW01000017.1, read as the reverse complement.
TCGTAGATGTTGAACGTGTCCAAGCAACGTTAGAGCACTTGTTGTTAGAACAACCTGATGCTTCTTTGGTTATTCAAGCGGATGAACACGCTTACAACGGTACCGTTGTTAAAGTGATGGATGCCGCGAAAGGTGCAGGTGTTAAAAACATTGCGCTTGCTGCTGATAAGCGATGATCTTGGAGGATCTTCATAAATGATTCGCCTATTTCTTGCTTTACCGCTAGCGGGTGCATTGGGCTTAGCGCTGTTTTCTTTCATGGCTTGGATGGTCGATAATGGCCACCAACGTTCACCAGACGATAGCGAGACGTTAAGTTTCAACATGGTAATGGTGGAACAAGAACAAGAAGTTCAAAGAAGACAGCGAGCTGTCCCTGAAAAACCAGAAATGCCAGAGCCGCCACCGGAAGCGCAAACGTCTCAGTCACAAGCTGAAGTTACGCCTCTGAATTCGATGTCTTCTCTGCCTTCATTGGATTTGAATACATCCATTGATGGCTTAGCGATTAACGCACCGACATTCTCTGATTTTGGGTCAAACCAACAGGCAATGCCTTTGTATCGAGTAGAGCCTCGTTACCCAGCGAAAGCGCTTAAGCGTGGAGCCGAAGGCCATGTGATTATGTCTTTTACTATCGATGAAACGGGACGCCCAATTGACATTCAAGTCACTGACGCAAACCCACGTCGTATGTTTGAACGTGAAGCGATGAGAGCACTTAAAAAATGGAAATATCAACCGAAAGTCGTCGATGGAAAAGCGATAGCTCAGGTTGGTCAAACCGTGAAACTAGAGTTTAAGTTGGCAAAATGATGAAACAGATATGGATATTAGTGGGCTTGTTGTTAATGCCCCTTACAACACAAGCGCAAGAGCTAACCCAATATACTGCTATTCGTGTTCAAAAGGCGCATAAGCTTGCTCAAGATGAACAGGTTAAACAGGCCATTGACGTACTTGCAGGCTTGGAGCTTTCTAAGGGCTATGACAAAGCGTACGTAGCTCGTATGTTGGGTGTTTTTTACTGGCAAGATGGCAAAACCGATAAGGCGATTAAGCAGCTTACATACGCCGTCGATACCAATTTGCTGGTGGATGAACAAGCTTGGATAACGAAGCGTATGCTTGCTGATCTGTTATTAAACGATCAACAGTTCAAAAACGCGCTTCCACATTACTATGAGCTAGTAAAAACAGCGCCAGAGGCGGAAAAGAAAGACGTGCTTTGGATGCGAATTGCACAAGCGGAATACCAAATCGAAAACTGGTCAAAAGTACTGGTGGCGATTAGTAATCGCGACAAGTTCAATGCGAAATCAGAACTGTCGCCTCTTTCGCTAAAATTGGGTGCACAACTACAGTTAAAGCAATGGAAGCAATCTATTCCAACACTGGAAAGCCTGATTGAACTTCAGCCAGAAAAAGACAATTGGTGGCGTCAACTTGTGGGTATTCAGTTAAGACTAGAGCGTAACCGCGATGCATTGAACACACTAGCGCTGGCTGATCTTCAAGGGGTAGAGCTGAAAAACTCAGACCGCCGATTACTGGCTCAGCTTTATGCTAAACGTGGTATTCCAGAGCGTGCAGCACAAGAGATCGCTAAGTTAGATGATGCGAACAGCGATGTTCAACTCCTGGCTGAGCAAGCAACCTACTGGCAGTTAGCGAAAGAGTGGGACAGTGCTATTGAAGTGTGGACGTTAGCGTCTAAAAAGGACACGCAATATCATTGGAATGTGGCTCAGTTACTGGTTCAGCAAGGTTACTACGATCGTGCTCTAGTTGTTTTGGACAAAGTGAAAGACAAGAACAAGCAAGCCGATGTTGCTTTAGCGAAAGTACGTTCATGGTACAAGCTAAAGAATCTTGATAATGCTCTTGCTCAAGCGAAACGTGCGAACAACATTGAGCCTTCTTCTGAAGCAAAAGGCTGGATTAAATATCTGACTCAGCTAAGAACGGTTAGTGATAACGGCAACGTCTAACTGCTGTTTACACAAAAGAAGACAAGAGAAAGTAGTAAATAGAAAAGGGTGTCATTTGATGGTTCAAATGACACCCTTTTTAATTTTTGTCAGTTAAAGTTTTTGAACTTTATCGTTCCAGTGCGTCAGTTAAGGCTCGCACATAGTACCGCTGGACGTAGCACTTTGAATCACGCCGCTGGTATCAGCAACCCAATTAATAGTGCAGTCACGATAAGGGTTTTTGAAGGCGTGTACTGTATAACCATTGTCTAACGGCTTCTTTGCCTCAATCCAAGCATAGTTTCGAGACGCCCAAAAACTGATAGGGCGTGATCGTTCGGTGAGGTAACGTTCTTGTACATCGGTTATGTCTGAACCGATGTATTGTTGAATATGTTCTTCCGTGCTGGCTATTTGGCTGGTACACGCCGTTGCTAGCGCAGCAAAAGCCAAAACAATAATACGCATTTCAAATCCTTTTAAGCTTAATTAGCTATCATCAAACCAGTGATCAAATAGTCCCAACTTTCTATCCTTAAAGCTACAACTGTTACCTTAAACCCATCTCAATCAAGCGTGTTGAGATTGAGGTTTTTTGAGCTTTGACTCTGTTATCGATAACCTCTAATAGAACGAATCAAATCCCTTTAGTACACGTTAGCAAGAATATGCATACAGTTCGATTACTTCCCATGTAATGTTATGTGAATTTCCTTACACCACTCGGCAAACGTAAACAATGTAAATTGAATGCCAATACGAATGATTATCAACTAAATTGTCGCCATAAAATTTATAGGTATTGGTTTGTATGTCGTTAAAAAGTAGGGCGGTTCAGTCATGGGCTCGTCGACTTCATGTTTATATTTCTATGGCGCTTCTGTTCGTGGTTCTTTTTTTCTCAGTGACAGGTATCACCCTGAACCGACCTGAGTTATTTGAATCAAGCCAACCCAATATCCAACGCTCTACGCTAACGCTTCCTTCAAGTTTATTTACGGTCCAAGACGGGCGTTTAAAAGCTGACGAGACAGCCTTCGAAACGTTTCTGTTTGAAGAAGCTAACCTTTCCGGCGTTCCTTCAGGTTTGGACATCTACGCAGAGATTGAAGACGGTGAGTTGCTCATCGGTGAAGTGTCTATGGACTTCAAAGGACCAGGCTACAACGCTTCCGTGTTTGTTGACGTTACGTCTGAAATGGTAGAAGTCGAAACCACGAATTACGGCGTTATCGCATTGTTGAACGATCTACATAAAGGTCGTAACAGCGGTGAAGTATGGAAATGGTTTATCGATATCACTGCGCTACTGATGATCTTCTTTGTGCTGACTGGAGTGTGCTTACTGTTACCTAAGAAAAAGACGCTTAATACCTCCATCAAATGGACGGTGTTTGGGTCTGTAATCTCACTTGTTATCTATTTTGTCGCCGTGCCTTAACGCATGATTCGATTGATGAATCGGATTGAAGAACGAATTTAAGGTTAAACGGATTTAAAAGGTTGTTAAACATGAAAAAAATGAACTGGAGCAAGGCGCTTCTTGCTTTATCTCTTTTGCCAAGCCTAGGTATGGCACAAGCGATTCCTGATACGGCAAAACTGGATGTCAGCTTTGAGCTTCCAAAGATTGATACCTCTATGTATGCACGTCCTTATGTGGCGGTGTGGGTAGAGAACAGCGAACGAAAGTCAGTGAAAACTATCGAGCTTTGGGTAGGTAAAGACGAATGGCTTAAGGATTTGCGTAGCTGGTGGAGAAAGGTTGGCCGTTACGATCGTGAGCTGGTTGATGCTGTGACGTCTGCAACCCGTCCTGCTGGTCAATATCGTTTCGTTTGGGATGGTAAGAGCGACAGCGATGAGACGTTAGAACAAGGCGAGTACACGGTTCATATTGAAGTGGTTCGCGAACACGGTGGCCGTAACTACCTTCGCCAAAAAGTATCACTCACAGATTCAAATGCATCTTACGAATTAAAAGCAACGGAAGAGACGGGTGAAATCACCCTGAACTACATCGCTAAATAGTAAGTGCGAACAGTAACTAGTAAGTACGAACTAAAACCAAGCTGAACAGAATAGACAGTGGTCATCGTAGGCTCAGATAGAGCGACACAGCTAACAATTATAAATAATGGAATTGAACATGATGAAACAGACAAAAATCAAAGCACTTGCTCTAGCGGGTGTGATGGCATTCGGCTTAGCAGCAACGACAACGGCACAAGCTCACCCACGTTGGATTTTGCCGTCTCACTTCACTGTATCTAAAGAAGGTGGTGATTGGCTAACGTTCGATGTTACTGCGTCTCACGGTACGTTTGTTTTTGATAAGCCTGCTGGCAGCGAAAATGCGCATGTCATCATGCCTGATGGCCGCAGCGAGCGTCCTAACTTTGTGATTCGTGGCAAGCGTCGTTCAATCTTCGACTTCTATTTTGAAGAAGAAGGGACACACAAAGTGGCGATCAACAACCAGCCGTCTTACTACACGCAATACAAAGCAGGTCGCCGTGACACGGTGAAGTGGATTAAAGCAAACAAAGCTGAGCGTGACTCAGTTCTGCCTGAAAAATCACGTGACGTGGTAACACAGATCAGCTTCACTCGTGCAGAAAGCTACATCACGGTAGGTAAGCCAACGGATTCAGTGTTCAAAATTGAAGGCAAGCTGCTTGAAATGAAGCCTGTGACACACCCTTCAGATATCGTTGAAGGCGAACCTGTAACATTCCAGTTCTTCTACAACGGTGAAATCCAGAAAGACGTGAAAGCGGAGATCACTCGTGAAGGTACGCTTTACCGCAACCATCAAGAGCAGATAGATGTGGTGAGTGATGAGAACGGTGAAATCACGTTTACTCCAGACGTAGCAGGTCGTTACGTAATGAAAGCGAACTACAAAGGTGAGTTGATTGACAACCCACTGGCAGACAAAGCAAGCGCGAACGTTCACCTAACGTTCGAAGCACTGCTTCAATAGTCTGTGATATCGGGGCTAGATCCCTGATTAAGAACCAAAAACTTAAGGGCTCATTTGAGCCCTTTATCGCTCAGTTTACTTCTGAGAATTTGCACTGTGGCTAGGGTACGAACCATGACAATAAAAACAAAACTTAACGCTTTAATGACTCCTTGCTTAGCTCTGGGACTTGGTTTCGCTGCATTACCTGCGCAAGCACACTTTCCACTGATGAGCTGCTGGTTTGAAGGTAAAACTGTTGCTTGTGAAGCGGGCTATTCCGATGGCAGCAAAGCGATTGATTACGCGGTTGAGATGTACGATTACGAAGACAACTTGATCGCAAAAGAGATGACAGATAAACGTTCTATCGTTGAATTCTCACATCCTGACACTGAGTTCTACCTTGTGTTCGATTCAGGCCATGAGTTTCCCGTTGAAGTTGATGTTGTTGAGATCAGCGAAAAATGATGATTCAAAGCGTACGTGCTGATACGGGCGGTAGAGAAGGCAAATGGGTAGGGCTGATCATTGTATTCATCCTTTGCTTTGCAACCGTTGCGATCCCATTTCATCAGGCAGAATCCCACGTTAAAGCAGTGCTTGATCATCAAATTCTAGTGACTGATGTTGAACAAGAAAACTTGGCGATGCTATCAGAGCTGCGTTTGGCTCATGAAGAAATTCGTGATCTGCGCATGGACTCAGATGGTGAATGGCCGAGTGTTGCATCACTAAAAGATGAATGGGTTGCCCCGTTTGTAGAAGATCAGAGTTGGAAGCGCAAAGGCTCTCATGCTTGGGTACTAGATGAGCGTGGTTACTATTTCTCTGCTCCAAGTGAATCTGCGACACCAAGTGAACAAGCTAAACCAACCGATCATGGTTCTGCGGATTCCTTTATTTTGAACGCGAACAGCGTTTCCCCTGAAATCTGGATCTTCTTGGGTGGTGTAGCGAAACAGCCAGCTACTTTTGACCAACACACGCTTGAGTCTACTGGTTGGAAAATGGTCGTGAACGAATCAGAAATTGAACAGCATCATGAAAGTGATGCTCACTAATAATAAGAGAATTACTATGCGAATTATGACTCTGTTCATGTCGTTATTAGCGGTGTTCATGGCACCCGATGCATTGGCAAAAGAATATAAGATCGACAGCGATAAACTGACGATTGGTATCACGCTTCAACCTTACTACAGCTACGTAAAGGCAGTAGTAGGAGACAAAGTGAACATTCTTCCTTTGGTTGACGCAGGTTTCAACCCACATAACTACTTACCACAACCTAATGATTTAAAGCGATTGAGCCAAATGGATGCAATCGTAGTAAACGGTATTGGTCACGATGACTTCGCGCTTAAAGTGATTTCAGCAGCGCAACGTGATGACTTAGTCGTGATCGAAGCAAACAAAGAAGTGCCTCTACTTCCTGCTCTTGGACAGTCTGTTGGTCAAGGTGCCGTTAACCCGCATACCTTTGTGGGGCTTTCGACAACGATTCAAAAGGTTTACACCATCGCCAGTGAAGTCTCTAAGCTCGACCCAGACAACGCTGCGTTCTATCGCAAGAATGCACGTAAGTACGCTAAACAATTCCGCTTTATGAAGCGTGATGCGATGTTGTCACTGGGCGAACTCGATACATCAGGTATGAAGGTTGCGACTACGCACAACGCTTATGGTTACATTCTTCAAGAGTTTGGTGTGGATGTCGCAGCAGTAATCGAGCCTGCACACGGTGTTGAACCAAGTGCTAGCCAGTTGCAAGAGACGATCGAGAAGATCCGCGCATCAGGTATTGATGTTCTGTTCTACGAGTTAAACATGCCAAACCGTTTTGTTGACACGATTGAAGCGGAAACAGGCGTTCAGCTTTACCGCTTTTCTCACATGACGCACGGCGAATACGAAGACGATAAAGTAGAAGTTGAGATGAAGAAGAACCTAGAGACGTTGATCGAAGCCATGAAATTTGCGGCGGCGAACCAAGCTAAAAGCGGGAACGCATAATGTTAGGTCCATCAATCTCAATTAATAAACTCGGTCTGCAATACGATAACAACGTAATTCTTGATGATATCTCGCTCGAACTTAAAGCGGGCGAATGTCACGTGATCATGGGGCCAAACGGTGGCGGTAAAACTTCTTTGCTGCGCTCTGTACTTGGTCTTACGCCTTTCTCTGGTCAAATCAATATTCACTGGCCAGAAAAGCAAAGTATTGGTTATGTTCCGCAAAAAGCGACGTTCGAGTCGAGCTTGCCTTTGACGGTCATGGACTTTGTACTGCTTAATCAGACGCGAATCCCTCTATTTTGGCGTCGTAAATCAAAGCAGTTAGATCTTGCACTCGCACAGTTAGATCGCGTTGGTATGGCGACACGCAGCGACCGCCGTATGGGACAGTTGTCCGGTGGTGAGCAGCAACGCGTGCTGTTTGCCCAAGCGCTATTAGATAACCCAAGTCTACTGGTGTTGGATGAACCTACGACCGGTATGGACGAGCAGGGCGTTCGTTATCTTGAATCGCTGATTCGTGAATGTGTTGATGAAGGTCGAACAATTCTAGCGGTTCACCACGATGTTACTGCGGTACGTCGACTTGAAGCGAACGTACATGTCGTTAACCGATTCTTAGTGGATAGTGGCCCGCATGAGCACGTACTGCATCCAACGAAGATCGAAAGCCTATTCCAGCACTATAGTAGCGGCTCAGTAATGACTGAATCGAAGGAGGTTGCGTAATGGATTGGTTACGACAGCTTGCCATTAGTGGTGTTGAAGCGGGCCTGTTATCAGACAGCTTCATGTATGCCTTCATGGTGAATGCTCTTGTTGCAGCGTTATTGCTTGGCCCTCTGTTAGGTGGTCTTGGTACCTTGGTGATTGCCAAGCGTTTAGCTTTCTTCTCTGAGGCAGTTGGTCATGCAGCGTTAACCGGTATCGCCATTGGTGTTTTGCTTGGTGAGCCGCCAGAAAATCCAATTATTGGTTTGTTTAGCTTCTGTATGATCTTCGCTCTGCTTCTTCACTTTGTAAGAAATAGAACCAACGTACCATACGATACCTTAGTTGGTGTGTTTCTAGCATTAGCTCTAGCGGTAGGCGCGGCGTTGCTGATGTACGTGGCTCGTAAGATCAATATCCACATGCTTGAAAACGTACTGTTTGGCTCGATTCTTACCGTAACAGACCAAGACTTAGCGATTCTTGCAGGTAGCTGCGCGATCATCATCTTGCTCTTGATACCGACGTTCAACCGTATCCTCCTTACCTGTATCAGCCCTGATATTGCGAAGGTTCGCGGTTACAACACCAGTTTCTACGACTACCTGTTTGTCATGATGATTACGTTAGTCACGATTGCTGCCGTGAAGATCGTAGGTGCGGTTTTAGTTGGCGCGTTATTGCTGATTCCAGGTGCGACAGCTCGATTGTTGACTAAACGCATGGGGAGCTTTGTACTGCTGTCGGCATTACTCGCAACCATCGCATGTTTGGTTGGAACCATGTTGCCTATGGAGCTAAAACTGCCAGTGCCATCGGGCGCGTCAATCATCATTGTTTCTGCAACGTTTTTCCTTGCAGCAACGCTATACCGAATTGTAAGAAAGGCGTAATCATGACTTCTTTAATGAATCGTATCTCGAGCTCAGTAAAAGCAACGGCTCAAGTCGGTGTGCTTGGTAGTGTGTTAATGGCTGGCTCAGTGGTGTCACTTAAAGCGAATGCAGAAGATATTCTAACGAGTACACCTGTGACTTATGCATTAGCGACAGAGCTAACTAAAGGCACTGACATCACGACCGAGTATCTGCCACCAAAACGCTATGGTATTGATCGTCTGCCGAATTGGTTTGGTACCAAGGGAGCAAGCAAAGTGCTTAAGTCTGGCGAAAAGGCGACCGTTGCTCTGACACTGTCATCGATCTGGCAAGCAGACCCTACGTTTGTATACGCAAGACAAGGCAATATCCGCTTAGTTGAGGTTGATGCCGCTCAAGCGATTACACCTCGTGCACAAGGCGTTGCGGCGCTTACATTGTCGAATGGTGATGTGTCTAAATACGCGTGGTTAAACCCGACCAACTTAACGCGTATGGCGGCGATTGTGGCTGACGACTTTAAGTTGCTGTGGCCTGCGCAAGCTGAAACGATTGATAGCAACTTACAACGTGTGATGTTGGATGTTCGTGAACTGATCAACAAGCAGCAAGCAGTATTACTAGATAGTGACGTAGATTCAGTATTGTTGCTGTCAGAAAGCTTGGAAGATTTCGCCTCTGGCAGCCAATTGTTTGTTGAAGAGCGTATGTTCAAAGCAGAGCTGGAGTGGACAGAGGAAGACAAAGCCAAGCTTAAAGAGATGTTCTCAGAAGACGATGCTCTATGGTTAGTCACAGCGAAAAAGCCAAGTAACTTGATTAAATCATTGGTACCGAATGAGCGTATCTTAGTGGTGGATTCTGTTGATCGTTGGGGTAGAGCTGGGATTAATGGAAAAGCGCCGTTTGCCCGTTGGGAAGTGCAGCCATTCAAAGGCTAATCAGCGCGATTACAAATGGTAGGATCAAAAAAGCAGCCCAAATAAAGGCTGCTTTTTTTGTTCTTGCCTGTTGGCTCTGAAAAGAGTGTCAGACAAGAGGACTGCGAGTATAAATTTACTCTGCAGCTTTTGTCTCTTCAGCTTCAACAGTTGTTTCTACTGAACCTTCAGCTTGCTCTTGAGCTGCTTTCGCTTGTTCTTCAGCTTCCATTTTTGCGCGGTCAGCTTTAGAAATGTAGCGAGGCTTGTTGCTACTATGCAGTTTAGAATTCGCCTGCTTCTGCTTCTTTTTTAGAATTTGATTGATTTTTTTCTTACGGTTCATTGCTGCATAGCCTTGTATTTAGTTTAGGCGGTGGAGGATAATCATTTTAGCTCTAGAACTCAATATTTACATGGTATTCAGCAAGGAAAATATCACTATGCAGGCAGTCGAGACCGAACGTTTACGATTAAGAATGATCACACCTCAAGATGCGGCGTTTATTCAACGACTATACAGCTCAGAAGATTTCCTGCGTTACATTGGTGATAAGGAAATCAGCGACACTGAAAAGGCTGTAGAGTACATCGAAAACAACATTCTTAAGATGCATGAAGAGAAGGGTGTCTGTTTGTTGATGGTTGAAATCAAAGAAACTTCAACGGCAATTGGTATCTGCGGATTAATAAAAAGAGACACCTTAGAGTCGCATGATATTGGCTACGGGTTTGTTCCTGAGTTTTATGGTCAAGGCTTTGCCAAAGAAGCGGGAGAAGCGATAATTGAACAAGCTAAGCAGAATGCTGATATCGTCATTTAGTTGCTATCACTACCTCTGATAACATTCGAAGCATCGCACTACTGACTAAACTTGGCTTTGCGTTCGAGCGGGTTGAAGACGTGATAAGTGAAAGCGTCAATCTCAACCTGTATAGCCTCTCTCTGGGTAATTAATCATGTTCCAACATAACAATATTCTACAGGGCGAACTTGCGACGGAGTACAAAACCGTTATCGCGATGGTGCACATATACTGCAAAGATCACCACGGTGAAGTTCGTCAGAATAACGCGTTATGTGAAGAGTGTGAGCAGCTGTTACGTTACGCAGAAACACGGCTTGATAGATGCCCTTATGGCGAAGCAAAACCAACCTGTAATAAGTGTCCGATTCATTGTTATAAACCTGATCCGAAAGAGCAAATGCGTTTGGTGATGCGCTATGCAGGGCCACGAATGTTGCTAAAGCATCTTATTTTAGCAATTCGACATTTGATTCATGAGAAACGGAAAGTGCTAGAAAAGCCGCTACCAAACGTATCTAATCGCCATATCCGAATGAACAAGAAGTAGTGAGTAAGCTAGAGGCTATTCTTCCGCAAACAGAAAAGGTCTGATTTCTCAGACCTTTTTTTTGAGCGCCATATTGTTTAGATAGTTAATTACTTTAAAAGCTTAAGCCGCTTGTGGTTCTTCATAAGTAACCGTCAGGTTGTTGATCCAACGGCGACTCAAATAACGGTGTGAACAAATAGCCAGCTTCACCACTTCTTCAACTAACATCAGGCCATAGATGTACTTGAAGTCCCACCCCGCGACAAATGCGCCGTAAACACAAACTGGAATGCCGACCATCCACATCGCGATGAAGTCCATGCGAAGACAGAACGCATTGTCACCACCAGCACGAATGATGCCGTTAATGATCACCATGTTGAGCATACGAATTACAACCGCAAAGCACATGATCATCATCGCTGGTGAAGCGAGTGGATATAAAGCGTCTGTGGTTAGGTTTAGCCATGATAGAACATGCTCTTTCCCCATAAACAGCATCAACCCGACAACTGCACCAAAACCGACAACGGCTTTGATGAAGGTCAGACCCATACTCATGGCATCATCGAACTCGTCACGCCCCAGAGAGTGGCCAAGCAGTACTGAACAGGCTACAGAAATACCAAAGAACACCGAGTAACATAACGACTCAAACGGAGCGAGCATTGAGAATACCGCAAGCTCTGTCGTGCCCATGTGACCAAAGATCATCTGGTAAGCCATGGTGCCCATTGCCCATAAAACGGCATTCATGGTCAGTGGCAGGGCAATACGACGGTAAGACAACCAAAGCGACGGACGATGCGGCGAGCTCGGTGTCGTTAATAGCCAGTGGTTGCGCATACGCATGTAGCCGCACATCAAACTTACTTGAATCAAGCGCGCTAGAGTTGTTGCTAATGCTGCTCCTGCAACACCCATAGCTGGAATTCCGAAAGCACCCTGAATAAGGATGAAGTTAAGTGCGATATTGAGTGCAATCGTCACCGCACCAAGTAGAAGTGGGGTTACGGTGTCACCTGATGAGCGCATGCTTGCTTCTACCACGACCACAATGTGAGTCAGCAGCAAAACAGGGAAGCCATACCAAAGGTAAGTTGCGCCAAGTTCAATCACGGTTTGATCGCTGGTCTGCAACATCATTAAAAACTGAGAACCAAGAGTGATGATTGCAGTCACAGGCAGCAGAACTTTTAAGCCAAATACCATCGCGATAGATGACACTGTGCGCGCGCTTTTACGGTCGTTTTTTCCCCAATATTGCGCGACCAATGTCCCGTTTGCTGAGGCCAACCCTGCCATAATCATAATAGCGACAAAGTGCCATTTTGATGCAATTCCCACAGCCGCTGCTGCTTCCATACCAAAATCGCTGACCATTAATACGTCAGCAAGGGCTAAAATAGCAACCAAAGCACTTTGCAAAGCAACAGGCAAACCAAGTTTGATGATGCGAGGTAATATGCTCTCTGGCTTGTTATTCATAGATGAGTTAGGGTTGATGTTAGTTGTCATAAGCTCTCCGATTTATGGCAGAACTATAGTGATTTGAGCGAAGTAACAACATGTTTAAAAAACAACAAAACCTGTGCGAATCCGTCATTGGTAACATGAAGCCAAAATCAACGTGGCAAGATGATGTGTTCCTTGCAGAACAGTGTAAAGAACGTTTTTTGACCGTTGAAGATATCCCAGAGATGAGAAGCTGTGGTGTTTACATGGGGGGAATGGCAAAGCTGCATGATGCCTACTGGGTTGAACGCGAATCGGTGAATGTTCATACGTTTATTTTTACTCAAGAAGGCGGCGGAATATTAACAACCGCGACCTCGGTACAAGCGATTTCGCCTTATACGCTTGTGGTTCTTCCTGCTGAAACACCATTTCGATTTGAACTTGATCCTCAATACAACTATTGGAAAATGGCGTGGATGCTGACGCCAGATACTCCACAGTGGCAACACATCGCGAGTTTGGGTCAGAGCATTGTGCCTTTCGGCGAGTGCGAACAAATCTGGTCGCTGATGAATTTGGTTTACTTTGAAATTGGCGGCAGAGCGAGTTATCGAAAACTACTGATGAGTGAAATCATTCGCACGTTAACAGGGTTTGAACCTAAATCGACCGGTACGACGGCGCGTGTCCAGGCTCTATACAATGAAATCGAAAGTAGTCTGCATCTATCTTGGACGGTTGCAGGGATGGCAGAGCGAGTGTTTATTAGTGAAGAGCAATTAAACCGAGTGACGAAGTCGCTATTCAATGTGTCTCCGCGAAGTAAATTGATTCAGTTGAGAATGGATAAAGCAACCAGTTTACTTAAACAACAAGATTGGTCAGTATCGATGATTGCTAATCGCTTGGGCTACAAAGACCCTTATAACTTTTCTCATCGCTTTAAGAAGCATTTTGGCTTATCACCTAGTCAATATCGAAAGAGCCAAAGGCGTGTAAGCTAACTATTTGATCTAAAAATCAAATTGAACGTTCGGTTGAAATGAGCAAATAGTCGAAGTGATATCTCGCGCAAAACATAATATAAAACAGTATTCATTTTCGGGGGCTGATTACCGAGGAATGCAGTAAATTTACTGTATTTTTAAAGATTGGCGTTATGTACTTTTCTCTTACTTTTATGGTCATGCCTAGGCAAATCGGTATGACTGATTTACAAAATAAGAGGTAAGTGATGCCACAAGACATAACGGACATGCCGGACTTTAGT
>AAZW01000018.1 GCA_000169995.1 Vibrionales bacterium SWAT-3 | reverse complement strand
GCGACTATCCATAATGATGCGGTTAATGCCTTCTTCCACGAGCCATTGGTTAAAGCGTTTTTCAGCATCGCCTTTATCAAAGAAGCCTAAATGACGAACTTCAACGCCGAGCTGCATCTCCTTTGGAAACAAGGTGCAAAATTTTTGCAGAGTAGGAAGCATGCTAGGTTCAAAGCTGTGTGGTAGCTGAATCGTCCATTGACCTATGCGGTCGTGCAGTGGCGACATGGTCATCAAGAACTCTTTGAGTTCGGCTTGGCAGTGTCTCAATTGTTGCTGGTGGGTAATGAATTTGGGCAATTTGAAGGTGAACTTGAAATCATCGTGACTGGCGGCTTTCCAGTTATGAACGGTCGACATACTCGGTGTCGCGTAAAAGGTCGTGTTGCCTTCAACGGTATGAAAAACTTGGGTGTATTTTTCTAGGCGTTCCGCAGGCTTTGTACCCTTGCCATAGAACTGACTTTGCCACTCAGAGTGAGACCACATAGTTAATCCAAGTCTTAGAGGTAAAGTGTCCATTGTTTTTGCACCATTAGTCATCACATTACTGCTTTTGATCGAAATGAAAATCTACTGTACGAGACTTTTGCTGATTAAGGTACTTTCGAGATATAATTATCGCAATTTTTTTGGTTTTGGTGAATCTTTGCGCGTTTGATGAACTAAAAAGCAGCAAAGCCAGATAAAACACAATAAATTCGAGTGTGGAAGGTCGATTTTAAGCGAGTTTCCGCGTATAAATGATTCCTTGCTTTGTTAGGTAAAAAGCTCTGTAGGGCTATTTTGACACCTACAGCTTGGAAATTAGTAAATTATTAAGAGATTGGGAAATTCATTATGCGTACCCATTACTGTGGTAACCTGAACAAGTCCCTGGCGGGACAAACTGTAGAATTGTGCGGCTGGGTAAACCGTCGCCGTGATTTAGGCGGTCTTATCTTTATTGATATGCGTGATCGTGAAGGCATCGTTCAGGTTGTTGTCGATCCAGATATGAAAGATATCTTCCCGATCGCTAACCAACTGCGTAATGAATTCTGTATCAAATTTACTGGCGAAGTACGTGTTCGTCCTGACAGCCAAGTAAATAAAGACATGGCTACTGGTGAAGTAGAACTTTACGCGACTGGTCTAGAGATCATCAACCGTTCAGAAGCGCTTCCACTAGACTTCAACCAAACGAACTCTGAAGAACAGCGTCTTAAGTACCGTTACATTGACCTTCGTCGTCCAGAAATGAGCGATCGCATCAAGCTTCGTGCTCGTGCATCTAGCTTCGTTCGTCGTTTCCTAGACGAGAACCTGTTCCTAGATATCGAAACACCAGTACTAACTAAAGCGACTCCAGAAGGTGCTCGTGACTACCTAGTACCGAGCCGTGTTCACAAAGGCAGCTTCTACGCGCTTCCTCAATCTCCTCAGCTGTTCAAGCAACTGCTGATGATGTCTGGTTTTGACCGTTACTACCAAATCGTTAAATGTTTCCGTGATGAAGATTTACGTGCTGACCGTCAGCCTGAATTTACTCAGATCGATATCGAAACATCGTTCATGTCTTCTCAAGAAGTACGTAACATCACTGAAAAGCTAGTTCACGATATGTGGAAAGAGCTTCTAGATGTAGAACTAGGCCAATTCCCAGTAATGCCTTTCTCTGAAGCGATTCGTCGTTTCGGTTCTGATAAGCCAGATCTACGTAACCCACTAGAGCTTGTTGACGTTGCTGACCTAGTTAAAGACGTTGAGTTCAAAGTATTCTCTGGCCCAGCAAATGACGAAAAAGGTCGTGTAGCGGTTATCCGTGTTCCAGGTGGTGCTAAGCTAACTCGTAAGCAAATCGACGGTTACGCAGAGTACGTAAACATCTACGGCGCGAAAGGTCTAGCTTGGATGAAGGTTAACGACCGTGCAGCAGGCATGGAAGGTATCCAATCTCCAGTTGCTAAATTCCTAAGCGAAGACGTAATCAACGGTATTCTAGATCGCACTGAAGCTGAATCTGGCGATATCATTCTGTTCGGCGCAGACAAAGCGGGCATCGTTGCTGAAGCAATGGGCGCACTTCGTCTTAAACTAGGTACAGACCTAGAGCTAACAGACACATCTGCATGGGCTCCACTGTGGGTTGTTGACTTCCCAATGTTTGAAGAAGACGGCGAAGGCAACCTACACGCAATGCACCACCCATTCACATCACCACTAGGTGTGACTGCGGAAGAGCTAAAAGCGAACCCAGCAGCAGCAAACTCTGATGCATACGACATGGTAATCAACGGCTACGAAGTAGGCGGCGGTTCTGTACGTATTCACAACGCAGAAATGCAAACGGCTGTATTCGGTATCCTAGGTATCGAAGAGAAAGAGCAACAAGAGAAGTTCGGCTTCCTACTAGATGCTCTTCAATACGGTACTCCACCACACGCTGGTCTAGCATTCGGTCTTGACCGTCTAGCAATGCTACTTTGTGGTACAGAGAACATCCGTGACGTTATCGCATTCCCGAAAACAACAGCAGCTGCATGTCTACTAACAGACGCGCCAAGCCTAGCAAACCCTGCATCACTGGAAGAGCTAGCAATCGCTGTTAAAGTTGCACAAAAAGAAGAGTCTGCTGAATAAGCTAATAGTGATTCTTTCTATGAGTGACTTTCTCTTTAAGTAAATAAAAATGCCCGTTAATTTAACGGGCATTTTTTTTATCGTTCGATATACTAAGCTGATAAAGCATGTATAAATAATCAGTACTAGAAGTTATGTCTATTATCTTAGGGATCGACCCTGGCTCTCGCATTACCGGTTACGGCGTGATTCGTCAAAATGGCCGTCATCTGTATTACTTAGGCAGTGGGTGTATCCGAACCTCAGAAAAAGAGCTGCCAGGCCGACTCAAACAGATCTATGCGGGCGTGAGTGAAATCATTACTCAGTTTCAGCCAGATGTGTTTGCCATTGAGCAGGTCTTCATGGCAAAGAATGCGGACTCGGCACTCAAGCTGGGTCAGGCGCGTGGTAGTGCGATAGTGGCCGCTGTAAATGCAGATTTGCCGGTTCATGAATACGCGGCTCGTTTAATTAAGCAAGCGGTAACAGGTAATGGTGGCGCAGATAAGTCTATGGTTCAAAATATGGTGATGAGCATGCTTAAGTTGCCAGCTAAGCCACAGGCTGATGCCGCCGATGCGCTAGGCGTAGCGATCACTCACGCCAACACCAACAAAACTTTGATTGCACTGGCGGGTAAAGCGACCGGAGCGAGAAAAGGGCGTTATCGTTAATTTCCATCTCCAGTTAGCTTCCAACAGGTTACCTTCTCTTTTTCCATTGATGAGCCTCACGTTTGGTTTGGCTCAGATCACAGCAATACGCCGCTAAATCCCTGATGAAATGAGATCTTTCGAACAGAACCTAAATAATAACATTGCGCACCGTTTAACATGTTATTAACATTGGTCGGAGGTCTAACAAGTTAATCAAGGATGATCACTGATGAACCCTATCAAGCTTTGGCGCGCGCTATTTCTACCTAAAAGCAGTGGATGGAGCAATAATCAAGTCAGACAAGCCGATATCTTATTACTCTTTACTTTTATCGCCTTTTTTGTCGGTGTCTATAGCTTGGTTAAATGGACAAAGCACGGGGAACAGCTTCTGGTAGCTACCTCTGTATTTTTGATCGCATTTGAACTGATCTCAGCTATCCTACTGCGTGTTACCAGCAAACCTAGCTTGGCACTAAACTTTGGCTTTGTCGGCATGGCGGTGCATGCGCTCAATATCATCTACCAAAGTGGTGGTGTGGTGGATTCGACTCAGGCGTATTGGGTGCCTTTGTTAGTGGTTGCCTTCTTTTTATCAGGAACACGCCTTGTCGCTTTGGTATGGAGTGGGTTAGTGATTGGCGTGTCATTGGTAATGACGTCGGCTCATCTTGATGGCTTTGAATTTCCGCAGTTAGTACTTACTCCGGAAGCGGTGGTGGTTGAAACCTGGTCTGGCGTGATTATGCCACTGGTGGTGATCTGCATTGCCCAAGCTTTTACCGCGAAACAGAAAGAAGTCGCTATCGAGATGGCAGAAGACGCGATTTCGGAAAGTCAGCAGGTCGCAAACCAAGCGACGCAAAGTGAAGGGCGCTTGTCAGTTGTACTTGACCAAGCGAATTCAAACTCTGAAAGCCTACAGGACGTTTCTGTCCATTTAGAACAACAGTCACAAGACCTGCATGCGCAAGTTGAAGTGTTGAACATCAATTGTGAATCTCAGGCGAGTGCTGCCGAGGAGATGAGCCAGCAATTGCATCAGATGACGCAAGGTATCGCAGAGTCAAATTCATTTGTCGGAGAACTCAAAGATCGCAGCGAAGCCGTAGGCACTAAAGCACAGAAAAGCTCTGAGTCACTTGAGGCTTCGACCAGTGCAATCAGCCAAATTATTCAAAGCAACCAAGAGATCATGAAGGTTGCAGACTTGATTACGTCGGTCGCTGAGCAAACCAACTTACTCGCGCTGAATGCCGCGATAGAAGCGGCTCGCGCAGGTGAGCAGGGCAGAGGCTTTGCTGTGGTTGCTGATCAGGTAAGGGAGCTATCAGCGAAAAGTAGTCACTCAGCCATTGAGATTCGAAGCTTGTTGGATCGCAGTAAAGTGGAAGTGGAACATGGTAGAGCGATCATCGAAACGACAGCCAATGAAATGAACGGCATTATCTCAGAGGTTCAGACTATCTCTACTGATGTGAACCAATTGACCGATATTATGGCAATGCAGATGGACTCATTAAAAGAGCTGGATCTTGCGAGCTCAGAAGTGGCACAGAGCGTTGCGGAAACAAAATCGGTATCAGGTTTAGTGGCTAATTATGGTTCTGAACTGACAGGACATGTTACCTCTGTCAAAGATCTAGTCGAAAGCCTAAATAACGTGGTCTCCCAAGCTAAACAGGCTTAAATAAATCCCTCGAAAACCCACAAAGAACTGGATAAGCATCCAGTTCTTTTATATTCTGTCCCTCAAATTAAATTCCATCAAGAGAGTGAATTGTGATCGGACGTCTACGCGGTACATTAATAGAAAAGCAGCCACCAGAATTATTGATTGAAGTCAGTGGTGTTGGTTATGAAGTACAAATGCCAATGAGCTGTTTTTATGAACTACCAAACGTAGGCGAAGAGGCAATTATCTACACGCATTTTGTAGTACGTGAAGATGCTCAGCTACTTTATGGCTTCAACACGGTTAAAGAGCGGGCGTTATTCCGCGAAGTGATCAAAGCGAACGGTGTTGGTCCTAAACTTGGCCTTGGTATCCTTTCAGGTATGACAGCGAGCCAGTTTGTTCAGAGTGTTGAGCGTGAAGACATTTCTACGCTAGTGAAGCTACCGGGTGTTGGTAAGAAAACCGCTGAACGTCTAGTTGTTGAGATGAAAGACCGACTAAAAGGTTGGGGTGCTGGTGACCTGTTTACGCCTGCGACTGACGCGGCGCCAATTGACTCTATGCCAACCGTTCACGATGCTGAAGAAGAAGCGGTAAGTGCACTGCTTGCATTGGGCTATAAGCCGACTCAAGCTTCTAAGGTGGTTTCTCAAGTGGCTAAAGAAGGTATGACGAGCGAACAGTTGATTCGTGATGCCTTGAAGTCGATGGTTTAATAAAAATCGACGCTGACGATGTAAGCTCAGTTATTGCATCGTGTTTATCTCTAGCGACTACTATCTCGTTAGAATATGCTTAGTATTCATTAGCTCGAATATTAGATAACGGCTAAGCAAGAATTAAAGAAAACAGAGTTAACACTCTCAAATTGGAACTCTCTATGATTGAAGCAGATCGCCTCATTGCTCCTGACAATCCGGTCTTTAAAGATGAAGATGTTATCGACCGTGCAATACGACCAAAGGCGTTAGCCGACTATCAAGGTCAGGATCACGTTCGTGACCAGATGGAGATTTTCATCAAAGCGGCGCAACTGCGTAATGAAGCACTTGATCATCTGTTGATATTTGGTCCTCCTGGTCTTGGTAAAACCACATTGGCGAACATTGTAGCCAATGAGATGGATGTAAACATTCGCACCACTTCTGGGCCGGTATTAGAGAAAGCTGGCGACTTAGCGGCGCTGCTGACCAACCTTGAAGAAAATGATGTCCTATTCATTGATGAGATCCACCGCTTAAGCCCTGTGGTTGAAGAGGTGCTGTATCCAGCTATGGAAGATTACCAGTTGGACATCATGATTGGTGAAGGCCCTGCGGCGCGCTCTATCAAGATTGACTTGCCACCGTTCACTCTGATTGGTGCAACGACGCGTGCTGGCTCACTGACTTCTCCACTTCGTGACCGTTTTGGTATCACTCAACGTCTTGAGTATTACAAAGTCGAAGACTTGCAAAACATCGTGCAACGCAGTGCCGATTGCCTTGGCTTATCGATGGAAGCGGAAGGGGCATTAGAAGTTGCTCGCCGAGCTCGTGGTACACCACGTATTGCGAACCGTTTACTGCGCCGCGTCCGCGATTATGCGGAAGTAAAAGGGGACGGACATATTTGCCCTGAGGTCGCAGACAGCGCACTGAACATGTTAGATGTTGATGCCAAAGGTTTTGACTATATGGACAGAAAGCTTCTATTGGCAATTATGGAGAAGTTTGGTGGCGGCCCAGTTGGTATCGACAATATGGCTGCAGCAATTGGTGAAGAGAAAGACACCATTGAAGATGTATTGGAGCCTTATCTAATACAGCAAGGGTATCTACAAAGAACACCAAGGGGCCGAATCGCGACTGATAGAGCCTATTTACACTTTGGGATAGACCTACCGTCTAATCGCTAAATTATTCATTTTTAAAGATCCCAGTTGCATAAGCGCTGGGATTTTTTGCATTTTATTGAATAACAACTCTTTGCGCGAGTCGCTATAAAGCCCAAATAGGGTCACTCAAAAATGAAAACTTTGATTTCAGCTTTGATTTGGCTAACAAAAATTGAAATAAGTTGTCATATTTCTTGTTAATACTTTATGGGTAGTTGTGACTTGAATGTTGATGGCGTGCTGAGGTTTTGTCACAGGTATCATGCACTGTTATTAAGACAAGCCGAATTGGTGTGATTTTAATCATATTTGTACAAAATTAACCCTATTTTGCACGAATAAATTTGATACAAATCAACGCAGGGTTCTCCCATAAACCTTTTGAAACATACTGATTTTACCAGTAATATTAGCGCCAGCTATATTAGCTCATGCTTAACAATAATCTAACTATAACGGTACGTTTTTGCTACAAATTTCAAGTTGTAATAACAATTCTACAAATTGTTTTAACATGGATTTTTGAGGTGAATAATCACACAAGTGTCATTCAGCCGACACAAAGGAGTTACCATGATTGATGTTGTTGATCTGTCGCGATTGCAGTTTGCATTTACAGCGATGTATCACTTCCTATTTGTTCCACTGACTTTAGGTATGGCATTTCTACTTGCCATCATGGAGTCTGTTTATGTAATGACTGGCAAGCAAATTTACAAGGACATGACCAAGTTCTGGGGTAAATTGTTTGGTATTAACTTTGCTCTTGGTGTAGCGACAGGCTTAACCATGGAGTTCCAGTTTGGTACTAACTGGTCTTACTATTCTCACTATGTTGGCGACATCTTTGGTGCTCCGCTAGCTATCGAAGCGCTTGTTGCATTCTTCCTAGAGTCTACTTTTGTTGGCCTTTTCTTCTTCGGTTGGGACAGACTGTCAAAGCGTCAACACTTAGCGGTAACTTGGTTAGTAGCACTTGGCTCTAACTTCTCTGCGCTTTGGATCTTGGTAGCAAACGGCTGGATGCAAAACCCAGTGGGTGCGGAATTTAACTTTGAAACCATGCGTATGGAAATGGTGAGCTTCGCTGAAGTTGTACTAAACCCGGTAGCGCAAGTTAAATTCGTACACACAGTAGCGTCTGGTTACACAACGGGTGCGATGTTCATCCTTGGTATCAGCTCATACTACATTCTTAAAGGTCGTGACCTTGCCTTTGCTCGTCGTTCTTTCGCGATTGCGGCATCTTTCGGCATGGCGGCGATCTTGTCAGTAATCGTACTAGGTGATGAATCTGGTTACGAGCTTGGTGAAGTTCAGAAAGTGAAGCTAGCTGCAGTAGAAGCAGAGTGGCATACGGAAGAAGCACCAGCAGCATTTACTGTTTTTGGTATTCCTAACCAAGAAACAATGGATACTGACTACGCAATTAAGATCCCTTACGTAATGGGTATCATTGCAACGCGTTCTCTTGATAAAGAAGTAACGGGTCTACGTGACCTACGTGATGACCACGTTGATCGTATCCGTACTGGTATGTACGCTTACGAGCTTCTAGAAAAACTACGTGCAGGCGATAAGTCTGAAGAAAACATGGCAGCGTTCGACGAAGTGAAAGGTGACCTAGGTTACGGTCTACTTCTTAAGCGCTACACAGACAAGGTTGTTGATGCAACAGAAGACCAAATCCAAATGGCTGCGGATGATTCTATCCCAACAGTTTGGCCTCTCTTCTGGTCATTCCGTCTGATGGTTGCTTGTGGCTTCATCATGCTGTTTGTATTCGGTGCGGCGTTTGTTCAAACTTGTCGTCAGAAGATCGAACAGAAACCATGGGTACTTAAAGCAGCACTATTCTCAATCCCACTACCTTGGATTGCGATTGAAGCAGGCTGGTTCGTTGCTGAATTTGGTCGTCAACCATGGGCGGTTGGTGAAATCCTACCGGTTAACGTTGCTGCATCAGCACTAACTATTGAACAGCTATGGAGTTCTCTATTCGCTATCTTGGCACTGTACACAGTGTTCCTGATTGCAGAAGTTTACCTAATGCTGAAATTCGCACGTAAAGGTCCAAGTAGCTTGAAGACAGGCCGTTACCACTTCGAACAAAACGATAACTCTGTTGAAGACAAAGTTAGCCGTTCAGTTGAAGTATAAGTGAGGGAATATTAATGTTTGATTACGAAAGCTTACGACTTATTTGGTGGATCCTAATCGGTGTATTGCTGGTAGGTTTCGCAGTAACTGATGGCTTTGATATGGGTGTTGCAGCACTTTCACCGGTTATCGGTAAGAGTGACACTGAACGTCGTATCATGCTGAACACGATTGCCCCTCACTGGGATGGTAACCAAGTTTGGTTAATCACGGCTGGTGGTGCACTGTTCGCCGCTTGGCCACTGGTTTACGCAACGTCTTTCTCTGGATTCTACTTTGCTATGTACGTGACTCTAGCAGCGCTTTGGCTACGTCCACTGGCTCTAGATTACCGTTCTAAGATTGAAGAGCCAAAATGGCGTAAAGCGTGGGACTACGCACTTTGCTTTAGTGGCACAGTTCCGCCAATCATCTTTGGTGTAGCATTTGGTAACCTTCTACAAGGTGTTCCATTTGACCTGAACGACCTAATGATGTCTAAGTACCACGGTACATTCTTCGCTCTGCTAAATCCGTTTGCATTGCTATGTGGTGTATTGGCTCTGATGTTGTTCGTGACGCAAGGCGCAACATGGCTGCAAATGAAGACAACAGAAGCGCTGCACGCTCGTGCTCGTAATGTTGCTCAGATCACAGGCCTAATCTCAATTGTTCTATTTGTTATTGGTGGCTTCTGGGTTCAATCTATCGAAGGCTATGTAATTACAAGCACGATTGACACGTTCGCAGACTCTAACCCGCTAAACAAAGAAGTATCACTTCAAGTTGGCGCGTGGATGACAAACTTCGAGACGTACCCAGCAATGTGGGCGGCACCAATTCTTGGTGTGGTTATGCCACTATTCGCTGTGATTGCATCTCGTCTTGAGCGCGGTGGTTTCGCTTTCTTATTCTCGAGCCTATCTAACGCTGGTGTGATCTTAACGGCTGGTTTTGCAATGTTCCCATTCGTAATGCCATCAAGCCTGAACCCTGACCATAGCTTGACTATGTGGGATTCAACAGCAAGTGAGCTAACACTTGGTCTAATGACTGCAGTTGCGGCGGTAATGGTTCCTGTGATTCTTGGCTACACAACTTGGACATACTACAAAATGTTCGGTCGTCTAGATAAGAAACACATCGAAGATAACGACGTTTCAGCTTACTAAGCTAGAAGTGAAATAACTTAGGAGAAATTTTATGTGGTATTTCGCATGGATTTTGGGTGTACTTCTAGCATGTGCATTCGGCATCATCAATGCTCTATGGCTTGAGCATTCTGAAATGATGGACAAAGACAGTGAGTAATCTCGCAGAACAAGTCGCTAAGCTGCATCGACCAATGGACAAGACTCTCTTAAGAGCTTTGTCCCTAATATTGGGTTTCATGCATGTTGGTTTAGTGATGTGGGATCCTGAAGCGTATGCAGCAAGCATCGGTGGATTTAACGCGATCATCGGGCCTATGTTTATTTGGGCAGTATGCTCAAGCATGGTTTACGGTGTTGGGTTTAAACCGAGAGCTTGGATGTGGCAACTACTGTTTAGCCCATACGTTTCACTTACCATTCTGCTCTACCTAACGGTGCTGCGCCTTCTATAAAATAGGTGTGGTTTAGGTTCTCATTGAACGTGAGCCTTTGTACTTGTTGGGTTTTTAGTCAAAAAGAGGTCATCTTATACAGATGGCCTTTTTTTTCGTCTATTAAATCAAAAAATTCACAGCCATATACTATTAATGATAAGGAGTTAGGTTATAGTGATGTCTTTATCGATTTTTGGTTTGTGGTATCAATTTGCAGGGATTATCTAAGCCGTTTACGTGGCCAGTAACCGTATATTACGAAGACACCGACGCAGGTGGCGTGGTGTACCACTCGAATTATCTCAAGTTTTTCGAGCGTGCTCGAACTGAGATGCTGCGCTCAATTGGCGTTTCTCAACAAGTATTATTAGAACAAAACATCGGTTTTGTAGTCCGACATATGGATATTGATTTCATTCAAGGCGCACGTCTTGATGATTCTTTACAAGTCATTACAAATATTTACGAGTTAAAGCGAGCTACCTTGGTCTTCTGTCAAGAGATCGTAAATCCTGATGGCAAAGCATTGTGTAAAGCAATGGTTAAGGTAGCATGTATCGACAATCAAAAAATGAAACCCAAGGCAATGCCAACATTTATTCTGACGGAGCTAACGACTAGTGACTGCTGAAATCTCAATCTTAGGCCTAATTCTAGAAGCTAGTTTACTAGTGAAAATGGTCATGCTGACCCTTATGGGCATGTCTGTCGTTTCTTGGGCGATGATCATCAAGAGAAGTAAGGTGCTATCTCAAGCTTCTAAACAAGCCGAAGTCTTCGAAGATAAATTCTGGTCTGGTGTTGATCTGGCTAAGTTGTACCAAGAGAGCAACAAGCGCAAAGACGAGCTTTCTGGAACAGAAGAAATTTTTTACGCAGGCTTTACTGAATTTGCTCGCCTTCGTAAATCAAACGCAACGTCTCCTGACTTCATCATGGAAGGTACTGGCCGTGCAATGCGCGTAGCAGTGGCTCGTGAAGTGGATGAGTTAGAAACCAACTTACCTTTCTTAGCAACCGTTGGCTCAATCAGCCCATACATCGGCCTGTTCGGTACAGTTTGGGGTATTATGCACTCATTCATCGCGTTAGGTGAAGTAAAGCAAGCAACACTCGCTATGGTAGCACCAGGTATTGCAGAAGCGCTTATCGCAACAGCAATGGGTCTATTTGCGGCGATTCCAGCTGTAATGGCATACAACCGCTTTAGTAGCAGTGTTGGTAAGCTAGAACATAACTACGCGACTTTCTCTGAAGAGTTCCACAGCATTCTTCACCGTCAAGCGATGGCTGGCAGGGAATAATAGATGGCTGGATACCAACCTAAAAAACGTAAAATGACAGCTGAGATTAACGTTGTACCTTATATCGACGTTATGCTCGTACTGCTGATCATTTTTATGGTGACGTCACCGTTTGTTACTCAAGGTGTAGATGTTGAACTGCCTCAGGCTTCAACCGCTAAGTCAGCGCAAGATTTATTAGGCGACGACAATGCGAGTTTTATTATCGTTGAAGTGAACAAAGATGGTGAGCTTGGCCTAAGCGTCAATGACGAAGAGGTGCAGCGTGGCTTGTCATTGGAAGACATTATTGTTCGAGTAAAAGCTGAACTGTCTTTGAAACCGAATTCTCCAGTGGCGGTGGGCGGCGATGCTGCGACTCCTTACGCTGAAGTGGTTTTGTTACTTGATGAATTAAGCCGTGCAGGCGTGCCAAAGGTTGGCCTTTTAACGGATATAAGGGAATAGCTCCGTAGCATTCATGAAAGCGAATAATAAAAAATCCAATAGTTTCAAAAAGCCGCTTCTAATTTCACTTGGGCTGCACGTTGTCTTATTCGTTGCTCTCATTTGGGGAGCGGACTTTACTATGTCTGAACCAAAACCTACGGGGCAGATGGTTCAGGCTGTCGTTATCGACCCTCAATTGGTTCGTCAACAAGCTCAACAAATCCGTCAACAACGTGAAGCGGCGAGTAAGAAAGAGCAAGAACGTTTAGATAAACTGCGACGCGAAAGCGAAAGGCTAGAGAAAAATCGTAAGGCTGAAGAAGAAAACATCCGCAAGCTAAAAGAGCAACAAGCGAAGGATGCGAAAGCCGCACGAGAAGCAGAAAAGCGACGTGTCGAAAACGAGAAGAAACGTAAAGCTGAACAAGCGCGTTTAGAGCAAGAGAAGAAGAAAGCTGCTAAAGCAGAAGCAGACCGCAAGTTAAAAGAGGCGGCTCTAGTGAAAGCCGAGAATGAGCTCAAAGCGAAAGAAGCAGCGATTGCAAAAGCGGAACAAGAACGCGTGGCAAAAGAAAAAGCCGCACAAGAGGCCGCTGAAAAAGCTCGTAAAGAAAAAGAAGCCGCTGAACGTGCTGAGAAGCAACGTATAGCGAAAGAGAAAGAAGCTGCAGCAGCAGCTGAGAAAGCGCGTAAAGCAAAAGAGGCGGCAGCCAGAGCTGAGAAGGAGCGCAAACAGCAAGAAGCTGCACTGAACGACATCTTTGCAGGGCTTGAAACTGAAGCGACTCAAAATTCTTCAGCAAGACAACAATTTATTAGTGATGAAGCGCAGCGTTACGGTGCAATTTACACCCAATTGATTCAACAAAACCTATTGTTAGAAGACAGCTACCGAGGTCGCTCATGCCGAGTGAACCTTAAGCTTATTCCAACAGGATCAAACGCTATCTTGGGTAGCCTAAGCATATTGGATGGCGATAGCCGCTTATGTGCAGCAACCAAGCGTGCGGTGGCACAGGTACAATCTTACCCACTGCCTAAAGACCCAGACATTGTGAAGTCACTAAAAGACATTAATTTAACGGTATCACCAGAGTAAAAGGACGAACTTGTGTTAAAGAAACTATTACTGAGTTTTGTTTTTGTAATAGCGACAAGCAGCCAGTTTGCGCATGCAGCACTGGAGCTGGTTATTACAGACGGTATTAACTCTGCACGACCTATCGCGATCGTACCTTTCCGCTGGGAAGGCGCTGAGCCACTACCACACGATGTGTCAGCGGTTATCGCTTCTGACTTACAGCGTAGTGGTAAATTCAGCCCAGTTGCGACAAGCAAAATGCCGCAAACGCCTTACAGCGAAACTGAGGTGAACTTTGACGCTTGGACAAACCTAGGTGTTGATTCACTATTAACAGGTAGCATCACGAAGAACGCCGAAGGGCAGTACGTGGTGAATTACCAACTGATCGATATTGTTCGTGGTCAGCTGACGAAAGGACAGAGCCGAGCGTTAAGCGATGAAGGTCAATTGGTGCTTTCTAAAGATCACGTGTTGTTCAACAAGAAAGCAACAGTACCAGGCAATCGTCTAAGAGAGTACGCACACCGTATCTCTGACTTGGTTTATGAAGAGCTAACAGGTGAGAAAGGCGCGTTTCTAACACGTATCTCTTACGTTGTTGTGAACGACAAAGACAAATACCCGTACCAGCTTCGCGTAGCAGACTACGATGGTTTCAATGAGCGCCTAGTACTTCGCTCTAAGCAGCCGCTATGTCTCCAGCATGGTCTTCAGACGGTAAAAGCTGCGTACGTAGCTCCAGAATGGCCAGCTGAATCTTCATCATGAAATTACACGGGTGACGTGAGAAGTGACGTCATACCCACGTCATATGTGCGCCAGATCTCGCTGACGGTAAAAGCTAGCGCTAGTATGTCGAAACGGGCAGCCTTCAGTGTACACACTTGACCTCGCAACCCGTAAACTGACTCAAATTACCCGCGGCCGTTCGAATAATACGGAACCATTCTGGCATCCAGATGGCAAGTCTCTTATTTTTACGTCTGATCGTGGTGGTAAACCTCAGATATATAATGTAAATTTGTCCAATAATTCGACTTCTCGTATTACTTGGCAAGGTAGCCAAAACTTAGGTGGCCAGATTACCCCTGATGGACGATTCCTGATAATGGTAAATCGCAGCAACTCAGGTTTTAACTTGGCTAAACAAGATTTGGAAACCGGTGCGGTTCAAGTACTAACAAAAACATTGTTAGATGAATCTCCAAGTATTGCACCAAATGGAGGTATGGTTATCTATAGCTCTATTTACAACAAGACGAACGTACTATCGATGGTTTCTATCGATGGTCGCTTTAAAGCTAGATTACCGGCTACCAACGGACGCGTAAGAGCGCCGGCATGGTCACCGTTCCTCTAGGAAAAGTCACAGATTCTTTTAGCTATTGATAGTGTTAACTATTGTGGCATTAACTATCTATAGCACTTAGTCGGCTGTAGAAACTAAGTTTGATAACGTAAGGAAAAAACGATGCAACTTAATAAAGTTCTTAAAGGCTTGATGATTGCACTACCAGTGATGGCAGTAACGGCATGTAGCTCAACTGATGAAGCAACATCTGCAACTTCTGGTACTGAAAGCAACCAAACAACTTCTGGTTCAGAAGGCAACGTAGATACAACTGTTGTAACGCCAATTGACGCTAACGGTCAACTGTCTGAGCAAGAGCTTAAAGAGCAAGCACTACGTGAAACTCAAACAA
Organism: Vibrionales bacterium SWAT-3; assembly: GCA_000169995.1. GTDB lineage: Bacteria > Pseudomonadota > Gammaproteobacteria > Enterobacterales > Vibrionaceae > Vibrio. The sequence goes on along the minus strand of AAZW01000018.1, from coordinate 65,998 downwards.
TCTACTTCGCATTCGATAACTCTACTATCGCTGGCGACTACGAAGAAATGCTAGCAGCTCACGCAGCTTACCTAGTTAAGAACGTAGACATGAAAGTAACTATCGAAGGTCACGCTGATGAGCGCGGTACTCCTGAGTACAACATCGCACTTGGCGAGCGTCGTGCACAAGCTGTAGCAAAATACCTACAAGCTCTAGGTGTTCAAGCTGACCAAATCTCTATCGTAAGCTACGGTGAAGAGAAGCCACTTCTTCTAGGTCAATCTGAAGATGTGTACGCTAAAAACCGTCGCGCAGTACTAGTTTACTAATCTTAGTAAGCTATTTAATTGAGGAATTGCCTCATGTTCAGTAACACAAAGCGAGTTATTTTGCTTTCGTTACTGGCAAGTGCAGCGAACACTGCGTTCGCTGCACCAGCTCCAGTATCCGATCTCAATAGCACCGCAACCAATTCAACTTCTTCTTCCTCTCGATCAGCATCTAACGAATCAGATATTGAGCGTTTAGAGCGCCTGCTTCAAAATCGCAATCTTGTTCAGCTTCAAATGCAACAGCAAATCGACGACATGGCACTGGAAATCAGTGAACTTCGTGGTGAGCTAGAACGCAACAGTTACGATATGAAACAAATGCTAGAGCGCCAACGTGAACTCTTTATCGAGCTTGATCGCGTAAGAGGTGAGGTGAAAGCAGCAGGTACCGCAACAGTAGCAGTAGCCGCGAGCGAAGGCTCTAAAGAAGCTTCTGGTACGTTCAGTACTGATGTCGATGAGCAGACTGCTTATCAAAATGCTGTAGACATGATTCTCAAGCAACGAGACTACACTGGTGCAATTGCTGCATTCCAGAAGTTTCAAAAAGACTTCCCAGATTCTACCTTCACACCTAATTCTCATTACTGGTTAGGTCAGCTTTATTTTGCTAAGAAGCAAGATAAAGAAGCCGTGAAGAGCTTTGCCGCTGTTGTGTCGTACAAAGACTCAAACAAGCGAGCGGACGCACTGGTTAAGCTTGGTGACATAGCAGCGCGCAACAATAATGCGCCGCAAGCTAAGAAATATTACCAACAAGTCGTTACCGAGTACCCAAATAGTGCTTCGGCTAAAGTGGCGCAAACCCACTTATAAAACCAAATGGAGGTGCTAAGGCGCCTCTTTTTTATGCCTGTTTCAATATCTAACTGTACTTGCTTACAACCAATCCTTTTTGATCCTCATCGCTGTCCTGTGTAGAATACTTGGATTCTCGGAAGAAGTTGCGTAGAGCAAGAGCAATGAGTCATATACTAGATAAAATCGATACAGTTTACCCGTTTCCGCCTAAGCCAGTTCCATTGAGCGACGCTCAGAAACAGGCCCACATCGCAAACATCAAAAAACTACTTCAAGAAAAAGATGCAGTTCTAATTGCACACTACTACACAGATCCTGAAATTCAGGCTCTGGCAGAAGAAACTGGTGGTTTCGTTGGCGATTCATTAGAAATGGCTAAATTCGGTAACCGTCACTCAGCAAGCACTTTGATCATCGCAGGTGTTCGTTTCATGGGTGAGTCTGCAAAGATCCTTACTCCTGAAAAACGCATTCTCATGCCGACGCTTGAAGCAGAATGTTCACTTGACCTTGGCTGTCCTGCTGATAAATTCACAGAATTTTGTGATGCTCACCCTGACCACACTGTCGTTGTATACGCGAACACCTCTGCGGCTGTTAAAGCTCGTGCAGATTGGGTGGTGACGTCGAGCATTGCTCTAGAAATCGTTGAAAGCCTAGACGCTGAAGGCAAACCAATTATTTGGGGCCCTGACCGCCACTTAGGTTCTTATATCGCGAATCAAACTGGCGCTGACATGTTGCTTTGGCAAGGTGAGTGTATCGTTCATGATGAGTTCTCTGCTGATGCATTGAAGAAAATGAAGTCGGTATACCCTGAAGCTGCAATTCTTGTGCACCCAGAGTCTCCAGCAAGCGTTGTTGAGCTGGCTGATGCCGTTGGTTCTACTAGCCAATTAATCAAGAAAGCGAAAGAGCTGCCGCATCCACAGATGATTGTTGCGACAGACAAAGGCATCTTCTTCAAGATGCAACAACTGGTTCCTGAAAAAGAGCTGATTGAAGCGCCAACGGCGGGTGCTGGTGCAACTTGTCGTAGTTGTGCACACTGTCCTTGGATGGCAATGAACGGTCTTGAGGCAATTGAAAATGCACTTGAGAATGGCGGTGAGCAACACGAAATCTTCGTTTCTGACGAGCTACGTGTTAAATCGCTTATCCCATTGAACCGTATGTTAGATTTCGCAGAGCAGTTAAACATGCAGGTAAAAGGCAACGCGTAAGCGGCTTACTTATCTGACTAATTTAAAAACCAGCCTTTAGTGCTGGTTTTTTTGTACCTAAAGGTAGCCTGCTAATATCAATCTTGTGAGCATGTATCTTTTTCTGATGATTCATCTTGTTGACATCCCGTATTTTTTCTAGCATGTAAGTAAGATCGAAGGATTCGAGGCTCGAATGATAATCTGGTTACAACTCAAACGTTGGGTCAAAGCAAATATCTTTGTTTTGAATGGAAAAAACTTACTATTCACCTTCTTAGGCTACGTATTTCTGTCATGGTCGAGTTTATATCTAGCGGGTGAAACAGCTCTAACTGGCTCGTTTACCACGTTCGCATATTACTTAGTGGTGACCGCTTCAACAGTAGGGTACGGCGATTTATCACCTACGACAGAAGCAGGGCAATGGATCGTTATACTGTTTGTTATTCCGGGTGGACTGAGTCTTTTCGCGGCCTTACTCGGCAAGGTAGCGACAGAAGGTGTTGAATATTGGCGAGCTGGCTTGTTAGGAAAAAGGAGAGTTAGAGTGGACAACCACATTTTGATGCTTGGATGGAATGAGCAAAGAACTATTCACCTCATTCGTATGTTGCAGCACGAAGAAACGGGCAGGCGACCAATTGTGTTATGTACGCGTTCAGATATTGAGAACCCGTTACCCGGTGAAATCAACTTCGTTAAAGTAAACAGCTACACCGATGGCAAAGAGATGGAAAAGACGGGTATTGAGTCAGCCAGCTGTATTCTGATTGATAACCCAGAAGATGATATTACCTTATCTGCCGCACTTTACTGTGCCAACCGAAACCCAGAAGCACATCTGTTGGTTTACTTTAAAGATGAAGCACTGAGTGACTTGCTACATAAACATTGCCCGAACTCCGAATGTATTCCGGCGGTAGGCGCAGAGATGCTTGCAAAAGCTGCTGTTGATCCCGGTTCCAGTGCGCTGCACCAAGAACTACTCAGCTCGACACGTGGCATGACACAGTATTCGACTTATTACCCTCAAGACGCTGAGCCTGTGACCGTTGCGCCGATTTTCTCTGTGTTTAAAGAGAAGTATCAAGCGACCTTGATTGCGATAGACTCCGGAAATGGTATTGAGCTCAATCCAGAATTGGATCAAGTTGTCAGCAGTGGTACTAAGTTGTTCTATATTGCTGATGAGCGTATTGATGACTTTGATTGGAAAGGCTTTTAAGTAACGAATCTTTTTGGTGTGAGTGCTCTTATACGTATTTGAAGTTTTTCGCGTTACTTAGCATGCTCTAATTAAAAAAGGCCTCATCGTGAGGCCTTTTGTTGTTTAGTTAAGTGCTTTTGTTGAATACTTTTTTATTGAGCTTCAGCCAGAGCAATACCGCGCTGAGTTAGGCCGCAAAGCATTACAGGAACCGCATTGAAGATCTCTTCAAACTGCTCTAAACCTTCGATTCCTTGTTCTGCAAGTGTTGCGATTGAAGTTTCTGGATCGTAAAGCATGCTAAGAGAAAGTAGAACGCCGCCAACCAGTGCGTTGTCTTCGCTATCTTCAGGCATTAGCGTTTCCCAATCATCACGAGCGATCTGCCAGCCTTGAAGTAAGCCTTCACAGAAATCACGAGCAGCAGTATTAACCACTTCCTCTTCGTCCAATTGACAAGCTTCAGGCCAAACCCAAGTGCCTTCGATTAATTCTGGACGAGTTTTGTTCCAAAGCGCAATGATCACTTCAATGTAGCTTTCTAGTTGCTCACCATCAGTGAAAGGAGCGACTTCTTCGCCACCCCAAAGGAACGGTAGCCACTCATGCGGGGTTAACACATTTGGCGCTGCAGCCATTGCAGTGACAAAGCCCATGGTTTTGTGTTCTGTGATTAGCTTTCCTTCCAACTCTGGAAGCGCAAGAATATCTTGTAAAGTCAAAGTGAGGTACCGTAAAAGGGAACATATTTGCGCTTATAGTACCAATGAACTTGTGCCAATCAAGCTTCAATCTAAAAAGGCTTGATGTCGTTGATGATAAACACTAGGTTTAACAGAAAAGAAAACAATAAAAGAATTATGCAGATACGGTCGTCCTTAAAGAAAAAAAGCATGGTAGCGCTTGGGTTATACCTTGCAATGTTTATCGCTATTGTCGGTAGTGTGACGTATTACGTCGTAGAATCCCCCGTGCGCGCCAAACTGCAGCAAAACCTCGACCTACGTACGCAATTGCTGTCTTCGTTGATTACAGAGCCACTCAGCAGCTCTCAAGGCTTTGTTGATAGTTTAGTTGGCTTTGCTCAGGCGCATCGTAAAGGCGAAGATGTTATCCCGCTGTTCAAGTCGATGTTAGCCGCGAGTGACGACACCATCGTCAGTGCTGGTATTTGGCCTGAACCTTACACGCTCGATCCCGATAAGTTGCTGAACAGTTACTTCTTCAACAAAGCTGACGATGGCAGCATCGACCAACTGTTTTCTTACAACAATCCTAAAAATGCCCCTTATCACGAAGAATACTGGTATACCTCCGTGGTCGATGAACCGCAGGGAACCATCTCATGGAGTGATGTCTACATCGATCCATACACGCACGTTCGAATGATAACGGCGTCTTCGCCTTATTACTACGATGGCACCTTTGCAGGTATCGCGACGGTGGACCTCTCTTTGGAAGAGTTACTGGGTTTTATTAAGAACCATGCAGAAGAGTACAACCTTGGTATTACCTTGAGAGACAAGCTAAACCAAGTCTTGGTTTCTCATAACTTTAATCTCGTTGAAGGGATCTACATTAGTAGCAATCAATTCGGTGAATTTGGGTGGCAAGTTGATGTCGTTAACTCTAAATCGCGGGTAGCAGATGAAGTGTTTCGTCAGGTGATGAGTATCGAGGGTGGTATTGTGCCCTTGTTGCTACTGTGTGTGATGGCAGGTTACTACTTGCTTAACCGTTATTTAATCACTCCAATCACTAACATAGCCACTCAGGTTAACAGTTCAAAAGCCGGCGAGGTGATTGACGTTGATTATTCAAGTCATGATGAGATCGGCCACCTAATCAAAACCTTCAATGAGAAGACGGTATATCTCGAAGCAGAAAAAGTGAAAGCGCAAGCATCAACCAATGCAAAGACCGCTTTCCTTGCGACCCTGTCACACGAAATTCGTACCCCTATGAATGGTGTCTTAGGTACTGCACAAATTCTGCTGAAAACCCCGCTCAATGCTGAGCAAGAGAAGCACTTAAAGAGTCTGTATGAATCAGGCGATCACATGATGACCTTGCTGAATGAAATTTTGGACTTCTCTAAGATTGAGCAGGGTAGGTTAGACCTTGATGAGACACGTTTCCCACTGGATTCGATCATCGGCAGTATCAACAGCGTTTACTACACATTGTCTTCAGAGAAAGGGCTTCAATTTAAGGTCTATTCGGAAGTGCCTTCCGGTCGTTGGTATTTTTCCGACAAAGCTCGCTTGCGTCAAATCCTATTTAATCTCTTAAATAATGCGGTGAAGTTCACCTCACGCGGTTTTGTTGAGGTTTACCTTAAAGAGATGGTCGAGGGCAGCGATACTTACCTCAGCATCCGAGTTCGTGATACCGGCATCGGTATATCGAAAGAGGCGCAAAAGCGTATTTTTAAACCGTTTGAACAAGCGGAGTCTTCGACGACAAGACGTTTTGGTGGTACAGGACTTGGCCTAGCCATTGTGAAGAAAATTACTCAACTTATGGATGGCAACATTACCGTCACCAGTGAGGAGGGGATAGGCACGAGCTTTGATGTACGTTTGAAAATTCAACCTTGTCAGCCTGGTGAAATAGAGAGCCTGCCACACAAGAAGTTAGATTATTCTGGTTTGAAGGTGCTGATCGTTGAAGACAATCGAACCAACACGGTAATCATTGAGACCTTTATGAATAGCAAGGGCTTTACTTGCAAGAGCGTTGAAAATGGTGAACTGGCGATACAGGCGCTTGTTGCTGAACGATTTGACCTCGTGTTGATGGATAACCACATGCCAGTTATGGACGGCGTAGAATCAACAACAGCCATTCGAGCGTTAATTGGTGAAGTGTCTTCAGTATTGATATTTGGTTGTACGGCTGATGTATTCAAAGAGACTCGTGAGCGTATGCTTGGGGCTGGAGTAGATTATATTATCGCTAAGCCGATTGATGAGCGTGAACTTGATGATGCCCTGTTCCGTTACTCTAATAAGTTGTATCAATATCATGAAACCAAAAGCCAGAATGAGAACGGGTCTTTAGTTAAGCCTGTGAGCTTAAACAGTCACGATGCGAACCTTCATAAGAATAAGAGCTCAAGCCGCTCACTACCGAAACCTGATCTGCGCAACAAGGACAATACCGAAGAGCTACTCGTGACACTCTATGTCGCTTTAGAAGACAATAACTTAGACCTGATTCAATCGGCGTTAGAAAGTCTGCGTAAGCATGTCGAACCTATGGACAATGCTGAGCTTTCTCGCCAAGTTGATAAAGCATTAGAACAGGTTTCTTTAGGCGCTCCGCCGACTCAAGATGTGATCAACATAATTACCGTCAACCTGCCTATGGCATAGTTGTTGTTTAATTACGGAAAGTTAATGACGAAATGGCTGAATTATAACCTTGTTGTAATTTTTTAGTGGAAGTGACTGGTTTTTAAATGGTTTTTGGTTGTTAATTTACAACTTGATTTTTAATTTGAAATGTATGACTGCTAACCTTGTGTTTTAATAGCGACATTATCTGGTGGGGTGCGAAAGTGCCTTGTTTATATGTTGCTAAATCACTAAATAGGTAGTGATATATTTTAGGTTTAACGCTAAATGAAGTCTCGTGGTCCATTTTGTATTCGTAACGCAGCGGCGGATACATTTGCTATGGTAGTTTTTTGTTTTATCTCCGGCATGATCGTAGAAGTGTTCATCTCTGGTATGACGTTCGAGCAATCTCTTGCTTCTCGAACGCTGTCGATTCCGGTAAATATTGCCATTGCATGGCCTTATGGCGTGTTCCGTGATTGGTTCTTGCGTAATGGTGCAAAACTTTCACAAAGCTCGTTGATGAAAAACCTCTCTGACTTAATGGCTTACGTGTTGTTCCAGTCTCCAGTGTATGCTGGTATTTTGTTGGCTGTTGGTGCTTCAAGTGACCAGATCGTGACTGCGGTAACCAGTAACGCGGTGATTTCTTGCGGGATGGGTGTATTGTACGGTTACTTCTTAGATATGTGCCGTAAGTGGTTTAGAGTTCCAGGTTACTGTCAACAAGCTTAACAAAAGCAACAAGCTTAAGAATAGCGACAGCATCAAATTTGGTTTGTTTTTGATCTAATGAGTTAATTTGTAATCGAACAAACTTAAAAAGGCACTTTTTTTGACAATGCCCCTTGACCAAAGCAAGCAGAATCAATAAAGTAGCGCCTCGTTGAGTAACGAGCTCGACACAATTTGTGGAAGGATGGCTGAGTGGCTTAAGGCGCTCGCCTGGAAAGCGAGTATACGTTTATAGCGTATCTGGGGTTCAAATCCCCATCCTTCCACCACTATTCTAAACCCCAGCAGAAATGCTGGGGTTTTCTCGTTCTTGGGCTCCTAAATTTTTATCCCTTCTTCTTTTTGAAACATTACTTTCTCAAATCCTTTTTGTGTTCGTCACCCCCACTGTTTATGTTGAAGCATTTTGATCCAGATTAGCGATTGATGTCACCGATAAACGCTTGATTTATTGTCATGAATCTACAAGATTTAGAGTAAGCAACATTATGAATAATCTTAACTCTTAGGAATCTATCTCATCATGACAGAAACCCTCGTTTCTCCAATGCTCTCCTTTACTATAGCGATCTCATTACTGTTTATTGGTAAAGGCTTAATCGAGCGCTCTGAAGTATTAAGGAAGTATTCGTTACCAGAGCCAGTTATTGGTGGCTTTGTTTGTGCTGCTATTGTCGCTGCGCTTTACTATCTCTTTGAAATCCAAATCACCTTTAGCCTCGATGTTAGAGACTTTCTGCTTCTCTACTTTTTTGCTGGTATTGGGCTACAAGCGGACATTAAGACGCTAGTAAAAGGTGGGCGGCCGCTGTTTATCCTGCTCTGTTTGGCGTCGACTTTTATCGTTCTTCAAAACGTGGTGGGTATGGCTGTCGCATCGGGTTTTGGTATGGATGCGAAAGCGGGCTTGTTGTCAGGCTCAATTAGCTTGATTGGCGGTGTTGGTACAACTCTAGCTTGGGCGCCAATGTTCGTAGAAGAGTTTGGTATTTCTAACGCGTTGGAGCTTGGTGTGGCTTCCAACACGGTTGGTTTAATCGCAGCCTGTGTGATTGTTGGTTCGATTGCCAACTACCTTCTTAACAAACACAAAGTGAGCCCTTCAAATGAAGAGGAGGTAACGGTTGGTGCATTTCAAGAGAGTGAAACCAAAACTGAGCTCAGCCACTACGGTGTGTTATGGGCATGGTTGATTCTAAACCTGACACTTATGCTAGGTTATAGCTTAAGTGAAGTTATTGAATCAATGGGCCTAAAACTGCCTCTATTCGTAAGCTGTTTAATCGCAGGTATCCTAATCGGTAACGTTGGACGCGCATTGTTTAAGAAGCGTCGCACGCAAGAGAAAATCGCGCAAGGTCGTAAAGGTTTAGCAATGATCTCTGACATCTGCTTGGGCATGTTCTTGACCATGGCATTGATGGGGTTGCGTATCTGGGACCTTGATGGGTTGTTTGGTTACATCTCGGTGATCATGAGTATCCAGATACTACTTTCACTGCTGTTTACCATCTTTGTGGTTTATTACTTGATGGGAAGAAACTACGACTCAGTGGTGATATGTTCTGGCTTCGGTGGTATCACCCTTGGCTCAACAGCTACTGCGATCGTAAACATGACTGCGGTTACACATCGCTATGGTGCTAGTCCACAAGCATTTATCGTGGTGCCATTAGTGTGTGGCTTCTTTGTCGATTTGATTAACGCGTTGGTAATCAGTTTCTTTGTTGGAATGTAGCACTAATTAAAAGCTATTTTCTTTAACTTCAAAGCCTAGCGATGATGCTAGGCTTTTTGCTATCTATGTTTTTCATCTTTATTGATGTGTTTCGTCTTCGACCAAATGTATGTTCAATTCAGATGGCAGCTGAGTGCTGTTTGTGTAGATGCGGTCAAAATCATTCAGTGAAGCTACCTTCAGAGCAGCAAAGCGGCCCCATTTACTGGCATCTGCTACTAGCCAACTTTCACGGCTGTTCTTTATGATCGACTTGGATAGATCAGCTTCAACTTGTTCATGTTCCATGGCGAAATGACTGTCTGTTACTGAGCCACAACCACAGATGCCAATGTCGGCTTCAAAATCGGAAAAGAAGTGGACCACACTGCTTCCCACCATGTCTTGGTGTTCTCGCCTGAACAAACCGCCAGCCAAATACACTTCAATTTGCTCATTTGCTTCAAGGATACGAGCTACTTGAAGGTTATTGGTGATCACTCGCAATGCGGGCTTAGCCAACAAATATTGAGCGATGCGAGTGACGGTCGTACCAATGCCCATCATAACCGTTGACCCTTCAGGTATCGCGTCGGCAACCGCCATCGCAATACTGTCTTTTGTTTCAGACTCAACACCAGCCCGGAATCGGTAGCTAGTATTGGTGAGCGTAGTAGGTAGGCTGACGCCTCCGTGTACTCTGCGTGCTAGGCCTTGTTCACACAGGTGGTTTACATCACGACGAATGGTTTGAGTGGTGACAGAAAATAACTCGGCTAAATGGTCGATCTGTATGTCTTGATTAGCCTTAAGTGTTGCGAGTATTTCTTTCTGACGATGGTTCAGTTCCATGGAAGCTCACTAAAATTGGTTTGGTACGTCGGTGATGATGTTATCGACACCAAGGTTGAAATATTTAGCCGCCATTTGAGGATCGTTCAGTGTCCATATTTTAAGAACGGCACCTGAAGCTTTGATCGCTTTGGCCGTTTTTTCATCAAGAATTCGGTGGTCAATATGAATGCTGTAAAGAGCGAGTGATTTAAGTGACTCTAGGCTGAAATTATTCCAAACCTCGCAAATAAAGCCTCTTTTAACTTCTGGCATCATTTGTTGGCAGAGGCTTAGTGCTTCTTTTTTGAAGCTTGAGATGAGTAGCTTTTCAATAGGGAACTGCTTTTGTTCAATCAGCGCGGCAACTTTCTCAACTAAAGGTTGGATAGCCTTATCGTCATAAATTTTGATCTCAAGGTTCAAGGTCACATCGAGCTCTAGGCACTTGTCGAGCGCTTCACTCAAGGTGGGAATCGTTGTCCCTGCGAACTCGCTACCAAACCAACTGCCAGCATCTAACGTTTTGAGAGCGGATAAATCTAAGTCTGCAATATTGCCCGTTCCGTTAGTGCAACGATTTACCGTCTTATCATGAAAAACCATTGGGGTGCCATCAGCGCTTAACTGGGTATCAATTTCAATCCATGTAGCACCAGCTTTCGCTGCTTGTTCAATACTCACTAACGTATTTTCTGGTGCTAAAGAAGCGGCACCGCGGTGGCCTGTGATCATAATTCAATCTCGATGTTCATTTGAAAATTCAGGAAACAGTAGCTCTACTTTATTACAGATTTATTATCTATCCGCTATATCAACTTTTTTTAAATGAGAGCTAGCTTAAAGGTGTTGTACAGAGTTTATACAATAGTGAGACCTTATACTCACAATGTTCAAATTGGTAAGATTAATGTTCATATGAATGTAATAATTCACTCACATACTCTACGAAAACTTAATAACACCCTCTATATTTAGAAAACGATAGCCACATAAAGGTGATTAAAAATGAAAAAGCTATTAGGTACAGTAATTATGGCGGCAACGCTGCTTGTTGGTTGTGGTGAAGCTGACAAGGCTGGTTCTGAAGCTAAAGATGAGCCGATCAATATCAACATGAGCCTTGTGTTCACTCAAAATGAGTTGTTAACACAAGAACTTATCAAAGCGACCGACAAAATTAGAGAAAGAACCGATGGTTCGGTAAACATTAAAGTTTTCCCAGGTGGTCAGTTACCTGTATACAAAGATAACTTGGAACAAGTGGTTAACGGCGCAAACTGGGTTGCTGTAGAAGATTTGACTTACCTAGGTGATTACGTACCTGACTTTGCAGCACTTGCTGGTCCAATGTTGTACAACACTTACGATGAATACTTAGCGATGATGGACACTGAATTTGTCGCTGGCCTAAAAGCTAAAGCCGAAGAGAAAGGCATCAAAGTATTGAATGCTGACTACATGTTTGGTTTCCGTCATATGATCACCAATAAAGAGATTGTGAACTCTGAAGACATGAAAGGCATGCGTATTCGTGTTCCACAAAGTCAGCTGTTCATTAGCACGCTTTCAGCAATGGGCGCAGCTCCAGCTTCTCTTCCATTCCCTGAAACCTATGCAGGCGTTCAACAAGGTGTCGTTGACGGTCTTGAAGGTTCAATCCTGACGATGTACTCAACCAAAATCTACGAAGTAGCAAAGAACATGTCTTTGACGAAGCACTTCCTAGGTACAGTGGGTATCTACATTTCACCAACGCTTTGGGACAAATTTACGCCAGAGCAGCAGCAGATCATCAATGAAGAGTTAGAAGCGGGCGCTGAATCTAACACTGCTGAGCTAGTTAAACTGGATGTTGAATACACTCAGAAACTTGAAGAGCTAGGCGTTACCTTCAATGAAGTGAATTCTGAAGAGTTCAACCAGTTGACGGCAGATGTGTACAACCAGTTCCCAAGCTGGAGTGAAGGCATACACGCGACGATCATGAAAGAGCTTGAAACGATCCGAGCGGCACAGTAGTCCTGCAGAAATTAATTAGTTAATGATTACGGCCTAACTACTTTAGGCCGTTTTATTCCTGAAATACCCACGTTGTATTAGGTATTTCGTTGGAGAAGTCTTTTGTTTTTATTGAAAAATATTGAAGAAATCCTCGCTTCTATCGCTATTTCGATCACCGTTTTGGTTGTTATCGTTAACGTCGTCTTGCGTTATGGATTTGGCTTTGTTGTCCCATGGAGTGAAGAGCTGTCGGTTATTTGCTTCATTTGGGCTGTCTACTTGGGGATTACCTCCTGTTACAAACACAAGCTTCACATGGGGGTGGATGTGGTGGTTGCCATGTTGCCAGAAAAAGCAAAAATCCCATTTAGATTGTGTGTTTCTGTTTTCCTACTGGCTCTGAACATTTTAATGGCGGTACTGAGCTATCAATATCTCATGCTATCTAACAAGGTAGACATAATGACCCCCACGAAAGGTGCTAGCCTCCAATATCGTGGGTTAGCTTTAAGCCAGAGCCATAATTAGTGCGTCAAACAACTAAATTTGGAGGCTAGCATGAGTAAAGATAGCATAATTTTCATTGGCTTAGATACGCATAAGTCATTTATTCAAGTCGCTGTTTTACAAGAACATCGAGGGGCAAACCCACAACACCTTGGCCGTATTAAATCTAACAAGTCCGCGCTTATTAAATTAGCCAGACAACTGCAATCCAAGTATCCAAAAGCCACTCTGCACTTTGTCTATGAAGCAGGACCGTGTGGTTACTGGACTTATCGCCTGATTACGAGCCTTGGACACTGCTGCTATGTCGTCGCTCCATCACTTATACCTAAGAAGCCAGGCGATAAAGTTAAAACTGACAAACGAGACGCAGCAAAGCTCGCCAAGCTGTTAAAAGCCGAAGAGCTTACACCCATCTATGTACCAGAAGCCGAAGATGAAGCTATTCGAGATCTCTCGCGTGCCAGAGAAACGGCAATGAAAGATCTCAAAGACGCAAAGTTCCAACTCAAAGGCTTTCTTCTTCGCAATAATATCCAAGCGACGGTCAATGATAACTGGTCTAAAAAGCATCTACGGTGGCTGACCGACCTCATTCTTCCTCACCATAGTCAACAAATCGTCTTGCAAGAGATGATCATTACAATCAATGAGCGGATACAGCGGCTGCAACGACTCGATAATGAACTGCTCCATCAGGTCAAAAACTGGCGATACTATCCTGTTGTGAAAGCCATTCAAGCTATGCGGGGTGTTAGGTTACTCGTAGCTCTTGGCACAATAGCTGAGCTGGGTGACTTACGGCGGTTCGACCATCCAAGAAAGCTTATGGCTTACCTTGGGCTTGTTCCAACAGAAAACTCCAGTGGAGGTAAAACTCGTCGTGGCAGCTTAACAAAGTGTGGCAACAGTCGAGCCAGACGGTTACTCGTTGAAGGCGCACACACCTATAAGCATAAAGCGAACATATCTGTAGAGCTGCAACTAAGGCAAGAAGGGCTGCCTAAAGAGATAGTTGATATCGCTTGGCAAGCCCAGCAAAGGTTATGTCGTCGTTACCAACGACTATTACAAAAAGGTAAACACCGAAATGTCGTTGTGGTCGCCATCGCAAGAGAGATGATCGCTTACATCTGGGCCATTGCGCGTGAAGTTGTCATTAGCGACGTAGATCCTAGAACTCGAATCGCTCGTTTACCGGCATGAAGACAGAATTAGTGTTATCGCATTGGATAAAGCATCGGGAGTGGCACAAACACCGACGGCGTTAGGACGGCAATATAGCTTCGGCTGTATTGAACCACGAGCATAGACTGAAGACAGGTGCTACGACGGAACAAGTAAGGTAGGCTCTACTCATCAAACGATGAGCAATCCACGTATATCAGCATGAGAACCGACGACATTACTTTGCTTCATCTATGCGGTAACACTATCCCAAAATGAACAAAGGCTCTGAAATGAGGGAGCAGAAACTTCTACGTTTTTAATTGACAGTGGGGGTCATATCAACGCCGGTCATGGGTGTTTCATATTTCGTTATCAATGGCGTGTTGTTGCTTTGTTTCTCATTGATGGCGATCCACACCGTTCGATTTATCGCGAACGATGTCGCATCTCTAAAGCGCTCTTCTAAGTAGGTACGATTTATGGAAAGCTATCTTCCAATCCTTATTCTGTTTGTCCTGTTTCTATTGAACATACCCATCGCGTTTTCTCTGATCGCATCGGCGATGGTTTACTTTCTTTTTATCAATGACTCTATTCCTGTGAGTTTGGTAATGCAGCGCTTTATTAGCTCTGCTGAGTCTTTTCCGTTGTTGGCTATTCCGTTCTTTATCATGGTGGGTTCGGTGATGAACTATGCGGGGATCAGTAAGAGCTTACTCGCCTTTGCTGACTCGATGATTGGTCACAAAACCGGTGGTCTTGCTCAAGTGAATGTAGCATTGAGTACTCTGATGGGGGGGATCTCTGGATCTGCCAATGCGGATGCGGCGATGCAGTCTAAGATTCTTGCTCCTGAGATGACCAAGCGTGGTTACGACTTGCCATTCACGGCTGCGGTAACCGCTGCCTCATCAAGTATCAGCCCTGTGATCCCGCCGGGTATTAACCTAATCATCTTTGCTTTATTAGCGAACGTGTCAGTCCATCAAATGTTTATTGCGGGTTACGTTCCGGCATTTTTGATGGCGCTGTCGCTAATGGTGACGATCGCGTTCATAGCTCGTAAACGCCGTTACAAACCGTCACGCTCTGAGCCTGCTTCTGCCAAAGAGCGTTTTCATTACTTCTTGAAAGCGATTCCGGCACTGTTGATCCCGTTCGGCATTATTCTGGGCATGCGTTTTTGCTTGTTCACACCTACTGAAGCGGGTGCTATTGCAGTATTACTTTGCGCGATTATTGGCATCTTTGTTTATCGTCAACTGGGTTTCCGCCATATCCCGCTGATCATGCGTGAAACAGTGCAGGGCACTAGTAGTGTTATGTTCATCATTATCGGTGCCATGGTCTTTGGTTACTACATGACGCTAGAGCAGATCCCACACAATGTTGCTTCGGCTCTGATTGAGCTGACAGACAACAAGCTCGTCTTGCTGTTGTTGATTAACGTGCTGCTGTTAGTGGTTGGCATGTTTATCGAAGGTGGTGCTGCGATGATAATACTCACACCATTGCTACTGCCTGCTGTGCTTAACCTCGGCGTTAACCCGGTTCACTTCGGCATTATCGTGATAGTGAATATCATGATTGGTGGTGTGACCCCGCCATTTGGTTCGATGATGTTTACGGTTTGCTCGATTTTAAAAGTTCGTATGGTCGACTTCGTAAGAGAAGTGGCTCCGTTGTTGCTAGCACTACTGACGGTTCTAATGTTGCTGACTTTCTCTGAAAGCTTAGTGATGTTTTTACCGAATTTGCTTTAACACTGTTTAGTGATTGATTATTTAGAGGTGTAGAAATGAATTCGGTATCGAATGAATTGAACCAAAATTGGAAAAAGATAGATTGGGTGTTAACCGATGTGGATGACACCTTAACGTGGCAAGGTCAATTGCCTCCTGAAAGCTTGATTGCGTTAAGCAAGCTGCGTGATTCAGGGAAAAAAGTAGTTGCGGTAACGGGCGCATGTGCAGGGTGGTGTGATCATATTGCTCAGCTGTGGCCTGTTGATGCGGTTCTCGGCGAGAATGGCGCGTTCATTATGGAAAAGAAAAACGGTTATCTGACATTGCGATCTGATATCCCTTTGCCAGAAGTCAGTGCTAATCAGAGCAAACTGAAAGAACAAGTCTTAGCTATTTTGAGCGATTACCCAGAGCTCAGTTTAACGCTCGATCAGTCGTACCGCTTGTGTGAAGTTGCGATAGACATAGGTCAAAATCGTCCCAAAGTCGATGATGCGATTATTGAAGAGATAGTCTCTAAGATTCACGCGTTAGGTGCACACGCTACAGCAAGCTCCATTCACATTAATGCTTGGTATGGTGAGCACTCTAAGAAAGCAACATCGACCGCTTTTCTCAAAGAGAAGGGACTATCTGACCAAGAGATAGTCGAGCGTAGTTGCTATGTTGGTGACTCGATGAACGACCAATACATGTTTGAAATTTTGCCTAACAGTGTCGGTGTGGCGAATATTCAGCATTACTGGGAACGACTAGAACATCAACCATCAGTGGTGATGAGCAAGCCTGGTGGGTATGGTTTCTCTGAATTTGTCGATAAGCTGCTTGCTTTAAAATAGCGACAGTTTAGCGGCTTCAAACAGCCGATAGTGAACATCAAACACAGCTCATTTCTTCGTTGAATTGAGCTGTGTTTTTGTTTTATTTGGCGCGAATACATACTTCTTCTATATCGTGCCTATCGCTCTTCAAGGACTTGTGTTGGTGACTCAGCCCACAACTTGCAAACTTGTTGTGTCGGTATCTCAATTCCTAGATGGGCAAATGAGAAAATTGTGAGACGCTTGCCGTGTGTCTGTCGAATCACAAGGAAGTTGCATGCATCATTTTAATCTCCGTGCGCTTGAGTATCTGAATGCGTTATCAAAATATGGGTCACTGCGTAAGGCATCTAAGATGATGAACGTTGACCCTGCGGCAATGAGTCGAATGCTGACGCAGCTTGAAGCACAAGCAGAAATGAAGGTGTGGGAACGCAATAATCGTCAATCACTGCTAACTGAGGCGGGCAACGAATTGTTGAACTATTACCGCTCCATCGTTCGCAGTGAAACGGCGGTGTTGGCTCGCCTAACCAAGTTGAAAAACCTTAAGGGAGGCAATGTAAGCATCGCGATTGGGGAAGGGTTCATCACAAACTTGGTATCTAAACCCATGCAGACCTTCATGGCTCGATACCCTGATATCAATTTATCGATTGAAATTGCGGGTGCGTTGGATGCCGTTAAAATGTTGGAAGATCAACAGATTGACTTCGCTATTACCTATGCGTCTGCTCCTCACCCTAAACTGCATTCACACGTCGAGCGTAGTCATCCTCTAGAGCTAATCGCTCCAAAAGGGCACATACTGACGACGCAACAAGCACCAGTGACACTGCAAGATGTTAGAGAGGCTTCTATTGCTTTGATCGACAACTCGACAGGTATGGGGAGGCTCGTAAAGCAGGCCGAACAAAACTCTCATCTCACTTTGCAACCTAAGCTTCAAACTAACTCTGTTACCGCACTCACTAACTTTGTGTCGGCAGGCCTAGGCGTAACCTTTATGCCGAAACTCACGGTGCTTGATGAGATCAAATCGGGACAAATTGAAGTGGTTGCAACTGAGTTAGAGACCTTCTCTAAAGCGACGGTCAAAGTTCAATCTCTCAAAGGCCGTGCGCTTTCATTGCAAGCCGAAACCTTTTTAGACTTTCTCATCGAGAACGCCACATTCTTAAGTCATGATGCTCGTAATATCTAGGTCGAGGTACGCTGGTGCACATTTAGGTTAAGCAATTCGATAACTGGTAGGTATTAAAAAGCCAGTGATTGATTCACTGGCTTGCCTCTTACTCGTCCTATTTTGGTAATGATAGAGCCTGATTAACCACTACTTATTTGGATATTCAATCCAACTAGATCCATCTAATGTGACGTAATATTTGCCATCGACTTCAATTACTGTTGAGCCAGAATTTTGGGCTACGAGGCGTGTTTCTGGTAAGTTTTGAGTTAGTTTCTTTGGACTGAACTGTGTATCACTATAGATATCTTCCTCTAGAATATTGGATACTAATTGCGAGAGTGCTAGGTAGCTTGAAGGAGCGGTGACATGTATTGTCTCTCCGTCACGTTTGATATTTTCCCCGAAAATCTTAATGCCTACTGGAGTATGCACGATACCAGGGGCTGGTATTTCTCTCATACCTTGTATTTGCATTCTATCGCCCCGCATACCTGCTCCGTGTTCAGGTACTAGAGCAACAACAATATTACGTTTTGATGCTTCAAGCTGTTTGAAAAAATCATAAAGATCGTCAAGCAGGTTTTTCAAACGCTTTTTATAACTGATAATTGACGTACTGGACTTAGAATTTATGATTCGATTGCCATCATGTAGTGAGATCGAGTTATACAACGCTACGACTTTTTCATCACTGCTGTTTAGCCTTTGTTGTAGCCAGTTATCTAGGACTTGTTTGTCTCGGAATATTGAAGAGCCGTCAAATGACTTTTGGTAAGGCTTAAAGCCATCCTGAGGCATCAGTTCTGCTGCTATGTCACCATCCTTTTTAATTAGTTCAAGGAAGCTGTCAAAGACACCGTTATGGTTCATTAATAGGTTTTCTTCGAAGCCTAGGTTTTTGAGATTATCAAACAGGTAACATTGGTTTGAAGGTGCTGATGCGAACAGCTGGCTGTGTTCTTGTTGACCACAACTCGCTCTTAATAGACGAATAACAGCTGGGCCACTGTATGATGTGCCTGCACTAAAGTTGTCGAACATGATGTCGAATTCTTTAAACAGCGGGTGATCTGCTAACCCTGCAATCTCGATGTCGTCCCACGCGACTGAACAAATACTTAAAAATAGTAGGTCAAAGGGGGCTGATGCTTGGCTGCTTTGACTAAAATCGACAGAACGAGACGCTTCATTCTCGAAAAAATTTGTAGTCATTTTATTCAGGGATTGGTCATTTATTTCAGTTATTTGTGGTTGCGACGGCGTTGGCAGGGTTGACTCATTTTTTTGTGTTAAGTCATTGCTAACAACCTGAACTGAAGGTTCAGGACTGTCTGGTAGGCTGACATAAAGCATCGCGATAACGACAAAGACCGAGATACGTAGAAATCTACTTAGGATGTAGTAACCTGCACATAGCGTAAATAAGCCTAGCAGTGCTTCAACTGAAACAAACCGCCCTATTAGCTCAATAAGATATCCAATCTCAAACTGTGCGAGTTGTCCTACTTGCGCCCAAAGCCTATCCAGCGGCGGAAGGTAAGAATCATAATGCAGTAACCAAGCAGCTATCACAACCGCGATAAGATGGCGAGCTACATTGATTGGTTTCAGTGTCACGGGAAGTAATATAAATAGTAATAAAGCGAAGTTTTCAATTGGGTGGAAGTCAATCGTCCCTTGAACGAAAAGAGCCACTTTTGCGATAAAATAGATGTTCCACCAACCCAAACTTAGGTTTGAAAGAATGGAATCCTTAAGATGTGATTTCATTATTTTAGCTTCTTATTTTTAGTGATAGTGGCATCTTGTTCGAAATACCGTGAACGTGTGAAGTGACGTTGATAAACACGTATACTAAATTCCACAGCATCGCGAAGAAAGTAACCGAGTAGCCCCCCAATTAAGGCGCTGATAGTTGCCGTGAGTAGAAAGTCATTAATGTTCATATGGTTCCCTTTGAGGCGATAACTTTTTTTATTGCAAATAGGGGGGTGACGTCTGTTACGGGGTGAGTAGCCTCTGAAAAAATCTTTTCTTCTGTCGTTAATTGTGACACTTCAGATGAGATTGTGGCCTGATCTTTTATGATGTATTGCAATTCGGCTTCGATATCATGTTGAGTGTCATAAGTTTGAACCGTATAAAACAGATCGCGAATAGGAAACTCGAAAACGTTACTCAGTGCAACGTTGATGTCGTTGTGGCGGATTGCACTAAAAAGGATATAAAGAGCATTATTACATGCAGTGACAACATCGCCATCTCTACGGATATGGCAGAGACGTAGGCACTCTTCAGCCGTCATTCCAGGTAACAAGCTAAGCTTGATTAGCGCAAACCTAACATTGGAGCGTGATGACATAGCAATCAACTCACCACAATAGTCTTTAAACTCAGTGTTTAGCATATAACCTTTATTTCCGAACTTTAGGTCATACTTGAGGAGAGACTCGATATTCTTCGGTAATGGGCGAGTGGATAACTGGCCTTGTATTGCCTCGACTTGTGTCATAAAGCGCATGTGAGGAAGTTGAACAGGGCAGATCAAATTAACTCCTGCGCGAAGTAGAAACTTTTCGTCTGTGTATCTTAGGCACTGCTCAGTCTCGCGAATAACTATTTTTAATTGGTTCCCCGCTTTAGCACGTAACCTAAAGCAGTCAATAGCTAACTGCCTAACTTCTTTCTGATTGTTGCAACTAAAGATAACGGTTGAAGCTCTTGGACTATCGAGCATTTTTAGTAGCGTTTGGTTGTCATTCGCTACATGTACGCTTTTGGGAACCTTAACGCCCTCACCCAAGACTTCTTTGCTCACATAGATTCGATCGTTGTCTGCTTTATCTTCGATTATGTCTAGCGAGCTTAGGTTCTGGTTTAAGGTAGCCTCTAATTGACCGTTACTTGAACTCGTAAGAATAAATTCACTATCAGACTTAACACCATGTTTATTGCACCAAAAATCAACAAGGTAGTTATAACTAGACTCATCGATTGGAGTCATAGTTGCAAGCCCTGCGATGTAGCGGTTATTAGTGAGCAATTTTGGTTTTAATATTGACGTTGCAAGGTTGCCGTAAATACATAAATTGATGGATAAGTGCTTTTTATGAGCAATACTTTGTATATTGTATAGAAATTTATCAATTTCATTGTCATCACAGTGAGCGAGCAAGCTGTCATGAATAAATAAAATATAAGTAGAACGGATTTTTATATTGATATTGTGAATATCAAGTGACAGTGAAATTGGATTGATTGTTTTTTTCGACTGATGGCTATTAACAAAATACATTTTTTCTAATGATGTTTTTGCTAAGTGATTGATTTTTGATATTACTTCTTCAGTGAGCCCTGTCAAAAAAGTTTCTTTGTCAGTAAATATTGTAAGTGAAGTGTTATCTTTGTTTTTTAATAAGTTTAATAAGGAATCGATTGCTAGTCTTTTGTGTGTGAATAAATTGACGTATACAGATTCATATTCTCTTTCACTGGTCGTTGCCGGTAGTCCATGAATCGAGTGCATAAAATTCCTTAGTTTCATGTGGTTAAGTTTTTTGATAGCTAGCATATAACACAGAGCATTATGCGTTGAAGCTTTAGAGCTGAGTTGTGACAATAAAATGACGCGGATATCTTAATCAAGTTTGATCGAAAATTAAAATAGATATATTATAATTTTTCAGATGACTATGTGTTACATGATGAATCATAGTCAGTTTAAATAAATGTGCCCATGTCATTGATTTTAAATATAGATTTTTCGTAAGTAGTTACAAATTGTATTTATGTTGCTAATTCCTTATTACCTAAGAAGACACCATTTATTGAACGAAAGTAGTGTGAGTCAAGATTTCATTGCTCATATGTACATCCTATTCATGTTCTGCGCATAGGTTCGTGCGTTAAATATTTATCAGCGTAATGTATACAGGTTAAAGGAATTGACAGGAACGTCTTTGCCTCTGTGTTTTTATGCTTTTATTTTGGAAAGATCTAGTGGCTGAACCAGCAAAAGACATTAATTCGATCTACGCTTCATATAATCTAACTCAACATCAGTACATTGAAATGACAGAGAATGAGTCTTATACACAAGCTAAAAGTAAGTGGTTAATATTTCAATCAAAGCAAGTACGCACTACTGATAAATTGGTCGGTAAGAGACAGGCAGGTATAGAAACGGAAGCGATATGAAGCGCCTTCTTTTTGCTAGCTTACGTGGTGGTTGTGGATCTACGACCATCACAGCAAACCTTTCGCAGGCTTTAGTGAAAATCAATAAGCAGGTATTAGCGATAGACGCTTCACCTGAGAACCTTTTAGGCCTCCATTTAGGTCTTCCATATGAAGAGAATGACGGGTGGGCAGTAAGAACGCTGAATCGACTAAACTTGTTTGACGCGGGTTATCAGAGCCCACAAGGGGCGATGTTTCTTCCTTTCGGGCAGTTATCTTTTGAACAACACTATGAGTTTGAACAAAATCGAGTTCAACACCTGAATTCGTTAATAAATACTACATTAAATGTTAGTGAAGAGGAGGGTGAACAGTGGCAATTGTTCCACTCACCGCTATCTGATCTCACCAACCTAACAGCCAACGGCGCTATTGATGCGATAGATGTGGTATTTATTACCGTTACAGCCGATGCCGTTAGCTATAGTGCGCTTCAGTCCTGGATTCAAAACTATCCTTTCTTTGATGACTTATTAGAGAAGAATAAGATCCGACTTGTCATTAATCACTATCAACCAGAAACTGAAGTCGGTCGTGATTTCATGCTCGTATTAAAGAAAGAATTTGGTTCAATATTAGTACCAGTATTACTCCATCGTGATACCGCTCTGCTAGATTGCGTTGCTAACCTTACTACGGTTCAGCATTTCTCTCCGGTTAGTCAAGCTGCTAAGGACTTTCAATCCTTGGCTTTTTGGTGTGTTTCAACGTTTTCATCTCATTATTCTCAAGGCTAACTAATGCGTAGCCTGAATTTGATTTTCCAACCTTGGATAGCTGAGCAATTTAAGTCTCAAACGAGAACTTACGAGAAGTACAAGAACTGCAATAGTACAAGAGTTGGCAGGATGCTTTTGTCGATATGGTTTTCTTTCTGTTTTGTTCTTTTGAAACCTAAAATAGCAGGGGTTGCCACATGGAAGCTGCCTCTGTATTTGTACCCACATATAAACTTTGCTGCTCCAAGGCTGTTTGATTCTGTTCGATTTATGGTTCAAACGCTGTGGCTAGCTTTTTTTAAGCAAACCCCTTGTAAATTCTTGTCTAAGAAAGTGGTTAAAATCGTCAATGACACATTTAACTTACTGAAAAATTTATTTTATATACCGTTCTCTCAAATATCTAAATTGGTCGCCTGGCTCGAGAAGGCTGCGGATCAAACCAACGGATCCGAAATACGTGAACGGATGAAAGAAAGCAAATTGGTTATGTTGTTGAACTACATACTACTTTTCTTGGTCGTTTTTATTGCGTTGCTTTGTTTTACTGTCCCTTTTGGCTATCAGGCTCAAACTGTATTTATATTGTTGCTTTGGGGGTTGGCAATGATGGTGCGTCGTATGCCGGGGCGCTTCCCCACTATGTTGCTGATTATTCTTTCAGTGACGGCTTCGTGTCGTTATCTGTGGTGGCGTTACTCATCGACTTTAAATTGGGACGACCCGGTAGCTCTTATCTTGGGGAGTATTTTACTTTTGGCAGAAACTTACTCTTGGATTGTACTTTTGCTGGGCTATTTTCAGAATATTTGGCCTTTGAGTCGCAAGCCTGTGTCTATGCCAAAAGACCATTCAAGTTGGCCTACAATCGATTTGATGATTCCAACTTACAACGAAGATTTGGATGTTGTTAAAGCAACAGTTTATGCGTCGCTTGGGGTTGACTGGCCAAAAGATAAACTGAACATTCACATTCTTGACGATGGTAAGCGTGACAGTTTTCGAGACTTTGCTAATAGCGTCGGAGTTAATTATATCCGTCGTCCGACTAATGAACACGCGAAAGCGGGCAACATCAACTATGCGTTGAAGCAAACCCATGGTGAGTATGTGGCTATTTTCGATTGCGATCATATTCCGACTAGAGCTTTTTTTCAGCTAACCATGGGAATGTTTCTTAAAGATCCAAAGCTTGCGTTGATACAAACGCCCCACCATTTCTTTTCTCCTGACCCATTTGAGCGCAACTTGTCGAATTTTCGAAACGTGCCTAATGAAGGGAGTTTGTTTTATGGCTTGATTCAAGACGGTAATGATCTTTGGGACGCGACTTTTTTCTGTGGTTCTTGTGCTGTTTTAAGGCGTGAGCCGTTAGAGGAAGTTGGCGGTATCGCGGTTGAAACGGTAACAGAAGATGCACACACTTCTCTCAGAATGCATCGCCTTGGTTATCGTTCTGCGTATTTAAAACAGCCAATTTCAGCAGGCTTAGCGACTGAAACCCTATCAGCACACGTTGGTCAACGTATTCGATGGGCTAGAGGTATGGCTCAGATATTCCGTGTAGATAACCCACTGATAGGTAAAGGGCTTAAATTGTCACAGCGACTTTGTTACCTAAACGCGATGATGCACTTTTTATCTGGTATCCCAAGGATAGTATTTTTAATAGCTCCACTCGCATTTTTGATTTTACACTCGTATGTTATTTATGCTCCGGCACTTGCCATTATTCTCTATGTGTTACCACATATGATACATGCCAGTATGACGAATTCGCGAATGCAGGGTGACCATCGTTACTTGATGTATGGAATCCACTCCCTCCTCTGCCGAACTAGGCTTAGGAGAACGAGATAAAAAGAGGGTTCCAATATGTTGACTAGTAATGTTATCGCTATCGACTTAGCAAAAAATGTTCTTCAAGCCTGTCATATCAGCATTCATGGTGAGTTGCTGTCCAATAAGCCTCTAAGTCGCCAAAAAATGAAAGAGTTTCTCGCCAAAGCCAAGCCTTCAATTGTCGCTATGGAGGGGTGTTGCGGCTGCCATTATTGGGGGCAGTTGGCCGAAAAATTTGGACACGAAGTACGGATCATCAATCCTAAGAAAGTAAAAGGGTACTTGGAAGGCCATAAAACTGATCACAATGATGCTCTTGCTATCGCTAACGCAGCTATCCAAATCGGTATCAAATATAGTCGTCCAAAATCGCTTGAACAGCAATCTATGCAATCCATGGAAAGTAGTCGTCGTTTCTTATCTCGCAGTGTGGTTTCTTTGGGGCAGCATATTCGAGGCACCATTTTAGGCTATGGTATTGCTAACCCTAAAGGTGAAAAAGGATTAAAAACATCGGTTCAAACAGTGCTTGATGGAGAGACATCAATACCAGCAAATGTTGTATCCGTTCTGTCCACGCTGTGGGATCAATATAAAGAACTGAAAGCAAAACTCATCGTGTTCGAAAAAGAGAAAAATGCTTTAACCCGTCAGATAGAACCATGCCAACGATTAATGGAAATTGAAGGTGTTGGTGAAACAACTGCTGCGATGCTCTATACAACTCTTGGTGATGGAAAGCAGTTCAAGAATGGAAGACAAGCTTCAGCGTTTGTTGGTCTTACGCCGAAACAACACAGTTCAGGTGGCAAAGTCTTTATGATTGGGATCGATAAATGCGGTGGTGTGAAGGAGCTACGCTCGCTTCTTTATCTTGGTGCAATGTCTTACGTTGGACGACTACCCGAAAAACCGAAGACTCAAAAGGATGCTTGGTTGAGAAGCATCATAGATCGTATCGGCTTCAAGAAGGCCTGCATTGCACTGGCTAACAAAGTGGTACGGACTGCGTGGGCAATGCTTCGGTATGAGACTGAATATAAACCAGTATTACTCACTAATTAATCACTAACAAATTCTAAAATCTTACAAAATGATGATGCATAAAAGGTAAGACCAACCTACTGAAAACCTGACCAAAATGTGACGCTTTAAGAGGCTGATAACTCGATGAGGACGGTAGGTGCGCAAACATCAAAGGCTAGAAGGTAGCTCCTTCACCAAGAAGCCGAATATACGTACGCATCTTAACTTTTATTAATTATTTCACTTTGTAAATACGTGGATTCCATATACATTTTGGGGTGAGGTCTATGAAACAGTGTTAGCTTGGTACATCGCAAGACCAACGACTGTTGCACTGTTTGCTCCACATAAAGGTACTTTTAATGTTACAGGCAAAGGTGGGTTAGTTGAGAAGTCTCATTACGACTGGGTGATCTCGAGACCATATTTAGTTCTCGTTGCCCTCAATATTTTAGGGGCTGGTGTTGGTTTCTATCGCTTGGGCTGGGGACCAAATGATGAGATTGGTACCGTTATGGTTAATTTGATCTGGACCTTATACAACTTGTTGATATTGGGTGCAGCGGTTGCTGTAGCGGTTGAGGCGAAGCAAGTCCGTAAAGACCACCGAGTAGAAGTTTCAATGCCAATTTGGGTTAGGCTTCATACAGGGCATTTAATTCAGGCAGAAATGAAGGATTTTTCTTTAGGCGGTATTAGGGTTGTGATCGATGATGCTGATGATAAAACTTGTGAGTATTTACTTGGTCAGTGTTTAGACGTTGTGCTCAAACGTGGTGGACAAGAATTCGTTT
The DNA here is from genome assembly GCA_000169995.1 of Vibrionales bacterium SWAT-3. Classification (GTDB taxonomy): domain Bacteria; phylum Pseudomonadota; class Gammaproteobacteria; order Enterobacterales; family Vibrionaceae; genus Vibrio. The sequence continues at coordinate 39,791 of AAZW01000018.1, read as the reverse complement.
TCCCAATGACCGTCGCTTACGCATCTAAAGGCATTTTTGGGCTTCGTTTGGAGGAGTTGTCTCATCAACAGCAAGTTCAATATGTTCAATGTACATTCGCTCGAGCTGATACATGGGCGAAATGGCAGCAAGGATATCAGTCAGATAAACCATTATCGAGCATGCGAGCAGTGCTCCAAGTCGGTTTTAATGGTTATAAACGTTTATTGAAACACAGCCCTAACTTTATAAGAGTTTCTGTGGATTTACTTTTAAATAGTTTCGAATTTATTTGGTCGTTGAGACCACGCTATGTCCCAATCAGGACCCAAAGTCATGCTAAATAATAAAACAATAACGGCGTTAACAGCACTCTCAATCGCGTGCTTTTCGGGTAATGCCGCAGCAAATAATGTTAATCAATATCAACCAGAAGCGCCTGCTGAAGGGTTGCTGAGCCTGAGTGAAAGTGCCGAAGTCGTGCAGCGCGTCATTCCATTTAGTCAACTGGGCTATAACGGTTCGATTGCGATTCAAGGGAGTGAGGCAAGTGCTTATGTTGGGTTCGGCTCTCGTCTTGATGAGGTCGTTTCAAAGGCGACTTTATATTTTGATATAACTCCATCCCCAGCCCTGTTGTCTTTGGTTTCTCACGTAAAAGTGTATTTGAATAATGAACTAATGGGAGTGACGTCTATTGTTGACGGGCAGCAAGGGCAAAAGCTGAATTTATCTATGCCGCTAGATACGCGTTATTTCAGCAATTATAACCAAATACGCTTTGAGCTGATTGGCAACACGAGAACAGATTGCGCAAATCCCAATGATTCGAGTATTTGGGCTGAGATTAGTCAAAGTAGTCGAATTGAAATGTCTGTTCAGAAAACAATGATCAAGAGCGATTTGAGCTTATTGCCAGCCCCATTTTTTGATGTTCGCGATTTTAACAAGTTGGATTTGCCCGTTGTTTTAGGAGACCAATATAGCCTTGATGATATTAAAGCGGCGGGTGTACTCAGTTCATATTTTGGCGCACTGGCTAGTTGGCGTGGGGCAAGTTTTCCTTTGAGTTTTGATACTTTGCCAGATCGTAATGCAGTAGTTTTTGTTACAAATGACAATAAACCCGACTTTTTACGAGATTTCCCTGATACAGATGGCCCCTATCTACAAGTGATAACTCACCCTACGGATCCTTATGTAAAACTTCTTTTAGTCGTTGGCCGTGATAGCGACGACCTAAACACGGCAGTCCAAGGGTTAGCATTAGGCAATCAAGTATTGACGGGACCGATCGCGAAGGTTAACGATGTTAAACAGATCAAACCACGAATTCCTTATGATTCGCCAAACTGGGTTAGCACAGATCGCCCTGTAGCTTTGTCTGAGCTTGTTGAGCAGAAAAGTGCGCTTCAAGTTGAAGGTCGTACGCCTCCGCCTATTAGTGTCAGCCTTCGCTTACCACCGGATCTCTTTACTTGGCAGAGTCGTGGTATACCGATGGATTTAAACTATCGTTATTCTCCACCAACCGATGATCACTCTGGGTCTCGTTTGACGTTGAGCATCAATGACCAGTTCATTCAAGCATTTAACTTAACAACAGAAGGTCAGGGTGGCGATTCCAACCGTGTAAGGGTTCCATTGCTTGATGACAGCTTTTTGAGTTCGGGTGATCGAGTAAGAATCCCCGCATTTAAGGTTGGTAGTAAGAACCAAATCGACTTTGAGTTTGGCTTTGCTTCTGTGACTGATGGACAGTGTCAAGTGACACAACCTAGTAAGCAATACGCAGTGGTTGATGGCGATTCAACCATCGATTTTAGTGGTTTCCCTCATTACATCGAGATGCCTAATATGCGTGCATTCGCGACTTCGGGTTTTCCATATACAAGGATGGCAGACCTGTCGGAAACAGCGATTATTTTGCCAAAGGATGCACCAAGAGAAGCGTTACAAACTTTTATCAATGTTATGGGGTCTTTAGGTAGCGACTCTGGTTACCCGGGTCTTCAGGTTATGCTAACCGATAATTGGGATAGTGAGTCTTTGGCAGATAAAGACATACTAAGTATTGGTGTTGCTAGTGAGCTTCAACAAGCAGGCTATGCTCCAGAGCAGTTGAATATTGTTATGGAAGCTGGAGAACGTCAAATCCGATTGCCAAGTAAAAATGAGGAACAACTTGGCATGAACTGGATGAGTCCTTCGAATACAGAGCAAGATGCAACCGACTATGTTGCAGTAGAAGCTCATGGTTCATTCGCCGCTATTTATGGGATGGAATCGCCATTTACAAGTAATCGTAGCTTGGTGTCAATAATGGCAGCACACCCATCTGATTTTGCTTCTATAGATACTGCGTTAAGCGATTCAGGCAAAGTCCAACACATGTTTGGCTCGCTTATTACGCTCAGAAATAACGAGGTTGCAAGCTACAATGTAGGTGCTCACTACTACGTTGGTGAGCTACCAGTTTGGCAGTTGATTTGATATCACTTTTCGAGTCATCCGATTCTTATTGCCTGCTTTGCAGCGTTGATGATGGTTATTGTGACAATCGTGTTGTGGCGAGTATTACGTCAGATCGCGGCTCAGCGCTTAGAGAAAACAGAGGGAGATGAGCAATGAAGAAGTTAATATTATTGTTGTCGCTCTTACTGTCTCCTCAGCTTATGGCTGCCACATGTGAGTGGCCTCTATGGAGCAATTTCAAGTCAATATATATTGAGAATGGGCGAGTAATTGATGGTAGTGATGAACGTTTGATCACTACGTCTGAAGGTCAGTCTTATGCTTTGTTCTTTGCGTTGGTAGCTAATGACCAGCAGGCATTTGATCAAGTATTGAAATGGACACAAGCGAATCTAGCTGGCGGTGATTTAACGGCTAGGTTACCTGCGTGGTTGTGGGGAAAAAGACTTGATGGGCAGTTTGGCATACTCGATACAAACCCAGCTTCAGATTCTGATTTGTGGATTGCTTATGCGCTGGGCGAAGCAGGACGTTTATGGAACAACTATTACTATCAGTCATTAGGGCACCTATTAGCCGCTCGTATATTGAGAGAAGAGTCGGTTCATATAGCAGGTGTTGGGACGACTTTGCTTCCAGCTCCAAAAGGCTTTGATCTTGGTAAAGGCGGTTATCGTTTGAACCCTAGCTACGTTCCTTTACAGTTGATCGCTCGGATGAAAGAGCTCTATCCACAATACTCGTGGGATTCAATGTACCAATCGAGTACTTTGATACTTAGCCAAACATTGACTGCGGGTTTTAGTCCTGATTGGGTAACTTTGAATGGCAAACGATTTAATGTAGACAAAGTCACAGGGCCAATTGGGAGCTATAACGCAATTCGAACATACTTGTGGGTCGGTATGCTCAATGAAAAAAATAAAGAGAAAGAACAATTAGTTAAGAAAATGGAGCCGTTTGCTACCGCTATTGAGCGGTTAGGCGCGCCACCACGTGAGGTCGATACAGAAACAGGTAAGTATTCTCAATCAGGTAGCGCCGGCTTTTCAGCTGCCGCGTTACCTTTGCTTACTTCAATGGATTATTCCAATCTTCTTGAAGCACAGGCTACTCGCGCTCAAAATGAACTAGTGACGAGCAGGAACGATCATTATTACGACAATGTGTTGAGCTTATTTGGTCTTGGTTGGCACAACGAACGCTTCCGATTTGGCGAACATGGTGAGTTGCAACCTACATGGGGTAAGCAATGTCAGTAAGGATAGGTTCTTATTGGTTAGCTCCCGTTATTGTCGCGAGTGGTATTTTTTTTGTTGGCACAGCGCTGGCGGTTGGTGTTGACTCTAGACCCCTATCTGAGGCGGAGCGTGAGTTGGTTTATCAGCCAGTCCAGTTGGTTCAGTTATCTTCTTCTCTTGAACGAGTTGATTCTGTGGATTGGCTAATCAAACAGCTAAAGCTTGCAGACGCAATTGGTCGTGACGATATTGTAGAAAGTACTCTGCAAAGGCTGTTTGCTATTGAAAGAGCCAACTTGTCTGGGCTTTACTATCAAGGAACGATGTTCTTGAAACGTAAGCAGCCTGAATTAGCAGAGCAAAGCTACGAGCGCTTAAAAGACATTGCTCCTAACTCACCGCAAACCCAGTCTCTGTCTTCGATATTAGCCATTCAAGGTGAAAAGCGAGCTGATTATCAGCGAGCAAGGTTATTGGCTAAATCAGGTCGTTATGTAGAAGCCATCAAAGCTTACCAAACTATTTTTCTACCGGCATGCCTTCTGCTGCGCTTGAACTCGAATACTTGCAACTGCAAGCCAACCTGGATGATAACTGGGATAAAGTGAAGATTGGACTTGAACATCTTAATGCTGATTACCCAGGAGTTCCTCAATTTCAGCTTGCATTGGCAAACCATATACGAAAAGTAGACCCGGGTGACCTTTGGATTTTGGATACGTATCGAGAACTGGCGTTGGCTCCTATTGTAGGAACGAGTGCTGCCACTTCTTGGTTAAGAGCTTTAGATCAATTACCTATTTCAAAGCAAGTGACGGAGCAATATGCAGTCCTCGCGAGTTACTACCCTTCAGACTTAGAGATTCAAAAAGCAAATCAAGCGGCTAAGAAGCGTTGGATCCAAGAACAAGAGTTACGTAAAGACCCTACTTACCTTGCAAAGCTAAAAGGGTTAGAGCTACTCGAACTGGGGAAAACTGATCAAGCAGAAGCGCAGTTGCGTTATGCCATTACCACGCGTCCCAATGACCCGGAGATTTTAGGAGGGATGGGGAAAGTCTACCTGCGAAAGGGGCAACAACAAAAAGCACTTGAGTATTTCAAGCAAGCTCAATTATTGGATAAGAACCCAGATACTTCTTCTAAATGGACTACGTTGGTTGAAACATCTCAGTATTGGGCATTTTTAGATCAGGGAGATCTCCAGTTAGCCAGAGGAGAACTTGGAGACGCTGAACGTTTATACCGTAAGGCGATAGCGCTAGATAATACACAACCATATGCTTTTGTCGCTCTAGCTGCTCTCTTCCTTGAGGAAAAAAAGTATTCGTCCGCTGACAAGGCTTACTCACAGGCTTTGTCGCTTGATTCGCTGAATGGTTCGGCGTTGCGTGGAAGACTAGACGTTGAGATTTATCAAGGGGATTGGCATGAAGCTAGAGAAGTGGCTAATCAATACTCCTCAGCTCAGAAGCTAGTAGTTGAAGAAAAAATTAGCAGTATTGATTCTGAGATTATTCTGATTCGCTTAAGAGACGCCATTGCTAATAATGATGACAAGGCGATGGCTGAGTCTGTCGAAGCGTTAATCCAATTAACCCCGAGCTCTCCTTGGCTTAGATTAGATATTGCAGGCGTTGTGCGTTCTATGGGGAATAAATCTCGTGCAGATCAATTGATGGAAGATTGGGCGAAAGATACCTCAGATCCTGAGATGAAGTTCGCTTATGCACTGTATCTTGCACAGAGCTTGAGAGTTACCCAAGCCATTGTTGAACTAGAAAGTGTTCCACAACAAGATATAACCAGTTCAATGCAGCGAAACCTTACCCGGTTAAAGTTAGACTCTGAGCTTCAGGGTATCGAAATACGTTACCAGCAATCACCTAAATCGGTCTCAAAAAAATTAAGGGATCTAGAAGTCCAATATCAAGGTCAAGTTCAACCATTATCTCGTATTGCTAGCGCTTGGGTTGATGTTGGTGAAACCGAAGAGGCGGATAGGATTTACAGGAGCATTGATTCGTCTTCACTTATTTCTACTGATGAGCAACTCGCTTACGGTGAGTTGGTGGTTAGTTTGAATAAATTTGAAGATTTTGATGCTTGGTTTAATGGATTGGCTCCGAGTTTTGATGCGCAAGAATTTACTGCATCAGAATTTATACAGTTTGATGAACTCAGAACTCGACGTATTTTGTCTGAGGCTGACTTAGTGCTAGAAAATGAAAACTTAGATCGTTCTTTAGCGCTTTACAGTCGGGTATTGTCAGAGCCTGAACCTTACAAAACCCAAGCTGAAATTGGTATGCTGCGTACCAGTGCTATGAGTGGAGATACCGCTGTCTATGACCAATATCGTCCTATTCTGAGCCAAAAGGCTGACGTGTTATCGGCATCACAATTGATGACAACGGCGACTGTATTTAATCAACAAGGCAATGTGCAGGATGCAAATCAGCTCAATGCGTTACTAGATACTAAGGCAGATGCGGGCGCACTTGAATACCGAGACGGAATGGCAATTGCGATGGAAAATCGCCAGTGGTCACTAGCGGAAGAGAGAGCTTATCAAGCATTGAACAGTGACCGAATAGAAAAAACGAGTCAACAAGGCACTTTAGAAACGCTAACTCCCACGCTACGAGAATTGTACAATGAAAGTGATGATTATTGGTTAACTCGTAATGTTAAATCGGATTTAGATGCGTTACATGACCGTAGTGATGGTCACATTATTATTGGTTGGGATTACAGTGCTCGGGATGGCCAAAATCAATCAAATCAAGTACCGATTGAAGCTAGGTTGCCTATTGAAAAATGGGAAGGCCACCTGTTGCTTAGGGCTGATTATGTGTCAATAGATTCAGGTGACCTTGAGTATTATGACAAGTCAACGAATCAAGAAGTTACCTCCTTTCAAAATAGCGCATCTGGCATGGCTTTGGGGATTGGTTGGCAAGCTAAAAACTGGAGGGCTGATATAGGTACAACACCAGTAGGTTTTGACCACACGACTTGGGTTGGTGGTGTTAGTATTGAGGGTGGCTTAGGGCAGTTCGGTTGGACGGCGGTTGCTTCTCGTCGTCCAGAAACAAGCAGCACACTTTCTTATGCGGGCATGTCAGTCCCCAAGTACTCGTTGCTGTCTCTTGAAACGCCAGACCCGGAGGGAACTAAATGGGGAGGTGTTGTAAGAACGGGAGTTAAATTCAATACGAGTTGGGATATTGGAGGACCTTATGGTTTTTGGAGTAGCCTTCAGTACCACACGCTTACGGGCGAAAGTGTTGAGGATAACAATCGACTTGGTATTCTTGGCGGCGCTTATTACAAGTTAATCTCTAATGATCACCAGCGCTTGAGTATTGGCACAAACCTGATCTACCTTGGATATGATAAAAATCTTGGTGAGTATTCGCTGGGCCATGGTGGATACTACAGCCCGCAAAGTTATCTGTCGGTTTCGTTACCTGTCAATTACTACGGTCGATACGACAACACTTGGTCATATTTATTAAGTGGCTCTATTTCCAATTCATGGACGCAAGAAGATGCACCTTATCTGAGCCCAAATGGTACGTCTGAATCGGGTGGGGGCTTTGGTTCTTCTTTTCAAGCGGCTGTTGAAAAACGCGTGAGTAAGCGTTGGTATTTAGGTGCTTTGTTAGATTTACAGCGCTCGGAGTTTTACACACCAAACCATTTTATGCTCTACGCCAAATATACATTCAATGATCGTTGGCAGCCTATTGAATTCCCTCCTGTGACACCGATTTTGTATAGTGATTTTTACTAGAAACCAATGCTAAACAACCCCAAAGCGGCTCAAGAGAGTCGCTTTCTTTATATTTTCTGTAAGTTAACTTTCACTGATTATCAGGTCGCTCTATACCTCTCCAATATCACACTTCCAAAGCTCATATTTAGATTTACTAGTGAATTGATTTTTTATCAACACTGTATGCATTGTTAAGTCAACGCGTGCTGAATAAGTTACAAATTATTAACGAAGGTAGTTTGAAAAAGACAGCAGTGTTCGGCATGTTTTGCTGTGTCGGGTATTAGGGGAAGAGAATGGAAGTAATTGTAATTGGCAGCGGTGTGATTGGCTTGACTAGTGCTTGGTATCTGGCGAAAGAGGGCCACTCGGTGACGGTTATCGACCGCCAAGATAGCAGTGGTAAAGAGACCAGTTTTGCGAATGCCGGGCAAATTTCTTACGGTTATTCATCACCATGGGCGGCGCCGGGTATTCCATTGAAAGCGATGAAATGGCTCACCCAAGAGCATGCTCCCTTGAAAGTGAAGCCGTCACTTTCCCCTGATTTAGTTTCTTGGGCGACAAAGATGCTCGCCAATTGTAACGAAGCTAAATACGCCGTGAATAAGTCACGGATGTTGAGAGTGGCAAACTACAGCCGAGACTGTCTAACCCACCTTCGAACCAGTGAAAATTTGGCATACGAGGGCAGGCAGAAAGGTACCCTGCAGGTATTCAGAAGCGAGAAACAACTGGATGCGATTCAGCAGGATATGAAGCTACTAACAGAAAGCGGCATCGAGCACTCTTTGTTTGGTGTGGAGCAGTGCCTGTCGGTGGAACCGGGCTTAGCTGACGTGAAAGGCAAGCTGGTGGGCGGTTTATATTAACCTGATGATGAAACCGGTGATTGCCACCAATTCTGTTTAGCCCTGACTGAGAAAGCCAAGGCGCTAGGCGTTCAGTTCGTGTTTGATACTGAAGTGGTGAGTTTGAATCATCATAACCAAACCATAGAGAGCATTACGACAACTCAAGGTGAATTTAGAGCGGACGCTTATGTGGTGGCTTCGGGAAGCTACTCTCGTGAACTGCTCAAGCAAGTGGACTTATCGATTCCTGTTTATCCAGTGAAGGGCTACTCTTTGACACTGCCCATCGTGAGTGCGGATAAGTCACCAACATCAACGGTTATGGATGAAACCTATAAGGTGGCGATGACTCGTTTCGATGACCGAATTCGTATTGCAGGGACGGCAGAGCTTGCTGGTTTCAATTACCTTATTCCAGAAAAACGCAAAGCTACAATTGATATGGTGATTAAAGATCTTTTCCCACAAGCGGGAGACTTCTCTAAGGCAGAATACTGGACAGGATTAAGGCCGATGACGCCAGATGGCACGCCTATCATCGGAAAGACGCCAATTAAGAATCTATTTACCAATACTGGTCACGGGACTCTGGGGTGGACGATGGCATGTGGTTCAGGAAAGCTACTAGCGAGTGTGGTCAGTGGTTCTGATTGCGATATAAAAGCAGACGACTTGAGTATCCATCGATACATGTAGTTCATCAAATACTTGGTCATACGAATTAGCCCATGCTTGCTATTAAGCATGGGCTAATTTGGTTTGAGTGTTGCGGCTTATCGAGTGGTGGTTTCTAACACATGCGTGAATCGTTCCCACGACTTTTGGTCAGCTTCATTTTGGTAATTATTGGATCCGAACACGGTAAACGCATGTGGAGCACCACTGTAGGTGATCATTTCATGAGGTACTTTGGCTGATTCGAGTTCAGCGGCGAGGTTGCCAAAATCTTGCATTGAGATCATGGCATCTGCCGTTCCGTGGAACACGACAACTGGAGCTTTAGTCTGCGAGTAGTCTTGACCTTTTGGTGTTGATAAACCGCCATGGAAGGTGACGTAAGCCTTCGAAGGAATCCCAGCACGAGCGGCTTCCAATACAGCGGCTCCGCCGAAACAGTATCCCATCATTACGTTGTTATCTAAGTTACCGCCAAGTCTTTTCGCTTCCATGGCTCCAGCGTTGAGTAGCGCACGCATTTTTTCACGGTCTTTATACAATTCGCCCGTGTGCTGCTTTTTGTCTTTCACTTCGGTTGGGCGGATACCTTTACCAAATAGGTCGATAGCGAACACGTTGTAACCGAGTTCGTTGAGCATCTCAGAACGCTTCTTTTCGTAATCAGTTAATCCATCTCAATCGTGTATTAGCAACACCAAAGGGGCTTGGTCACTGGCTTCACTCCAATAACCTTCATAGTCCATACCGTCAACTTGGTAAGTGACGTTTTCTCCAGAAATTGCTGAAAAGGGAAGTAAAACTGAAAACAGACCTAGTGTAGTAAGTGCTCGCATACGTTAATCCTTCAGGTGACGAGTGGCAATCCAATGGAAAGTATAGATAACGTTATGATTCTCGCCAGATTGTCAGTTTGGCTTTGATGGGTAAAGCAAGAAGGGCAGTTGTCTGAAATGAAAAGATACTTAAACGAAAGAAACAATCACAGTAAGCCGTCACTGTGATTGTTTGAATAACAGGTTTAGGAGATTTGAACCATTACCAAGCAGGGGATGCGCAGCCATCGCTGTTAGAACGACTTGTTCTGATATCAGGATACTTACGCTGATAGCGAGGCAGCATTGATTCATTGCCTAAGATGCCACCTTGATGAATATAGATAATGGTTTTAGTTGGGTTATCTGCCTGCCATTGCTCTAAACATTGCCACATTAATGGGTCATAAAGCAGATCGAATTCAATGTCAGTTTGCTCCTGAAGATCTAGCCATGTCTGATAGTCTTGCTTATACAGTTTACCAAAGTGGTGCTTTTTCGGGAGAGGTAATATCTGCGGATGTTCGCTTTCGCCAAGCTCATTAAATTGCTGCGTTAAATAGTCACTGCCACCAACACAAGCACAGGTTAACACTGGGATGTTGTGCATTTTTAAATGCTTATGAAGGTACAGTGCAGTACTGCCAGTTCCTGCGGGTAGGGCCACAACAAAATCGTATTGGTTTTCAAAGCGAGTCCAGCTCAGTATTTCCATTGCCAGTTGTTTTACGCCATATTCGGAAAGTTGAGAGCGGCCACCCTCAGGTAACACGATACACTGTGAGTCTGGTTGTCTTACTTGCTCAATATACGCTTGTGGATGAAGTTCAGAGCCTGTCTCTTTGACCGAAATGACTTTAGCGCCGAGGTCGATGGCACCACGGTAATTGCCGATTGGGCGTTCTAGTAGCCACTCGGGAAGGTGGTCGACGTAAAACTCAAGTGTCCAGCCTTTAATCTTTGCCAATGCCGCAAGTGAGAACAGAGAGTTCGCTTGAGCTGAACCGTAGCTGATCAGGGTGGTAATGTTCGGATGATCGTCTTCTAGCAACTTCATAAACTTGCGAGCTTTATTGCCACAAAAATGGGAGTGCAGCTGGTCGTCACGCTTTAAGAAAAAAGTGTGGTCGTTATATTGATGCTGAGTTACAGGGCTATTATTTAGTTTCATCGCACTTAGTAAAAATGCTGACTAAAAAGCCAGCATTTTAAAATCAAATTGGACTTACGAGTATCTAGCAGGTTATTAGCTCTGTAAACCAACTACATCAAGTTTTCACTCGATATTGATCGCTCTAAAAGGTGATTTGAGCTGTGCATCCACCGCAAGGTCGGTTGAACAGTTTGAAGTCCCAATGATAGCGTTGACACAGGTCATCAACAATCAGTAGCCCTAAACCGTGGCCGTTAGGATTGTATTGATCTTGTAAGCCTTCGCCTTGGTCTTCAATCGTGATGCCGTTTTGAGACAAAGTAATTGTCACAGTACCACTATTGGTCGCAGCAATAGCATTCCTTAGTAGGTTACCAATCAGCATGTTCATGATAGCGCTGGTGGCTTGAATGGTCGGCTCAGACTCAACGGCTAATGATATCTCGACCTCTTTGTCAGAGGCCTGTGAAGTGCTTTTTGACACAATAGCTTCTAGTTCTTGTTGGCTAAATAAGCGTAGTGGTGCGTCGTCACTGTTTCTTTCATATCTCACGAGGCCAAGCAAGGCATCGACCATCTCCGACATCTGAACGATGGCGTCATCAATACGCTCAACCTGACGAGATTGAAACTCGCTAGTATCACTACGAAGCAATAGCTTATTAGCACCACGTGCAACGGTGAGCGGGGTTCTCAATTCATGGCTTGCGTAGCGTGCAAAGGCTTGTTCTCGCTTGATTAGTGAGTTGATTTCTCGACGATATTGATTGAGTTGATCGGTCAGTTGACGGAATTCAATCGCAGCATCGTCACTCACTCCAAATTCCTCGTTGAGGTTGAGTTTGTTCGACTCAAGCTGGGCAGAGAGAGAGTTAAATGGTTCAATAAGCCGTTTCGATAATCGATAAAGTAGCGAACCAAAACAAAAAATTAGAATAGAAAGCAACGTGAGTATAAACATTGTCGCGTACACTGATTCTGTTTGATCCAGTTCGATAAGGTCTATCTCAGACAGTAGAATAATAGGATAGGTTTTTCCTTGGTCTGAATATTCTCCTACATAAACCATACGTGAATTCGGTTCTTGACCCACTTCGCCAAGGAAGTTTTCTCTGCCTTTTATAAATTTAAAGTATTCTTCCGGTATGAGGGTAGGGTCGTTATAGGCCGTGGTCAGCTCATCTATTCTTAGTTCGCCCCTCTCACCAGCTTGAAATAGACTGACGGCGTAATTGCGGTCAATCAGGATTCGTCTTTCGCCGACGCGGTCTTCAGACAAAAACAGTGCGGATATAAAGACCACATAGACAAATGCCGTCACAATCACCGCCATTAAGCTAAAGAAAAGCGCTAAACGGCCTGTTAGGGTCTTAGTGCTGGTGAGAACATTGAGAATCAATTGTAAGACTCCAGGCGGAATCCAACCTTAGGAACCGTAATTAGCATCTGGGTATCAAAGGGCTTATCGAGTTGATTACGCAGTTGGTAGATGTGACTACGTAGCACATCGTTGTTCGGTTCGTCTTCTTCCCATAGCTTGTACGAGATGTCTTCACGCGTTACCACTTCAGGTGCATTCTGGCATAGCATCTCAAGAATGGTATAGGTGGTTGGGTTGAGTGCAAGTAGCTTGTCTTGACGGTAAGCTTTGCGGGTTTTCTGGTCTATGGTGAGCTCGTCAAATTGAAGCTTAGAGGAGGCGACTTTTCCACGGTAACGGCGAACCAGCGCATTCATCCTTGCTTCGAGAATATCTAAGTCAAAGGGCTTGGTGAGATAGTCATCTGCACCGTGGTCAAAGCCTTTCAGCATATCTTCGCGGCTATCGAGTGCAGTCAGCATCAGGATCGGCGTTGCGTTGCCTTGATCTCGTAGTTTGTTGCAAACTGTCAGTCCATCCATTCGTGGCAACATCAGATCTAAAATAATGATATCAAAAGAGTTATCCATCGCGAGTTGCAGGCCAAGCTCACCATTGTCGGCATAATCGAGTTCCATGCCAATACACTCAAAATAATCAAATAAGACACCTGCAATTTCACGGTTATCTTCGACCAATAGAACTCGTTTCATTTTGATTCTCATACAGAAATAGACACTAACATTATCCTGGGTGAGCGTGAAAAATATGTCAATAACATAACTTTCACTTATGAGCGCGTAAATTGATCTCAGATTAATAAATAGAAGAACGTATTATGTCTGAACTTCATATTAGCCGACCTAAAGAATCCCTCTCGCAGATCCACCCAGCGGTTTTGCTGTCTATCATTGTGCCTTTTTATAACGAACAAGAGGTGTTGGAAGAGTTTCATTCACGCTTAACCAAGGTGTTAGATAGCCTGCCGATTACCAGTGAGATCGTTTATGTCGATGATGGCAGTAAAGATAACAGCTTAGACGTGGTGAGCTCATTTACTTCTATCAACAGTTCTATTTCTGTTATCGGACTGAGCCGTAACTTTGGTAAAGAGTCGGCGATGAGTGCTGGCTTAGAGCATTGTCGCGGGCAAGCGGTGATCTTATTAGATGCAGACTTACAAGACCCACCTGAGTTAATTCCTCAAATGATTGCTAAATGGCGCGAAGGTTATGATGTGGTCAATATGCAGCGCAGTCGGCGTGACGGTGAAACCTGGTTTAAGAAGTTTTCAGCGGCCAGCTTTTATAAAGTGATGAATGCAGCAGCGAAGATTGATGTTCCTGAGAATGTCGGTGACTTCCGACTGCTGAGCCGTGAAGTTGTCGACCATATTAACCAACTTCCAGAACGTAACCGCTACATGAAAGGCATTTTTTCTTGGCCGGGTTTTCGCCAAGCGACTATTCAGTTTAATCGTGATGCGCGTTTCTGTGGGGAGACGAAGTGGAATTACCTTAAGCTAATCGGGTTGGCGATGGATGGCATCACGTCATTCTCTATCCGACCATTGCGTATTGCTACGGCAGTCGGTGGCTTGGTCGCACTGAGCGCGTTTATCTACGGGATGGTTATTGTCTTCAAAACTATGATGTTTGGTGAGCCAATCACAGGCTACCCATCCATGATGGTGGTTCAACTTGCCCTGGGCGGCATTCAACTTCTGAGTATCGGTTTAATGGGGGAATACATAGGTCGTATCTTCATTGAAACCAAGAATCGTCCTTTGTATCTGATCCAATCTGTGGTCGATACGCCTGCGTTAAAAACACATTTTAAATTAGAGGAATCGGCATGAGCCTGAATAGAACACATCTATGGTATTTACTGGCTTTTGCACTGGTTCTGAGGCTCTTATCTTTGGCGACGTATCCGTTGATGGATACCACTGAGGCTCGCTATGGGGAAATGGCGCGTCTAATGGTGGAAACCGGCAATTGGTTAACCCCTCAGTTCGATTACGGCATCCCTTTTTGGGGTAAGCCTCCGATGTTTACCTGGATGAGTGCGATTGGCATTGAGCTTTTTGGGTTAAGCGAGTTTGCTGTCCGTGCGCCGCATTGGTTGGCAGGTTTCGCGACAATTTTATTGGTCGCGTATATGGCAAAGCGTACTGGACAATGTGCGCTGGTTGCGGCAGTGGTATTGGCGACCTGTGGCATTTTCTCGATTGCTGCCGGTGCTGTAATGACGGATATGGCGCTAACCTTATCTATGACGATTGCGATGCTAGGATTTTATTTGTGTTGGCAGGGAGAAGGCAGTGACAAGACCAATAGAAATTGGGGATATATCGGCTTCATTGGCTTGGCATTAGGTTTACTTGCAAAAGGTCCTGTTGCGATTGTTATCATGGGTATCGCGGTTTTACCTTGGCTAGTTTTACAACACGGGTTTATTGGTGCTTTCAAAGTGCTTTGGCAACGTTTCCCATTGTTATCTGGTGTTGGATTGATGTTAGCGATCGCTTTGCCTTGGTACATTATGGCTGAAATCGCGACACCGGGTTTTATTGACTACTTTATTGTTGGCGAGCATTTTAAGCGTTTTGTAGTGAGCGGCTGGGAAGGGGATCTTTATGGCTCCGCACACGACCAGACGCGAGGTATGATTTGGGTATTCTGGATTCAAGCCGCCGCGCCTTGGTCGATTGTTTTACCGATATTGGCGTTCGTTCGCCGTAAGAAAATCGCTCAAATCAACATTGAGAATCGTGGGCTGTTTTCATTTCTTGTATGTTGGTTAATTTCACCTCTGATTCTATTTACCATGGCAGGTAACATTCTTCCTGCGTATGTGCTCCCGGGTATTCCAGCGCTTGGTTTACTGGTGGCGATGTTAGTGGTGGAAAAAGACAAGAAGTGGTTCTCTAGCGTTGCGCTTGTTTTACCTGTGCTGTTGATGATCGCGATGGTTTACCTGAATTTAGGTAAAGCAAATGAGAAAAGTGACCGTATCATCTTTGAACAGATAACAGACTCTGCGCCAAGCTTTTACGTGGGTAAACGACCGTTCTCTGGGCAGTTTTACAGCCACGGGCAGGCAAAGAAATTGCTCGATATTGAACGGCTAGATGGTATCGACAAGTTCTACTTGATAGGGAAAAAATCGGAAGTAGAAACCAAGATCAAAGAGAACGCGCTGACCTGTATTTTGGAGCCGACCGTCAAAATAAAGCGAGCTTTGTTCACCTGTCATAGCCAGAACATCAAACCCAATCAATCGTTGAGTCACAATCAAATTGGAAGCTATGGTCAGCCTTAACGCAAGCTTACGCGTTTGCAAAGATAAGCTTCGGGTGTACAGCCAGAATTTACAATCCCACCATAAGATAATTCGGTTCGCTGCGGTTGGTGTTGGTGGGTTTGTTGTTGATTGTACAGTGTTCTCGTTGCTGCACTACCTTGCCGGGTTGCCATTGATGAGTGCAAGGATAGGTGCCTTTATTGCTGCCGCCACGACAACTTGGTTGGGCAATCGTGTGCTGACGTTTGAGTTCAAAGGGCAGGACGGTTGGTCAGATACGTTGATTCAATGGCAAAAGTTCATGCTGTCAGCATCGATATCGGCAATACCTAATTTGCTGTGTTTTAAGCTGACGACAGAAATGCTGCCTGCATTTGACGGGGCTGTTTTTGTCGCGATGGCAATGGGTATCTTAGTAGGAATGGTGACGAACTATTTGTTCAGTCAGTATTGGGTTTTCGCCCGCTAGGCTTTCTCAAAAGTCACGTCGCTTTAGATTTCCCAACGAAAGATACAAAAAGCGCAGCTAAACAGCTGCGCTTTTTGTTTTTATGTTCGCTAATGGTATTTGTTCACATACTAGCGTTGTGCAGCTCGTTGACGGTTCTTTCCGTTACCAGCCGGCTTCCCACCTTGGCCGTTACCGCCTTTATTGCGGTTTGGTTTGCCGTTTCCGCGGCCAGTGCCTTGTGATTGACCACCAGGACCTTTCTTGATGAAGCCCGTTGCTGGTTTACGAGAGTTCCCATTACCACCACCGTGACCTTGGCCACCATTGCTGTTACCAGTAGGTTTCTTACCCCCTGGTTTTGGCTTATTGCCACCAGGTTTAGAGTGGTTACGTGGCTTCTCGCCGCCCAATCCTGGTTGAGATTTGCTGTGCTTAGTAGCAAAACGTTGTGAGCCGTGACGACCAGATTTACGACGCTGCGCTGGTGTTTGGGCATCAAAATCATCCTCAGGAACCAAGTAACCTGGTTTATCACCGATTAGGTGCTTTTTACCCATGTCGATCAACGCTTCACGGATCAGTTTCCAGTTCTCTGGGTCGTGGTAGCGAAGCAGTGCTTTATGCAGACGACGTTGACGGTCACCTTTTGGCACAGGGATATCTTCACGTTTTTTGTATTTAACGCGTTTCAGAGGGTTTGTCTCTGAGTAGTACATCGACGTTGCGTTACACATTGGCGATGGGTAGAAGTTCTGTACTTGGTCACATTCATAGTTGTGCTTTTTCAGCCACAGCGCCAGGTTAAGCATGTCTTCATCTTCTGTGCCCGGGTGAGCTGAGATGAAGTAAGGAATTAGGTACTGTTTCTTACCGGCTTCAGCGCTGTACTTCTCGAACATCTCTTTGAAACGGTCGTAAGTGCCCATACCCGGCTTCATCATCAGATCTAGAGGGCCTTTCTCAGTATGCTCTGGAGCAATCTTCAAATAGCCACCTACGTGGTGCGTTACAAGCTCACGCACGTATTCTGGTGATTCAATCGCTAAGTCGTAACGAACACCGGAAGCGATCATGATCTTCTTAACACCTGGTACTTTTCTCGCTGAACGGTACAGGTCGATGGTGTGTTTGTGGTCTGTGTTTAGCTTCTCACAGATTTTCGGGAACACACACGATGGGCGACGACAGTTCACTTCTGCTTTCGGGTCTGAACAACCTAAACGGTACATGTTCGCCGTAGGGCCGCCCAAGTCAGAAATGGTACCAGTAAAGCCAGGTACTTTATCTTTGATGTCTTCGATCTCATCCAAGATAGATTCTTTCGAACGGTTCTGGATGATACGACCTTCATGTTCTGTGATTGAACAGAAAGAACAACCACCAAAACAGCCACGCATGATGTTTACCGAGGTTTTGATCATCTCGTAGGCTGGAATCTTTGCTTTGCCGTACATCGGGTGTGGTACACGCTTATAAGCAAGGCCAAACACGTAATCCATCTCTTCTGTAGCTAGAGGGATTGGTGCTTGGTTAACCCAAAGCTCGCGATCACCGTGACGTTGAATCAGAGCACGGCCTGAGTACGGGTTTGTCTCTAGGTGTAAGATACGGCTTGCGTGAGCGTAAAGAATACGGTCGTTGTTAAGCTTTTCGAACGCAGGTATACGAACCGCGGTTGTTTTCGCATCGTGACGAGAAGGACGAATCGTAATTGGCTGCGCCTTTGGCTCTTCATCTTTTTTGGTATCGCATTGCGTTTCCACTTCGTACGGGTTTACTGGTACGTAAGCTTTATTTGGCTTTTCGATACGAGAAGAGTCGATGATCTTGTAACCTTCAGGTGCAGCTGGCAGGTTGATTGCCGTACCACGAATATTGGTGAGGCTAGAGATCTCTTCACCATCAGCAAGGCGGTGTGCTACTTCTACTAGTGCACGTTCTGCGTTACCAAATAGCAGGATGTCCGCTTTTGCATCAAACAGTACAGAGCGACGAACTTTATCCGACCAGTAGTCGTAGTGAGCTACACGACGCAAGCTCGCTTCGATACCACCCAATACGATTGGTGTGCCTTTATAGGCTTCACGACAACGCTGAGAGTAAACCAGAGTTGCACGATCAGGACGCTTACCACCTTCGTTATTTGGCGTGTATGCATCATCGTGACGTAATTTGCGATCAGAGGTATAGCGGTTGATCATGGAGTCCATGTTACCCGCAGTGATGCCGAAGAATAGGTTTGGTTTACCTAGCTTCATGAAGGCATCTTTATTGTCCCACTTCGGTTGAGCGATGATGCCCACGCGGAAGCCTTGAGCTTCAAGAAGACGGCCGATGATAGCCATACCAAAGCTCGGGTGATCAACATAAGCGTCACCAGTTACAATAATAATGTCACAGCTATCCCATCCAAGAGCATCCATCTCCTTTCTACTGGTAGGCAAAAAGGGTGCAGTTCCGTAGCACTCGGCCCAGTATTTTTTGTGTTCGTGAATAGGAGTGATATCGCTGTACATATTTCGACCTCTGATTTTTGAGGCGGGAATTATAGCGGCATGCGCCCTGACTAGCCAGTAGAACATGCCCCTGTTAGTTCTGGTGTCTTTCGCCATTTTGCAGATAAAAACGACAAAAGAGCCAAACAACAGCATAGTTGAAGGCTTGAATAACGTCGCTAATTTGTGATTTTGATTAGTGTTCACAGCAGTTTTTGATATTATTCGCGAAAATAAGTCTAGATAAGTAGATCCACAATGGTCGAAACATTATTACTGCAATTTGCTCCAATGTTATTAGGAGCTCAACTGATCTTAACCCTGATTCTGGTGAAAGGAGATATTTGCCCGGGGCAACGTGGTCGTATCCACAAAATGTTACCTGCGATTGGCGTACTTTGGTTAGCCGTGGCTTCAGTGAAAATTGAGGCGTTTCTTGTCGTGTTCGCAATCTTTTATTTCTATTCTCAAGTTCAGACTAAAAAAACACGTGATTCGGGCCCGATTTGGGTGATGTATCTGGCGTGTGGTTTAGCGTTGTCTTACGTTGCTATCCAAGCATTTGAGCAACCAACTATTGTAGGTATTATCACGACATTATTGTTGGTGGTTTTATTGGGCGCGGCGTTTGCTCATCTATTACTGACGATTGCAAGAACGCGCTTACAAGCGTTTCACCGTGTGCTGCCTGTTGTAGGTGTATTGACAGGGATGCTGGTAGTACTTGCGACGGTTGTGAACGTTTACTCGCTTTCTGAAGCTCAGTTAGAGCCTGTTATCTCAGCATTGCTGTTTAGCTTTGCGCTGCTTATCTCTTCAATCGTGGTGTGGTGTTGGCACCTACTGTTTGTTAAAACGCCAGAGAAGGTCCAGCTTACGGTGTCATTGCTGATGTTGTTAGCCGCTGTCGTTGGCCTAACACCAATTTGGGCGCTGTAATTACCGGTTTGAGTTAAGAAGTGTGATCTGTTTTTTAGCGAGAGGCGAGTTAGCGTTCTAAACTTAATCTAGTCAGAGTGTTCGTAAGGAGTACGAGATGGATTTAAGCAACGTCAAAAGCCTAGATAGCATTATTTTGCTTGGAATAGTGAATGAAAAATTGCGCTTGGAATGCGACAGTTTTGAAGAGCTCATTAGCATGTATGAAATGGATATAGAAAGTGTCGTAGGTAAGCTAGACATGCTTGGCTATCAATACGATCCACTGACGAACCAATTTAAATCATACGCAAGATGATCTATGTTTCGTGAATGAACAGGTATCGCTAAACCAATACTGCGGAATCTAAAAAGTCACAGGTAATCTGTGACTTTTTTGTTTTTGTACTTTCGTATAGCTCTAATAGTTTGTATAGCTAAACAACTTCAATCCCATCCAAGTGGCTCTTACTCTGCTGCCTTGCAGTGCTGAAGAATGCTTGCAGATAACGTTTGTCTTTCTCTGAGTTTCTTACCGCAGCGAATAGCCTTCTTGAAAGCCCTTTACCCAGAGGCTTACTAGCAATTAATCCCTGTCTTGAAAACTCGCTGATTGCCCAGTTTGGCAAGGCTGCGACCCCTAACCCTGCTGATACCATTTGCACTAACATCAATGTGTTGTCTGCCTGTTTCCATTTCTTCGGCTCAATGCCAGCAGGTTGCAAAAAGTGTTTCACCACATCTAGACGCTGCTTTTGAACTGGGTAGGAAAGCATTGTGAGATCGCTAAGATCTTGCGGATCAATGCTTGGTTTCTCGGCCAAAGGAGAGTTAATCGCTGTGATCAAACGCATCTCGAAATCGAAAAGTGGCTCATAGTGGATCTCAGATCGAGGTTGAATGTCTGAGGTGATCACTAAATCCAACTCGCCAGCCATTAGCGCGGGTAGCGGTTCAAAGCCAAAACCGGATGAGAAATCTAGAGTCACGCTTGGCCAAGCGACTTGATACTCTTTCAAAGCAGGCATTAACCATTGAAAACAAGAGTGACACTCGATCGCCATATGTAGGCGACCATTCACGTCCTCTTTCAGACTCGCGAGTTCATTCTCTGCTTTGGCGATTCTTGGTTGAATCTCATCAGCGAGTTTTAGCAAGATCTCACCCTCTGAGGTGAACTTTACAGGCCGAGTTTTGCGTAGGAACAACTGCCCACCAATCCGCGCCTCTAGGTCCTTCAATTGATGAGAAAGCGCCGACTGAGTCAGGTGAAGAGAGGTCGCTGTTGCGGTGAGTGAGCCGCTGTCTCTTAAGGTCGTCAATGTTCGCAGATGTTTAAGCTCTATCATGAGTATTCCTCATATTCCCTAAGCCAATTCAATATTTCTTAATAATCACCCTACGGGGTTTTTTATCATTTGTAAACGTCTAGATGTCCAGATGGATTTAACTATCTTCATCTCTGACTCGCTAATGATGAACATTTTTAATAAACAAGATGAATATTTGGACGTTGTTCAGCGATTCGATTCGGTAGATAGTTTAGCCATCCAGACGCCTTTTATGAAAGCAAGAACACAATAGGCAATCTGAAAAGATGCTAACAATTATTGAATAAGGAACAGGCTCATGACGACAACAACGCATATTCTTGGCTACGCACGTATCGGTGAAAAGCGCGAACTGAAATTCACACTCGAAAAATACTGGCGTGGTGAAATCAACCAATCAGAACTCAAACAGCTAGGTAGCGAGCTGAGAAATCGTAACTGGAATGTACAAGCTGATGCGAATCTTAGCTTTGCAACTGCGGGTGACTTCGCATGGTACGACCATGTACTGACAACGACTTTGCTATTGGGGCATGTACCAAAGCGTCATGCTGGTGGTAGCGAAGAGGAGAAAGCTTTTCCTGATTTAGATACCTTGTTCCGAGTGGGACGTGGGCAATCACAAGTTGAAGCTGCTTGTTGTGGTGGGAAACACGCTTCTGAAGGCACGAACAACGGTGCAGCGGCGTCAGATATGACCAAGTGGTTCAATACCAACTATCACTACATCGTTCCTGAGTTCAGTAAAGATGATTCGTTTGAGGTGAGCTGGCCACAATTGTTTGATGAAGTGAATGAAGCCGTTCAAGCAGGGCATAAAGTGAAGCCTGTCCTTCTTGGTCCACTGTCTTACTTGTACTTAGGGAAAGAGGTAGAAGAGGGCTTCGACCGCTTAATCTTGTTGCCCCGCTTGCTGACTGCCTACCAAGCGATTTTGGCGAAGCTTGCCAAGTTGGGGGTTGAGTGGGTTCAAATTGATGAGCCAATTCTTGCCCTCGAGCTTGAAAAACAATGGGCTGATTCATTTAAATTGGCATACCAAGTTATTCAAGGGGAAGTGAAACTGCTATTAACCACGTACTTCGATTCGGTGACAGATACCTTAGACAAAATCGTCAAACTACCGGTTAACGGGCTGCATATCGATCTAGCTGCAGCGCCACAGCAGCTTGATGAAGTTGTGAGTCAATTACCGGCGGAGTGGGTGTTGTCTGCTGGTGTGATCAACGGACGCAATGTTTGGCGAGCAGACTTAGCGACTCAACTAGCAAAACTGCAACCGGTGAAAGAGAAGTTAGGCGATAAGCTTTGGGTGGCGAGCTCATGTTCGCTGCTACACAGCCCGGTTGATTTAGAGCTAGAAGATTCGCTTAGCAAAGAAGTGAAAAGCTGGTTTGCTTTCGCGAAACAGAAAGTGACGGAGGTGAGCTTATTGGGTGCCGCGCTAGACGGAGATCAAAATGCCATCTTAGCGTGTGAGACTTATAGCCAACCGATTGTTGCTCGGAAAAGCGCGACACACGTAAACAAGCCGCAGGTACAGGCTCGTATTAATACAATCACTAAAGCATTGGCAGAGCGTAGTGCCCCTTATGCAGAACGCGCTGCACACCAGTCTGAAGTGTTGGGTTTACCGTTGTTACCAACCACAACGATAGGTTCGTTCCCACAGACAGGCGAGATTCGTGTCCAACGCAGCGCTTATCGCACCGGAAAATTGAGCGAAGCGGAATACACGACCGCACTAAAAGGTCATATTGCCGATGCGGTGAAGCGTCAAGAAGCACTTGATTTGGATGTGTTGGTGCATGGTGAAGCCGAACGTAACGACATGGTGGAATACTTTGCTGAAAACCTAGCAGGCTTCCAAACCACCAAGTTTGGTTGGGTACAAAGCTATGGCTCTCGCTGCGTGAAACCTGCGATTGTGGTCGCGGATATTGAGCGTGAAAAACCGATGACGGTCGAGTGGACGACTTATGCTCAATCACTGACATCTAAGCAGATGAAAGGCATGCTGACTGGCCCTGTGACAATTCTGTGTTGGACGTTCCCGCGTGAGGATATCTCGCGTAAAGATATTACTAACCAGTTAGCATTTGCGCTGCGTGATGAAGTGTCAGATTTGCAAGAGGCAGGAATCAACATTATTCAAATCGATGAACCAGCTATCCGTGAAGGTCTGCCACTTAAAAAACGCGACCATGCAGAATATTTAGAGTGGGCGGTTGATGCCTTTAAGATCTCTGCGGCGAGTGCTAAGCCAGAGACTCAGATTCACACTCATATGTGTTATAGCGAGTTCAACGAAATCATTGATTCAGTGGCTGCACTGGACGCCGACGTGATTACCATTGAGACGTCTCGCTCGAACATGGAGTTGCTTAAAGCGTTTGAAGATTTCAACTACCCGAATGCGATCGGCCCTGGTGTTTATGATATCCATTCACCAAACATTCCATCACAAGAGTGGATTATTAGCCTGCTTAAGAAAGCGGCGGAAAAAATACCAGCAGAGCGCTTATGGGCAAACCCAGATTGCGGCCTAAAGACTCGTAATTGGGCAGAAACAGAAGCAGCACTGACTAACCTAGTCTCCGCGACTAAGGAATTGCGTAAAGAGTGGGAATCTGTTGAGGCATAATTTAGTCTAGGATTTTGATTGTTTAAATAAAACAAAGGCCTCGCAAATGCGAGGCCTTCTAGTTTTATACTTGTTCGAATCTCGAATCTCGAATCTCGAATCTCGAATCTCGAATCTCGAATCTAGCTGGCGGTCTGGCAAGTATCTTTGCTTATCAGCTTCTCAACCATCAGTTGCCCGCGTGTGTTACGGATCTTGATGTTGTAAGCCAGGCCCATGTCTAGGTTTGCTCTTACTTCTGAGTTGGTGCAGTAGCTATTCACACTCATATCGACAACTTGGTTTAAAGGCTTAGCACCTTTAGCATCTTGGTTGTAGATCATCATGATTTCAATCACGGTGTTTTTTGCTAGCACTCGCATAACAGACAGAGGGCCATACTCAATGGGTAGGCCTGCAGATAGTACGCCAGCACGATGCTGCGCCATCATCTCGAGTTGTCTTTGTTGGTCTTGCTCACTTGAAGCACAGCCTGCAAGCAGAACAGCGGCCAGTGAGCTAATAATCCATTTTTTCACGTTAAAATACTTTCTTGAATGGTTTTACGATGACATTTTGGTAGACGCCTGCGTCAATGTACGGATCTGCGTCTGCCCATGCCTGTGCGTCTTCTAAAGAGTTAAACTCAGCGATTACCGTTGAACCTGTGAAACCAGCTTCGCCAGGGTTATCTGAATCAATCGCTGGCATTGGCCCCGCGGTTAGAAGTCGGCCTTCATCGTTAAGTGTTTGTAGGCGTTCTAGATGTTGTGGGCGAACACTGAGGCGTTTTTCTAATGAATTTTCGACATCTTGAGAGAAAATCACGTACCACATATTGGCATATCCTTATTTTACTTCACTGAATTTGGGAGATTATAAAATAGCTATCTTGCTAATTTACGCGAACTAATTGGTATTGGAAGAGCTAATGATAAGAAATTGTGAATTGGTGCGAGAGACTTGTATGGTCTTTAGTGGTTTGACTGGTTGAGACTAAAGACCATTCCCGAAGCAAGCTGGCTTATTTTTTAATGGTTCGAGGCTTGCCACTTTCATCAACGGCTACGTAGTTGAACGTTGCACCACATACCTTGTAGCGGTCGCCAATGCCGTGATCCAGTACCGGCTTAACCCAAACCTCTAAGTCGATATTCATCGAGCTGCGGCCAATCTTTGTGCAGTCACCATAAACGCACACCACATCACCAACGGATACGGGCTGCTTGAATTCAATGCTCGAAACCGACACGGTAACAATTTTGCCGTTAGAAATCTCTTTCGCCAAGATGCCGCCTGCAAGGTCGAGCTGAGACATTATCCAACCACCGAAGATTTGACCTGCTGCATTGGTATCAGAAGGCATCGCTAATGTGCGAAGAAGTAGGGAACCAATTGGGTTCAAAGTTGATTGAATCGTCATTGTTGTACTCTTGGTGGTATTGATTATCTAAATAAAAACAGAAGTGTTGGTTGGTGAAGCGCATTGGCAAACGAGCGCAATGAGCAACAGAGACCAGATAGCCAATAATTTAGTGCGATTTACATTAAATAATAGGCTTTATTTTGACCAATTTCCGCAACACAAAAAAGCCAACGGCCAATGATCACGAGTATCATTGGCCGCTAGGTATAGCATATTGACAAGAATTGTAACAAAAACGGAATGAGGACTCACCCCTTGGGGTTACTTCTTGTCAGTATTTTTATCAGTTAGCTCTTGCTGCTCTTTTGGGAGCTGTTGATCTTTTGGTAAATGCTTATAGATGTAAACGCCCGTAAGCAGCGTAAATAGTAATGTAGCAATTAGCAGGCCAAACACCTTGAAGTTAACCCACACATCCAATGGTAGGTTAAAAGCAACGTATACGTTGATGATTGCGCATAGAGTGAAGAAGAATGTCCATGCCCAGTTGATCTTGCCCCATACCGCATCCGGAAGTGTAATCTCTTTGCCCAACATGCCTTTAATCGCAGGTTTACCCATTAGGTGGCTTACGGTTAGGCCGATAGCGAATAGAGCGTAAACGATGGTGACTTTCCATTTAATGAAGTTGTCGTCGTGCAAGAAGATGGTCATTCCACCAAATACCGCGACCATCAGAAACGTTATCACCTGCATTTTTTCTATTTTTTTGTAGATGAAGTACGTCAAAACGATTTGTAGTGCAGAAGCGACAATCAATGCGCCTGTCGCGGTGTAGATGTCGTACATCTTGTAGAGTGCGAAGAAAATGATGAGAGGGATGAAATCAAGAATTTGTTTCATATGGACTGACTATCCGGTTAGTTGAGTTACCGACAGTCTAACCAAAATTGCCTCGATGCAAAACAGCTCGAGACAATTGGGTATTAATCTGAGTAAAGCTGGCAGAATTTCAACGCATCGATGACGTTTGGTAGCGAGGGATCAGCTTCTTGATATCTTCTAAATAACCTTCGCTCTTCAAATTGTCTAAAGTGGTCTCCAGCTCTTGTTCACTCATCGCGAAGCAGGTGGATTTTCCTGTCGTTAGGTCAAGATACTCATGATATTCACGCTCAGTAAAGTGGCCAACTCTGTCCATTAACAAGGTTTTAATTCCATGGTGAATTAAGCCGTAATACGTATGTCTTTGTAAGGTCATAGCCTATCCTCTGTGACAAGCTGCAATGATGGTAAGTGATGCAACCTGCTGTATATTGGTTGGGTTATCTATGACAAAGCAATTCAAATGCCATTTTGTCTAGTTTTGCAGAACATTTTCCGTACCATCCTGAAATAATCTTCTTTTCAGATAGTTAAATGGAAGTGTTCTTGCTTCTCACTGAAACAATACGTAGCTGGCGGATAATAGTTTTATTTTGAGAGGCATTTTTCGCCTTCAATTTGAGAATTAATGTGCTGTTGTTGAGTCCAACTGATTCGTTCCCATATCGAAAAGCTTTTGTTTTATGGGTATTAGGCTTTTGGTGATTCGCTAATTGAGATTTGATTCATGCGCCAGCTGGAGAGTTTTAATTTGAGAAACTAATGAAAGTACACGAGCTTTTTATATCGGTATGCTACAACTATTACTTTCTGGGTGAGCAGTTGGCTTATTAAACAGTATCCATATTTTGTTTAACGCTACTTGCTGAATGGCTGTTAAGTTGACGTTATAAAGTACGCTGCTGCTATAACGTCAGGTTTATCATGTACCGTATCTTTTTCTTTCAGTTATTTTCTTTGATTACATTGGTGTTTTTCGCATCACAAAAAGCACAAGCTGATGAATCAATTCAACTAGGGATTCAAATCTCAGATTTTGCTCCTTATGCTCAATCCCAACAAGGAGAGGTTTCGGGTTTACTGCCTGACTTAGTTGATTTCTACGTGAAAGATGGACTCGATGGTGTAGAGTTTGTTGGTTACCAGTCACCGTCTGAACTCAACAATATGCTAAAAACGGGTGACGTGGACGCCATCATTACTGCAGAGCAAAATGTTTCAAGTGGTGGCGTTATCTACTCGAAACCGATCTTGTCGAGCCGAATGATCAGTTTGAGCAGTGAACCTATTGAGAGTCATTTGCTCATGAAAGGGCGCAAGCTTGCTTACTTTGAAAATTCAAGCAACGCATCGTCTGTGAAGTCCTTACTTCCGTTTTCTTCATTTGAATCATACTCATCATATCAGGATGCGATAGCCGCTGTTGCACGTGAGAAAGTGCTCGCAATTGTGGATGATGGCGTGCTGTTACACAGTAAGCTGATGAATAGCCCCTATGACGCATCGCTGTCTGTGAATTTACATGATGGCTTGCCTCTGAATAACTACGTTATTGCTCTACTTGATACTCCTGAAAACAGGAAGCTATTGAACATCATTAACACTTCAATTAACCAAGATAAGCCTAATCAAATCGTTAGTATTCATAAGAAATGGTTAAATGAAATACAAAGGCGTCTATTACTGGTTGTTAGTAAAAATAAGTTGTTATTGACGGAAAAGGAGCAGCAATATCTAACACTGAACCCCAATATCTATGTGTCGTACATTCGAGACTCTAAGCCTATTTCATTTGTGAACAGTGAAGGGCAGCCTGATGGTATCTCTATTGATATCTTGAATGAGATCTCTCGACTTACTGGTCTAAATTTCATTTTTGAAAATGACTTCGGTATTGAAGGAAACGACTTACATACGGTTTCTCTACCCCTGATCCACACTAAAGCGACTCCTTTTGCTGGTGTGGATGATCGTCACCTTTACTCGAAACCTTTTATGGTTGAGCCGTGGGCGCTGATTGGTAAAAGCGACAGTAACAAGGTCGATGTGTTTGGTGAGCTTTCTCAGAACGCGATTATCGGTACTACTGACGATAGCGTTGGCGCCCAATTGGCCAAGCGTTATTGCGAAGCTTGCCCAATAAAAAAGTATGACTCGGTTGAGCAAGTATTAGAGGCGGTTGATAAAGGGCAAGTTGACTCTGCAATGCTCTCTTTATATCTCGCGTCTCCACTGCTCCAAGGACAGTATTCAGGTTACTTGCGAGTAATTAGCCTGTTGTCAAAAGATAATGATGTTCCTGTCGCTTACAGCGTGGAAGCTAATCAAGAGATATTAGGAAACATCATCAATAAAGCGCTTTTTGCGATTCCACATCATAAATTCCAGCAAATTAAAAAGAATTGGTTAGATGTTTCTTACGAATCTGGAGTTGACACTAAAGATGTGATTCTGGGGGCAGCCATTCTTATTTCTGTCGCATCCGTTCTTATCATGGCGATCATGGCATGGAGTTGGAAATTAAGCCGTGAGGTTGAGGACCGCAAGCGAGCTGAGTCTGCGTTGAAGCATCAAGTCGAGTTCGAGCGTTCACTACTCAACGCAATGCCGTTTCCAATTGTGGTACGTGATCTAGAAAACCAACTTGTGAGTTTCAACAGTGTGGCTAGGGCGCTTAAGGATTTTGACTTAATAGAAGAAGCAATCATTAACAATCCAGACGAAGACGCCATGATCCACAAAGGGAATGTTTTGCCTCGTTTGGAAAAAGAGGTGGTCTCGCCATTTGGCAGTAAGCACTATGCATATTGGAAGTGTCCATACATTTCTAATGGAAGTATCGAAGGTTCAGTAACGATTCTCGATGATTTGACTGAATTGTATGAAGCGAAAAAAATCGCTAAAAGTGCGGATGACCGCGTCCAAAAACTCGCGAACAATTTACACGGTGCGGTGATACAACATATCCAGCCTAAGCGAAGCTTACACGATATCGAGTTCGTGTTTATCAGTAATGGAATCGAAGAACTTCTCGGGCTCACGCCATCTCAACTACGTCGATCTCCGACGAGCTTTTTTGCGCCGTTAAATGCGAAAGATCGCCGTACTCTGATTCGAAAAATACGTTGTGGCAACAAAGATGGAAAGTTGAGTCTGGATATTGGCGTCAATATCGAGAACCAGAATCGCTGGCTTAACTTACAAAGCAAAATATCCGATCGTGGTGATTACTACGAATGGGACTCTGTACTGACGGATATTACCGAGCTAAAGCAGCAGCAAGAAGAGCTCACTCAGGCAAGGCAGAGTGCGATTGCTGCTACCGAAGCGAAATCGAGATTTCTAGCTAACATGAGTCATGAGATCCGAACGCCTCTTGGTGGCATTGTGAGTTTGTTAGAGCTTTCTGAGCAGTATGAAGTGGGTCATGAAGTACAAAAGATTCATACAACGCTAAGCCAGTCCGCTAATAACTTATTGCACATCGTTAACGACATTCTTGATTTCTCTAAAATTGAGGCAGGTAAGCTGACTTTGGATTACCAGCCTGCAAGTCTGGATACTTTGACTCTTAGAGTCACTCAACTGCAAGCAAGGCAGGCGCATGCCAAAGGGTTGCAGTTCAAGTTCTGGCTAGACCCTGAATTAAAAGATTCGGTACTGATGGACGACATCCGTCTCGGCCAAGTACTGAACAACCTGTTGAGTAATGCGATTAAATTTACTGAGCATGGAACCGTTGGCTTAACGACGAAGTTAGTCAGTCAAAACGATGGCCAGCAACAAGTCTGTTTTGAAGTTTTCGATAGCGGAATCGGCATTAGCGAAGAGCATATTCGAAATCTATTTAGACCGTTCGTGCAGGCCGATGAAGGTACCACGAGAAAGTACGGTGGCTCTGGCCTTGGGTTGACTATCTCAAAGCAATTGATAGAGCAAATGGGCGGGACGCTGAACGTGATAAGTAAGGTGAACTTAGGCTCAACATTTACTATCTCGGTACCTCTGACATCACTTGATGATAACCAGTATCAAGATATGACAGGTAAAGTCGCTTTGCTCACCAAAACCTTCATGCAGCATCAAGAGTTGGAGAGCTATCTGACATCTTGGGGTATCAAGGTGATTACAAAGAGCGTGCAAACCACAAAAGAGTTAGCGCATTGGGTCGAGACCATTGAGCCTGGCTTTGTGTTCGTCCCTCATGAGCTTGCTCAGAGTATTAGTTCTCCTGACGAGAGCGTGAATTTTATCTGTCTAAGCGAACATGGAATGCTTTCACCTGCTCCTTGTAAGTTAGGTTGGAATTTATCGGCAAACCCATTACTGCCTTCACAGCTAAGACACTGCTTAAGCAATAATCCAACCTTTGTCGAAGAAGTCGTAAAGGAAGAAAACAACTTACGATTAAGCACCGAATCACGCGAATCGGCGATGGAAAATAATAGGCTGATACTGATTGCGGAAGATCACCCAATCAACCAACAGATCATTATTAAGCAGATCGAGCAGCTAGGTTTTCATGCCGATATGGTGGACAACGGTAGAGAAGCGCTAGTGGCGCTCGATAAGCAGGACTATGGCTTACTTATCACTGACTGTCATATGCCTGAGGTGGATGGCTATGAGCTAACGAAACAGATTCGTTCGAAAGAGCAAAGTCAGAATATACCTCGATTGCCTATCATTGCACTGACAGCAAACGCTGTTAAGGGTGAAAACGACAAATGTTTTGAGATTGGTATGGATGACTTTTTGTCTAAACCTACCAAGCTCAAAGTGATTGGTGACACGATCAACAAGCATCTTATGAAAGGCACACCGGCTGTTAGCCAATTAGCCGTCAACGATGCGAGCGTTGAACCTAGCCTTGCGCCTATTGATATTCAAAATTTGATGGAATTATTTGGAGATCAGGACCTTATCGATCAGATCATCAAGGATTTTATTCAGAGTCACTGCTCAGACTTACCTTTGTTACTTGCTGCATGTGAGAGCGAGAGCCTCGATGAGATCAAACAAGTTGCCCATAAAATGAAAGGTGCAGCGAAGATGGTTGGCAGTACTGAGATGGCTGACCAACTGCAACAGCTAGAAGACGCCTCTGCAAACCAAAGAGGTAGGTACTTAGAGTATTTCCATGAAGTGGAGCGACTAACGCAGAAGTTACAAAGCTTCTACTCCACGTATGCTCAATAGGCTGAGGGAACACTATGGATCAAAATATTGTTGTAATCGAAGACCACCCCTTTCAGTTGAATGTCATGACCATGGTATTGAACAGCTTGAGTGTCGGTAAGGTTCATTCTTTCGAGTGTGGGTGTAAGGCGTTAGACCACATTGAACAGTCTTCGGTCGACCTAATATTGTGTGACCTCAATATGCCAATGATAGATGGGATCGAATTGCTAAAACGGTTAGCTAATTTGAACTTCAAGGGCAATATCATCATAACGAGTGCTGAAAACCAAACTGTGCTCGATGCCGCTAGTAAAATGTGTAAGGCATTTAATCTCAATTTATTGGGTGTGTTAGAAAAGCCGATTGATCGTTCCCGGCTACTAAAGTTGGTAAGTAGGGATACTAAAAAACCAGAGTCGGCTTCAAGTTCAAATAGAGATATCGTGATCACTGATGAGGACATCGTCAAGGCTGTCGAGAACCATGAGATGGTTTTGCACTATCAACCCATCGTCTGTATTCACACAGGAGAATGGAAGGAGAGTGAATCTTTAATTCGTTGGCAGCATCCCCATTATGGTGTTCTCAGTCCATTTTTCTTTTTGACACGTCTCATTGATTCAGGGTTAATGCTGAATGTATTGAAGCAGTTACTTGAGCAAGCGATTAACGATCAACGCTTCCTATGCAGCCGCAGGTTTGTTTTGAACTTAACAGCGAAAGATATGATTGACGGTGAAATTGTCGATCATATCTTTAAGCTTATCGATAACGGTAGGTTAGATGTTGAGCAGATCAAACTGGAGTTAACGGAGTCCGACCTAGTTGAAAGTGTTGCGTTGGCTTTAGCGTCTACTACAAGAATATGTATGCGTGGTATTCCGCTCGCGATTGACGATTTCGGAACGGGTTACTCCTCACTGAAACAACTTGAGGACCTGCCATTTTCTGCATTGAAACTGGATATCGACTTCGTTAAAAACATCCAGCAAAGCCGATCTAGTCGAGCAATTGTGAGAGCTTCACTTTACCTCGCTAAATTATTGGATTTAACGACTGTAGCAGAGGGCATTGAAGATATATCAATTTGGAAAGATATACGTTCAATGAGTAATAAAGACACACTGGCTCAAGGGTATTTTATTGCACGTCCGATGCCAGCTGATCAACTGCCTGAGTGGAAAAGTAGCTGGGAAAAGAAAATAACTGAGTTCAATTTACTGGCTTAGGGGTAATAGGGGATCCATTTAAACATAAAGTGATATTTGTTTAGTGAATGTGTTCACCGATAAAAGTGAACTGGCGGTAACATAATTATCAATTTGCGCTAATTCAATAGAACCTTATGCTACTGTCTCGTTATATCAATATAAAAGTACAATTCGTCGTTCTTTTATCTATTATCTCGCTCAGTTTAGCGGCGATAATTACCATCAATGTTTTTATTCATCGCGATAATAGCCAACGACTAACTCAGTTAGAAATAAGTTATTACCCTGCATTAGAGCACGCCACTAAAATTCACTCGCTGTTGCCAAATGTTCAACAGCAGTTCGAAGCCGCTGTGATCATGGAAGATGAGCAGGCTCTCGACTTTGCGCGCCAAATATCATCTGAACTTCAAGTTGAAGCCAGTAAAGGGGCCAATGTTTTACCTTCACAGGCGCAAGCATTCAACAAACTGTCGACCTCGCTAAAAAAGTACACGGATTCCGCGTACGCGTTAAGTCTAGATTTTATTAACTTGAACGACTCCTTCGAGAATCTTACAGCAAGATCGAATGCGCTCACTGCTGAATATGATTCGTTACTTGCGGCAAGTGAAGTGCTTCGCTCATCAGCGAGTCAAAATGTAGTAAACACCATATTGCACTCAGAGAATGCCGCAAACGATGCTGCTCAGCAGTCTATCTGGCTTGGCGTTTTCTTTGTCTTGTCTGTCTTTATCGTGGGCTATGCGATTTTCAAATCTGTTATCAGTTCAATCCTGCTTGTTACAGAGAAGATGCAAGCGATCGCAACGGGAGATGGTGATTTAACCGTTCGCATCGATTATTCCGGCAAAGATGAAATAGCCACCTTAGTACAAAGCGTTAATCAGTTCATTGAGAAGCTTCAAGGGATCATTGCAAGCACGTTAAGCATTGGGCAAGAACTTGAGGTTGTAAGTGACAAAATCCGTACTGAGTCCAACCAAACCCTAGCGTTGAACAGCACCCAGCGTGATCACATCGAAGAAGTGACTGACGCCGTTAACAATATCATTGCTCTTATTGAACAAGTCGTTGGCTTTGCATCACATGCAGACTCCCAAGCTCAAAAGGCGAATACCAGTGCTCAAACGGGTACCCAAGTGGTGCTTAAAACAAGCCAAGAGATAGAAGAACTAGCGAGCAATATTCGTGATACCGCAACCAAATTGAAAGAACTGGACAAGAATGCGAGCAACGTTGGCTCAATTTTAAGCACGATTCAAAGCGTTGCCGAGCAAACCAATCTATTGGCCCTAAACGCGGCGATTGAAGCAGCTCGAGCAGGAGAGCATGGGCGCGGCTTTGCGGTTGTTTCTGATGAGGTACGTGTACTCGCAAATAACACCCAACAATCAGCAACCGAGATAAATGCCTTACTCGGTGAGCTTAAGTCGGGTTCGAATGCGGCGGTAGGTGCAATGGACCAAGGTCTCGCCAGCTCTTCTCAAGCGGTTGGGGATGCACAAAACGCCGGTGATTACCTATTAGAAATTAGCGGCCAGGTCGAAGAAATTACCGAGCTGAACCGTCAGATAGCGAGTACGACAGAGCATCAAGCTCGCGCTTCAAAACAAATTCATACCCATATGGATGATTTTAGACAGTGCTCTCACCAAGTGTCTCAGTCTACCGATCAACTAGAAGCTCTGAGTCACCAGTTGAGTGGCATCGTGACAGAGCTGAGTAAATCAACATCACAATTCAAAGTATAACGGAGAACAATAATGACTAACTCCCCATTTCGCTTATTGCCTGTAGCAGTGGCGCTTGCGGCATCTTTTGCTGCACATGCTTCAGATGAGCAAAAATTGGCTGAGCTAGAGAAAAAGGTCGCTATCCTTGAAGCGAAAGAGCAAAACTCAATTGCTGATAAATTTAGTTTCAATGGTTTTGCATCTTTGAACATGCAACTAGGTAATCAAAACCACGGCTTCATGAAGTCGGAGAATAAAGTACGTTTTGATGAAGGTTCTTTGTTTGGTTTACAAGGTGAGTTCGAAGTTAATGAA
Source organism: Vibrionales bacterium SWAT-3 (assembly GCA_000169995.1). Taxonomy (GTDB): domain Bacteria; phylum Pseudomonadota; class Gammaproteobacteria; order Enterobacterales; family Vibrionaceae; genus Vibrio. Next base: position 5,640 of record AAZW01000018.1, on the reverse strand, counting down.
TCAACTTCAGCCGTTGTTCAGATGGTTGCTCGTGGTAATAAAAAAGAGAACTGGTCTCCAGATATTGAGTGGGCATTCTTAAGCCACAAAGTAACGCCGAACTTAACGGTACGTGGTGGTAAATTACGTTTACCACTGTTCATGTACTCTGATTACCTAGAAGTGGGTTACGCACAAGTTGGTGTACGAGTACCTAATGAAGTGTACGGTTCAGTCGTGCTTACCTCTCTAACGGGTGGTGACTTCATTTATGATGTGGAGCTAGATGACAGCACTCTTTCATTCCAAGGCTTTGCCGGTTCACAGAAGCTGTCGGCATCAAAGCATAGCTACAACGCTGATACACAGTTTGATGACATTGCTGGTGGTGTAGTTAACTGGACTGATGATACTTGGACACTACGTGCTGTTTACGCACAGTCTGTGATCAGCTCTTCAACTAACTGGAATGTAAACAGCAAGCCTGTATTGAATTCAACGTTTGATGACGAGAAAGCGAAGTTTTACGGTGTTGGTGGTCGATATGAAAACGGCAACCTAATGCTGGTTTCAGAAGTGACACGCACAACCGTTGAAGGGTTCTACTACGATGTGGATGCAGCATACCTAACAGCAGCATACCGTCTAGATGAAGTAACGCCTTACATTACCGTGTCACACATGGAAACGCAGGACGATGACGAGCGAAATGCAGAAGCAAACCGTCAGCTTGCAAATGTACTTCAAAATCCAACCAGTGCGTCTGCGAAATACGCATACGGTTCAGCAAAAGCATTGGCTGATAAGCTAAACACACAGCGCACAACATACAGCATTGGTGCTCGTTGGGACTTCCTACCGAATATTGCGCTAAAAGGTGATATTAGTTACCTAACTGGCTTTGGTTCAACGAATGGTGGTGTAGCGTCGGAATATAAGAACGACGATAACATTTTGTACACCGTAAAAGTTGATGCGGTATTTTAAGGAAGAGAATCATGTTGAAAAAAACATTAGTAGCCGCTGCTCTTCTTAGCAGCATGAACGCATTCGCTGGCCTAGTTGTAGTTGGTAACCCAGCTATGTCTGAGCTTGATGCTTCAACGGTTAAGAAGTTGTACTTAGGAAAAGCGAAGTCACTACAAATCGAAGCGGTTGATTTGGAAGACGGACACCCAAAGAAAGGTGAATTTCACCAAGCTATCACCCAAAAAACCGAAGCACAGTTGCAAGCATACTGGGCAAAACGTGTATTCACGGGTAAAGGTCAACCACCTAAGGCTGTTGGTCAGGAGAGCCTAGCAAAAGACATGGTTGCTAGCTCGACAAATACAATTGCTTATATCGATGAATCTTTAGTTGATAGTTCAGTTAAAGTGATTTTAAAACTTTAATTTTATATGTGGCGCTCAATATGAGCGCCACTCTTACATTGGCTTACGTTTAAGCTGATCGTCCTTACATTTAAGATAGCTAGCCTTACTTAACCCTTACATGATATTGCTTAGCTATATGTTATTGTTTCTTAGAGCAATTATTCAGTTTGATTTTAATTACATTATCTAAAATACACATTAAATTTAGGTTTCTAAGTTTTGATTATCTAACGGTGTATTTAATGTGTTTTTTTCATATTGAGATTGTTTCTTAGAGTTATAAAATGTGTGGTAAATGTAAACAAGCGGGTGGGATACAATCTGATGCCAAAAGAAAAAAGAGAAGAAATATTAAGTGCAGCAGAAAAGTTATTTATTTCTCAGCCTTATAATAAAGTATCAATTCGCTCTATTGCCAAATCTGCAGGGGTAAGTCCTGCTTTAATTCTTTATTACTTCAACAATAAAGAACAGCTTTTTGACCAGCTCATTGAAGAGCATACAAATCGATTTAAGGAACAGTTTTCAAAATATCAAAGAGTGGAAGGGGTACAGCTACAAGAGTTAATCTCAGAGCTTATTGAATTTTGGGAAAGTGCGCCAAATATATTTTTATTATTCACCCTTGGTGGTAACTCTTTTAATCACGACAATGTACAAAGGTTAAAAGAATCTAAGTTCGGTTTCATCTATCACAAAACTCTTGAAAATCTCCTTTATTTAGTTGATGGCTGTAACGAATCCAACTTTCACTATTATCAGATGCTGGTAAGTTCACTGGTTTCTCAGCCTTATTTAGAAACAAGGCAGCAAAAGTACAACTCTGAGAGTTCGACATTTAACTTGATGCACTATCAAGAAGTTATCGCGAGCTTGTTCAAGAAAGAAAATAGCTACGCATACTGAGTGGTGTGTAGAGCATCAAAAAGACTGAAGCCTACGAATTTAGTTCAGCAATAACCTTATCTTAAAGCGTAAAAAAGCCACTCATAGTGAACTGACCCCCAATAGTTGGACACCAATTATTGGGGGTCTTTTTATGTCCAAATATAACCGAGAGCTAAAATGTATCATTGCTAAGCAATACTTAGATGGCACATCATCTCTCTACTTAGCAAAACAATATTCAATTTCTTCAAGACAGATACGGTATTGGGCTCAAGTCTTTGCCATCCATGGTGCTAACTCATTTTTACCAACTAAGCATGCTGCTACTGCTCAGGAAAAACGAAAAGCATTGAATTTAATGTGGACGAATGATTGGTCTCTCACGCACACTAGCGCAATATTAAACCTCTCATCCCCTGGGATACTCTCTGTCTGGCTCAAAAGATTTAATGAGCTCGGTATCAAAGGGCTCAAAATGCGCCAGAAAGGAAGACCTCCAATGAAACAGCACCCTCAACGTACCACTAAGCCTGATGATGAAATGACGCTTGAGGAGCTAAAAGAGGAGTTGCTCTACTTGCGAACCGAGAATGCCGTTCTAAAAAAGTTGGAAGAGTTGGAGCAGGAAAAAAACCGTCGAACAAAGAAAAAGCGGTCATAGCTCTAACTCTAAAGGCAAGTACCCGTTAAAGCACTTACTGCACACTCTACAGCTGGCAAAAAGTGTCTTTTATTATCAGGCTCAAACGAGCAAGCGCCCAAATAGCTACGAACGTGAGCTGCGGTTGATAAAGTCAATTTATCATGAACATAAGGGACGATATGGCTACCGCCGTATTCACTTGGAACTAAAAAATCGGGGGTTCGTGCTTAATCACAAAACGGTTCAAAGGCTTATGGCCCAGCTCAACCTTAAATCGACGGTCAGGATTAAAAAGTATCGTTCATACCGAGGAGAGTCTGGAACAGCTGCTCCTAACGTGCTTGAAAGAGATTTTAGTGCGACTCAACCCGATGAAAAATGGGTAACTGATGTCACGGAGTTTAAAGTCAAAGAGCAGAAAGTATACTTATCTCCCGTTGTCGACTTGTTTACTCAGGAGGTGGTTGCTTATAGAGTGGCCAAGAATGCCTGCTTGCCGCTTGTCACGGATATGCTAACGGAGGCTATATCAACGCTTAAACCCAACTCAAAGCCAATTATACATAGCGACCAAGGTTGGCAATATCGTCATCGACAGTATCAGAAAAAGGTAGCGGAGAGTGGGTTAACGCAAAGCATGTCGAGAAAAGGTAACTGCTTGGATAATGCTGTTGCTGAAAATTTTTTTGCTTTACTCAAAACAGAGATGTATCACAACCAAAGCTTTGAAGATGCAGATGCTCTGATAGCGCAAATCAAAGAGTATATCGAGTACTACAATACCAAACGTATAAAAGTGAAACTAAAAGGCCTGACTCCGATAGAATATCGAACTCAGGCCTTGAAAGCCGCTTAACAGAAATGTCCAACTTTACGGGGTCACTTCATAGAGTGGCTTTTTGTTTTCCGATGTAATCGAAATTTATGCTTGCTGTTTTTGTAACTCAGCTTCTTTCGCTTCGTCTTCAATTAGAGAGTCAACGATAACTGCACATGCTGCATCACCAGTGATGTTCAGTGCTGTACGAATCATGTCGAAGATACGGTCTAGAGCGAACAACAGAGGTAGACCTTCGATAGGGATACCAGCCGCCAGAAGAACGGCAACAACTAGGAAAGAAGGACCAGGAACACCTGCTTGACCAACTGCGCCTAGTGTTGATGTTACGATGATTGCAACGTAAGCACCCATAGATAGGTCGATGTTGAACAGCTGTGCGAAGAAGATAGCCACTAGGCCGTAGTAAATCGCGTTACCAGACATGTTGATCGTTGCACCTAAAGGCAGAACGAACGAAGCTGTAGAGTTACGCACACCTAGCTCGTTTTCTACAGTGTCCATAGTTACAGGCAGTGTAGCCATTGAAGATGCTGTTGAAAGAGCAACCGCTTGAGGCTTCTTCATTGCAACTAGGAATTTCTTAGCTGAAGTCTTAGTGAAGATTTGAATCATTAGCGGGTAAGCAACAAAGCCGAAGATCAGGATAGCGGCGATGTAAACAACAAACAGTTTGAACACAACCATTAGTGCGCCAAAACCGAATGTACCTACTGCTTCAGCCATCAGACCAAATACACCAAGTGGAGCGATGATCATTACCTTGTTGATCATCCAAACCATCGCGTCAACAATCGCATTTACGCCATTGATGATAGGGTCACGTTTTTCTTTCGCTTGCTTAGAAAGCGCAATACCAAAGAACAAGCAGAAAACTAGGATTTGCAGAATGTTTGCTTCGTTCAATGATTGGAAAACGTTGGTAGGGATCATGCCGGTGATAGTTGCCCAGAATGTTGGCAGTTCGCCTTTCGCAGCGTACTCAGAAGAGAACATGCCTTCTACGCCAGAAACATCGATACCACGACCTGGTTCGAATACTTCACCCATTACAAGCGCTAGCGCTACAGCAAGTGCAGACGTTAGTGCGAAGTAACCAAGGGTTGTGATACCAACCTTACCAGCAGATGAGCTATTACCTAGACCTGCTGCACCTGAAATTAGGGCAACCGCAACGAGAGGGATAACCAGCATCTTGATCAAGTTGATGAAGATAGCACCCAGTGGAGCGAACATTGTTGCGCTGTCACCCATCATCGCACCAACTAGGGTACCGATGAACATTGCAATAACGACTTGAACGCCAATGTTGCTTAGTAAACTCTTTTCTTTTAACACTTCCATAACCTCTGTGCTACTAAATATAAAATTCCCAGAACTACTCACCAATGTACGATGTACCATTGGATAAATATTTCGCGAAGAGTTTTACACGTATCCTTTACATTTATCAATATGAGCTGAGATGAAACTACGCCAAAAATTGTAGGCCTACCGTTGTTTGGTGTTTTTTTATACCAGAGCAAACGATTGCTTTTGTTTTTTCTTGTTCTGATATTTGCCAAGTTTATAAATGTGAGCAGGTGTTGTGTTTTATGAATGTTTTTTTATCCTTAAGTATTTAGGTTGCATTATTAACATTTGGTTTTCATTTGTGCGCTTTTTTTGCTCGCTATGCTCTTAGTGATTCTAAATGGAAGTGTTGTATGAAATTTAGCCTGAACTATGCTTAAGGTATCGATTTATTACCAAGATGTTACCTCTGCGCTTTAAATAAAACGTCTATCTAGCATCTCAGTTGTAAGGAGAGAGACATGACTTTTATTTTAAAGTACCTGTTCGCATTTCTTCTGTTGTTCAGTTCGGTAAATGTTCAAGCCGATGATGTTTGGGTTATTGAGGTAAATGGAGGTATC
>AAZW01000019.1 GCA_000169995.1 Vibrionales bacterium SWAT-3 | reverse complement strand
AAGCACTCTCGTAAGCAAGCTGGTCACCGTCAGTGGTTCACAGAAGTGAAAATCACTGGCATTAACGCTTAAGTATTAGGAGAGTTTAACAATGGCACATAAAAAAGCTGGCGGTTCTACTAATAACGGCCGCGATTCAGAAAGCAAACGTCTTGGTGTTAAGCGTTTCGGTGGCGAGTCTGTTCTTGCAGGTAACATCATCGTACGTCAACGTGGTACTAAGTTCCACGCTGGCACAAACGTTGGCATCGGTAAAGACCACACTCTTTTCGCTCTTACTGAAGGTAAAGTGAAATTTGCTGTTAAAGGTCCTAAAAACCGTAAGTTCGTAAGCATCGAAGCTGAGTAATTTAATCTTTAATTAGATTATATTTATAGCTTTAAAGCTGAATTCAAAAGCCCTGCCGATTCGGCAGGGTTTTTTATTTATAACGAGAATAAAAAAGTAGACGCTCTTGTTTAAGCTTTAACAAGTTTCAAGCAAAGAACCTCTCCTTATTTGTTCCTTGGTTGCAGGTCGGCCTAGATCTTAGGTGATCGATCTAAACTCGGATCTGCTAGAATTTATATCACTCCTTGATGAGTGGTAACGCAACGTAAGTGCGGAGTTAAAAAATGAAATTCGTTGATGAAGCGGTAGTAAAAATAGAAGCCGGTGATGGCGGTAATGGTACAGTGAGCTTTTGGCGCGAGAAATTCGTCGCTAAAGGCGGTCCTGACGGTGGTGATGGCGGTGATGGTGGTGATGTTTACATCCAAGCCGATGAAAACCTAAACACATTGATCGATTACCGTTTCCAACGCTTTTACAACGCAGAGCGTGGTGAGAACGGTCGCGGCGGTAACTGTACTGGTAAACGTGGTAAAGACATCACGTTGAAAGTGCCTGTAGGTACTCGCGCTGTTGATATCCATACTAATGAAATCGTTGCCGAAGTTGCTGAGCACGGAAAGAAGGTGATGGTTGGTAAAGGCGGCTGGCACGGTCTTGGTAACACGCGTTTCAAATCGTCTGTTAACCGCGCTCCTCGTCAAAAGACAATGGGTACTAAAGGTGAAGTTCGTGAACTGCGTTTAGAGCTTCTTCTATTAGCTGACGTTGGTATGCTTGGCCTACCAAATGCAGGTAAGTCGACCTTTATCCGCTCTGTTTCTGCTGCGAAGCCAAAAGTAGCTGATTACCCGTTCACAACCTTAATCCCAAGCTTGGGTGTTGTGAGTGTGGTTCCTGAGAAGAGCTTTGTTGTTGCTGATATCCCTGGTCTGATCGAAGGTGCGGCTGACGGCGCTGGCCTTGGTATCCGCTTCTTGAAGCACCTTGAGCGTTGTCGTGTGCTTCTACACATGATCGATATCATGCCGATCGACGGCTCTGATCCTATTCAGAATGCACTAACGATCATTGATGAGCTTGAGCAGTACAGTGAAAAAGTGGCACAAAAACCTCGTTGGTTGGTGTTCAATAAAGTTGACCTAATGCCGGAAGAAGAAGCTGACGAAAAGATTCAAGAAATCATCGATGCTTTAGGCTGGGAAGACGAGTACTTCAAGATCTCTGCAGTGAACAAGATGGGCACTAAAGATCTTTGCTTCAAGCTTGGTGAGTTCATGGAGAACTTACCACGTGAAGTAGAAGAAGTTGCAGAAGAAGAAAAAGTCGACTTTATGTGGGATGACTACCATAAAGATGCGATGAGCGGCAAAAATGTCGTTACCGAAGATGATGACGACTGGGATGATTGGGATGACGAAGAAGATGACGGTCATGTTATCTACGTTCGTGACTAATTGAGCCAATTAGATAAAAACCGCAATTAATATTGCGGTTTTTTTGTATCTAAATCATGAACAGAGTTTTATTGTTAAGGCAAAATTTACCTCTTAAGTATTAACGCCAATGGGAAGGAAATCATGGCATCAAAACAAAGAGCGATCTCAAGGCTCGTTGCTCAGTCAGGGCAAATGCTATTAGCGCACGGCGCGGAAAGCACATTAGTTGGCGACATCATGCGCCGTATTGGTATTGCTTGTGGAGTTGATGAGGTCGAGGTTGCGCTGTCTGCTAATGCGCTTGTTGTGACGACAGTAATGAATGATCACTGTATTACGACTACGCGAAGCTGCGCAGATCGTGGTATCAACATGCAAGTGATCACCGACATTCAGCGAGTGTGTATCATGATGGAGAAAGGGATCCTCGATTATGGACTGGCATATAAAAAGATCCAAAATATCAGCCCTGAGCGCTACAACCGCTGGTTAGTGGTCGTAATGATTGGCCTATCTTGCGCTTCTTTTAGTCGTCTTGCTGGCGGAGATTGGCAGGTTTTCATGATGACCTTTATTGCGTCTGCTTGTGGCATGATCGTCAGGCAGGAAATTGGTCATCGCCACTTTAACCCACTGTTAAACTTTGCAATCACAGCTTTTGTCACCACGACTATCTCTGCTCAAGCCGTCCTTTACAATATTGGTGGCCAACCAACCATCGTAATGGCTTCATCAGTATTGATGCTCGTACCGGGTTTCCCACTGATTAATTCCGTTGCAGACATGCTCAAAGGGCACATCAATATGGGGTTGGCTCGCTTTACCATGGCAAGCTTGCTTACTTTGGCGACTAGCTTAGGCATTGTTGCTGCAATGAGTCTGTCTGGAGTTTGGGGGTGGGCGAGTTAATGAGTATCTTCGAACTGTTTTTAGGCTTACTCAACGATATGTTTTTCGCAGCGATTCCGGCTGTCGGATTCGCATTGGTGTTTAACGTTCCGCAACGCGCTTTAATTTATTGTGCACTTGGCGGCTCTATCGGTCATGGTAGCCGTTATTTGATGATGCACTTTGGGATCCCAATTGAATGGGCCACCTTCTTCGCTGCGACTGTGGTTGGCATGATTGGTGTGCATTGGTCGCATAAACTGTTGGCGCACCCTAAGGTATTTACAGTTGCGGCTTTGATTCCCATGGTTCCGGGTGTCTTTGCCTTTAAAGCAATGATTGCCATGGTTGAGATTAATAGGGCAGGGTATAGCCCCGAACTACTAGCGATGTTAATGGAGAATTTTTTGAAATCGATGTTCATTATCGCTGGGCTAGCGGTTGGCTTAGCTGTACCTGGGCTGTTATTCTACCGACGCAGACCTATCGTCTAGCATCAATTCTTTCAGTTAAGGACAGGACTTTCGATTTATGATCATCAGTATGATTGCAGCAATGGCCAATAACCGTGTAATAGGTAAAGATAATCAGATGCCTTGGCACTTGCCTGCGGACTTCGCATGGTTCAAGCGCTCAACGATGGGTAAACCTGTAGTCATGGGCCGTAAAACCTATGATTCGATTGGACGTCCTTTACCTGGTCGATTAAACATTGTGATTAGCCGTGATGCGAGCTTGGAAATTGAAGGTGTGACAACGGTTACCTCAATTGAAAAAGCTCTGGAGTTAGTCAGTGATGTTGAAGAGGTGATGATCATCGGTGGTGGTTCAATCTATGAAACCTGCCTACCTAAAGCTGACAAGCTATACCTGACTTATATCGATTTTGACGTTGATGGTGATACTCAATTCCCAGATTGGGGAGAAGGTTGGAAGCAGAGCTTTAACGATACGTATCAAGCGGATGAGAAAAACAAACACAATATGGAGTTTGTGATCCTCGAACGTTAACCGTGGTTATCAATAGCTAGTCTCAGAAAAACGCTTGCGTTACTGTACCAAGGTAGCGCAAGCTTCTCGTATCTCTTTTTTATAGCGCTTTTTGAGTAAAAAACTGTTTGTCTTCCCAGCGAAGTGCCGTCAGCTCTCCTCCCCAAACACACCCAGTATCTAGTCCTATTACATCTTTACCTTGATAGCCTTCGAGTGCAGCCCAGTGTCCAAAAACAACCGTTTTATCTAGCTTGATGCGCTGTGGTAAGTCAAACCATGGTACTAATGGTTCATTGGTGATTTCGCTTGGTGGTAGCTTACATGCCATATCGAGCCGAGCATCGGTAAAGCAGAATCGCATTCTAGTAAGGCTATTGATCGCATAGCGATAACGTTCAATATCTTGCAAATCTGCGTCCCATAGGTCTGGCGTATTGCTATACATATTCTCAATGAGCCACTGCCATTTTTCCGATCGTAATAGGGCGACGATTTCTTGGTTTTCTATACGTGCTCGTTCAAGGTCCCATTGTGGTGAAATACCTGCATGAGACATCACGAATTCAGGGTGCTCTTGAATTAACGGCTGCTGCCTCAACCACTCGAGTAACGGCTCGCGGTCTTCCGCGTCGAGGATCGCTTGAGTCTTGTCTTTTGGTTTTGCTGGAAAAAGACCAAGCGAAACTGCGAGCAGGTGTAGATCGTGATTGCCCAATACCACCTTTGCCGAATCGCCTAAACGGCGAATAAAGCGCAGTGTTTCTAGAGACTTAGGGCCTCGAGCAACTAAGTCACCAGCGACCCATAGAGTATCTTGGTGCTTATCAAAGTTGATGGTTTCAAGCAGTAATTGAAGTTCGTCGAAGCATCCTTGGATGTCTCCGACAATATAATTCGACACAGTATTTTCCTGTAGCTGCAAAGTTAGTTAAGAATATTAGGAATGGCGAGTCTGAATGGGTCGACTTCGGCAATAAAGTCGACGCCCTTATGATCGGTCATGACATAGTGACCTTGCATGACACCCACGGGTGTTTCGATAACAGTACCACTGGTGTAAGTGTATTCGTCATTGGACTCGATAATCGGCTGCTGACCAACTACACCATCGCCTTCTATCGTCAATTGTTTACCGTTAGAGTCGGTAATTAACCAACGACGTGACATGAGTTGAACCGTACTTTTACTCAGGTTTTTGATAGTAATGATGTAGGCGAAGACGTAACGATTCTTCGTAGGTTCAGACTGCTCTTCTATGTACTTAGAGTGAACCTGGCATTTGATACAAGGCGTAGATATATCCATATTCGCACCTTTTGTTGTTGATATACTTAATGTAATTAAAGTATTACATAAAAAAGGCTCCTAACCGAAGTGTAGGAGCCTTTTTATTTTATTTGTCAGCGTTGTGGTTGTCGTGCAACCAGTTCGCCATATCGACAAACTGTTGGAGCGTTAGGTTCTCAGGGCGCATGCTTGGGTTAATGCCAAGCTCTTCTAGTACGTCCTTATCAATCAAACTCTTGTAGCAGTTACGAACTGTCTTACGACGTTGGTTAAAGCCTTCACGACATACACGATCTAGCCATTTTAGGTCTTTAGCCGGGTAAGGCAGCACTTCGTATGGCTGAAGACGCACAACTGCAGAGTCTACCTTCGGTGGCGGAACGAAAGCCGTAGGCGGTACTTCTAGTACTGGTGTGACTTTACAGTAATATTGAGCCATTACCGTCAGACGACCGTATGCTTTGCTACCAGGGCCTGCAGCTAAGCGGTTCACTACTTCTTTTTGTAGCATAAAGTGCATGTCTTGGATGTCTTTATGGAATTCAAAAAGGTGGAACATCAGCGGTGTCGAGATGTTGTATGGCAAGTTACCAAAGATACGAAGCTTGTTGTTTGGTTTAACAAGTTGCTCGAAGTCGAACTTCATCGCATCACCTTCGTGGATCGTCAGCTTATCAGCGAGGTCCGGGTGGTTACGAAGACGTTCTGCAAGGTCTCTATCCAATTCGATAACAGTAAATTTATCGACAAGCTTACCTACCGGCTCAGTAATTGCGCCAAGGCCTGGACCGATTTCTACTAGGTTTTGACCTGGTAGTGGGTTAATGCTCGATACGATGCCATCAATAATGTATGGATCGTTAAGGAAGTTTTGACCAAAACGTTTACGCGCTTTGTGTCCTAAGTGGACATCATTTCTCATTGCTTTTTCTCTACTAATTCAATGGCGTGCGTGAGCGCTGTTCTAAAGCTCCCTGTATCGGCTTGGCCTTTCCCGGCCAAGTCTAAGGCGGTACCGTGGTCGACTGATGTGCGAATAAACGGTAAGCCAAGCGTGATGTTCACTGAGCGACCAAACCCTTTGTATTTCAATACCGGGAGTACTTGGTCGTGATACATACCTAAAACAGCATCTGCATCTTGCAAATATTTTTGATTAAAGATGGTATCTGCTGGCAAAGGGCCAACCAAATTAATCCCATCTTTTTGACGAATTTTTTCTAGCGTCGGGGTGATAGTTTCGATCTCTTCACGCCCTAAACAACCATCTTCACCGGCATGTGGGTTCAAACCACATACGTAGATAGTTGGCTTCTCAATCGCAAATTTTTCGACCAAATCTTTATTCAGAATCGCAATGATTTGCTCTAATCTGTCTTCAGTCACTGCTTGAGATACATCAGCTAGTGGGATATGTGTTGTTACTAATGCAACACGCAGCCCTTCTGTTGCCAACATCATTACCACAAGTGGCGTGTTGGACTTCTCTGCAAAGAACTCGGTATGGCCGCTAAAAGCGACGCCAGCTCGGTTAATTACACCCTTGTGAACAGGGCCGGTGACAATAGCATCAAATTCATCATTCATACAGCCAATTGCTGCGGTTTCTAAAGTATTTAATACGTAATGACCATTGGCTTCGTTAAGTTGGCCTGCAACCGCGCTTTCAGCTAGTGGAATGTGTTTCACAACCAGTGTGCCAGAGCGTTGCGGCTGCTTTGATGCTGCAGCGTCGTAATCTAACAGTTCAACTTCAATACCCAGCAGTTCAGCACGTTCCGCGAGTAGGTTTTTATCTGCACAAACCACAAGTTGGTGAGGCCAGCTTTCTTGAGATAGCGCCAGAGTTAAGTCTGGTCCTATCCCTGCGGGTTCACCCGCGGTAATGACAATACGTTTAGTTGTCATCTTGGTCGTCCTCAACCATTTCAACAAAGGCACTTGCTCGTACTTCTTGCAGCCAAGCCCCAGCTTCTTCGTTGAACTTACGGTTAAATAAAATTTGGTAAGCTTTGTTTTTCAACGCTGAATCAGTGCGATCGACTTCGCGACGGTCCAGTACTTCGACAATGTGCCAGCCATGAACGGTTTTAAATGGTGCACTAATTTTACCTTCCGGTAGTGTTTCTACTTGGTGTTTGAATTCAGGAACATACAAATCCGGTGTTTGGTAGCCTAGTTCGCCATCTTGAACCGCTGAGCCCGGGTCTTGGCTGTATTGCTGAGCCATATCTCCAAAGCTTGCTTCGCCTGCATTTACACGACGAGTGATCTCTTCAAGCTGCTCTTTAGCACCGTCATCGCTTAAGATTACGGTTGGTTTAATCAGGATATGGCGAGCATTCACTTCAGTAACTGCTACTGTCTCTAAGCCTTTCACATCTTCAATTTTTAGAATGTGGAAGCCGACTCCGCTGCGGAAAGGACCAATGATGCTGCCTTTATTTTGCATTTTGATTTGGTCTGCGAAGATGGTTGGCATCTCTTCTTTGCGCATCCAACCCCAATCGCCACCTTGTAATGCTTTAGGGCCTTTAGAGTAAGTATAAGCCATAGTGCTGAAGTCTTTGCCTGAGTTAAGCTCTTCAACAAGTTCTTTGGCTTGAGCTTCTAGCTCTTCTTTAGTTTGGTCATCGTTGAAACGAAGTTGAATGTGACCGATTTTGTATTGCACCGTCGCATTAGTCTCTTGAGCAAGGATATCCGCTAGGTTGTCTACTTCTGCTGGAAGAATGTTGATACGGCGACGAACAAGAGCATTACGAGCTTCACTTGCCGCGATCTCTTTTCTTACCTGCTCGCGAAACGCGTTGTAGCTTAGGCCTTCTTCTGCAACTGATGCGGTGAGCTGTTCTACGGTTTGGTTGTTGTCTTTGGCGATGCCTTCAATCGCTTGATCAAGTCGAGCATCATCAATACGAACACCGATACGCTCTGCTTCTTGAGTTTGGATTGTATCGATAATCAGCTTTTCAAGTACTTGCTCATCAAGCACGTCTTGAGATGGCAATGTCTGACCGCTTTTCTTTGCGTTTGCTCGTAGAGTTTTCATCGACGTATCGATATCGCTCTGTAAGATCACGCCCTCGTTGACGATCACTCTTACGCTATCGAGCTCAACTGGATCAGCAAAGCTTGTTGATACGGTGCAAGCTGCTGCGATAGCGATTAATGTGCGTTTCCACAATGTCATGTGTAATCCTTTAAATTTACTGATGTGTTATCAATAAAGAAAATTAGTTATTTAAGAAGAATGGGCGACCGTAGCTCAGAGAGTTATCGGAACTGCTTTCCCCAATAGCGCCAGAATCAGAGCCGATATTGGTACCAAAGCCAATAATACCGAAGTTCACACTGAAGTTGTTTTCGTATTCAGGTGTGGTATTTGGGTTACTAATATTATTTGTCAAACGGTTACTATAGGTAAAGCCGATGTACCAACAATCCGATCTGTAGTTTAAACGAGCTAACCACTCTAGATCTTCTTGTGTGGTTAAGTCGTAGAAATATTGAGCACTTGTGCTCCATTTCGGTGAAATTTGGTAGGCACCAAGTAACCCCGCTTGTGAAATACCGTCTCTTGTTATGGATGATACGTCAAAATCTACCGTTTCATTTATGTACTCTTCTGTTACATAGCGGTAGTTGGTTTGTATGTAACCGCCTGCGAAGCGATATTCTAATGTGCTGTTTGCAAGTTGCATCGCTGTGCTATCAATGTCGTACTGTACGCCACCATGGTAGAACAGGTAGTCATCATAGTTGAAATCCATTTCAATAGCCCAAGACGAATAGTTAGTTTTTTTGTCTGAGTCGTCGTTGTCTAAAGTCTGTTTTGTATCTTTGTCGATATAAAAAATTTGACCGAAAGAGATATTGAGGCGTTCTCGGTACTCATCATCAAAGAAACGAGACGAGGCGCCGTAGCTGATTTGGTTTGCCGAAGCAATGCGGTCTACACCACTGTATTTACGACTTCTAAATAAGCCGTAATAATCAGTTTGTAACAGCGTAGTGTCGTAAAGGCCAATATCACTTTGGTCTTGCTCTGGTACATACAAATACTGAACCTGTGGTTCGAGTGTCTGAGTGTAGTTGCCAACGATAGTGGTATCACGCTCAAGAACGATACCGGCATGGCTTCGAAACTCAGGGATGACTCGACTTACCGACTCTTCTAAGCCTTCATAGTCAGAACCTGCACCAGTATCAACACCATCAAGGTCTTGTTGGTAATAAGTGCCAAGTAATCTCGCTTCTGTCGTCCATGTACCCCAAGTATTTCCAACAGGTATAGTGATACCTGGTTCCACGTGGATACGGTTCGCTGATGGTTTGCCTTTTGCGTCGGTATCAAATATCGAAACATGACTGATCATGTCGAAATCTAGATATTCCATAACCTCAGGCGCGTAGTAGTTGTATTCTAGCTGCGGCATTAGACGATAAGGGAGGTTATTACTGGTTGTTAAGACTTGAAAGTCTCGGACAAGTACAGATGCATCCCAGTTGTGAGAACGGTAGGTTGCTTTACCTTCTTGAAGTAATTGGCCATCTTCACGGTTACCTATACTACTTGAGCTAACGTCAGTAAAGTAATCAATGTCACTGACTTTGGAGTAATCAACTTCAAACAACCACGACTCTTGGAAAATCCCAGTGTGCTCTAATTGAGCGCCCCAGCGGTCGCCTTTCTCTTTGAATTTTTTATCATCTGGTAGGTATTCAGACTTAATGCTACCGGAGCCGAAATCGCTCAAGTAACGGAATTTACTGTTCAGTTGCGTTCCACGCTCTTGCATGTACTTAAACGTTGTTTCCAAGTCGTAGTTTGGGGCCAAGTTCCAATACACCGGGATCTCAGCTTCAAAACCGTCACTTGAACCGTATGACACGGTTGGGTATAGGAAACCTGTCTTACGTGTGTCACCAATAGGAACAGTCAGGTATGGTAGGTAAAAGACAGGGACACTTTGAATTTCAAAACGTGGGTTATAAAAAGTGGCTTGTTCTTCGTCTTGATCGACATCGATGCTTGATGCTCTCAGCCGCCAAGCGTTATCACCGATAGGACAAGAGGTGATCGAGCCATCTTCGATCTCATAAACCGCTTTACCTGTTTTTGCGATATAAACGGCATCGCCACGGCCTGGTTCACAAAGAAATTCGTAGTCGGTGTTTTCTAGCGTCATTTCATCAGTAGTCAGATTATTAGTTGCTCTGTCTGATATTGATTTAATTTGACCATCACTAAAGTTTACGTTGCCTTCAGCTACAACGATGTTTTCTTGTTGGTGAAGGGTTACATTATCAGCAAGGATGGTCTTGTTTCCTTGCGTAACTCTTACGTCACCTGAATATATTGCCTTGTCACCATTGATAGCCTCTAAGCGATCTGACTCAACATGAGCGGGTAGTTGAGTCTCGTTTTCTGCAGCGGGCTCGATCAAGCATTGATCTATAGAGGGCATTTCCTGCACACTACTATCGGTTATTGTTTCAGCTTGAGTTGTCGACACGTATAACGCCGTACTTATAGACGCGGCTAACAAGGTGCGGGAAAAAGATTGCATGAAGTTGAACTATCCTGTGTCACTAGATGAAGGGTTGATCTAGTATCAATCCAATTAATAAAGCATTTTCCTTATGATAAAGGAAATATTAGCATTCAGCATCATCAGACAGCATTACTCAGATAAAATTCATAGATAGAGAACACATAATGCAAATATTTGGCAAAATTTTGGGCGCTTTCTTTGGCTTTCTATTTGGAGGGCCACTTGGTTTAGTTTTTGGTCTATTTTTAGGACACCAATTCGATAAAGCTCGCCGATTGAACCAATCTGGGTTCAACACCTATGGTTTTGGGCGTGGCCCAAATCAAGCTGAAAGACAAAACGAGTTTTTCAAATCTGCATTTGCGGTTATGGGACATGTTGCTAAAGCGAAAGGCCAAGTAACTCGCGAAGAGATTCAACTGGCTTCTACTATGATGGAGCGTATGAATCTTCATGGTGAACAACGCAGAGCGGCGCAAGGTGCATTCCGCGAAGGAAAAGAGAGCGACTTTCCGCTTAGTGACGTCCTTGAGCGTGTAAAAATCTCATCGGGTGGACGTTTTGACCTCCTTCAGTTTTTTTTAGAGCTTCAAGTATCAGCAGCATTTGCTGATGGAAGCTTGCTCCCAAGTGAACGTCAGGTTCTTCATAAGATTGCTCAAGGTCTTGGCTTTTCTGCAGAGCAACTTGAGCGCCGTTTACAGATGCAAGAGGCGGCATTCCGTTTTCAACAGCAGGGCGGAAGCTTCGGCGGCGGTCATCATCAAGGGCAATCGTCAGGTTGGCAACAAGCATCACAACAAAACCAACTGGGCGATGCATTTAAGGTTCTAGGTGTAAGTGAAAGTGCGGATGGTAAGGAAGTTAAAAAGGCCTACCGTAAGCTGATGAATGAGCACCACCCAGATAAATTGATGGCCAAAGGTCTACCGCCAGAAATGATGAACGTTGCGAAAGAGAAATCACAAGAAATTCAGAATGCTTACGACCTCATTAAGAAGGTTAAAGGGTTTAAGTAATCGAATACAAAGCCGAGTAATGAGAAGGAGTTACTCGGCTTTTTTATTTAAAGGAATAAATATGACTATCAGTTATCAAGACGTTCTGGGCTTTTGGTTTGATGAGCTAACACCAAAGGATTGGTTTACTGGTGGTGAACACATCGATGCTTTGATTAAAGAGCGATTCTCGGATTTACACCAAGCTGCAACTCAGGGGGAGCTGTTTGAATGGCGCCAAACGGCACAAGGGCGCTTAGCTGAGATTATTGTACTGGACCAGTTTTCAAGAAACATTGGCAGAAACAGCCCTGCCGCATTTTCGGCTGATCCTATGGCGTTAGCATTAGCTCAAGAAGCGGTCGCAGGTGGTTTTGACCATCAGCTTAACCAGCAGCAGAAAAGCTTTCTATACATGCCTTACATGCACAGTGAGTCACTGTTAATTCATGATCAGGCGGTTGAACTTTTTTCTCAAACTGGCTTAGAAAATAATCTTGATTTTGAGTTTAAGCACAAGGTTATCATTGAGCGTTTTGGTCGCTATCCCCATCGTAATGAAGTATTAGATAGAGTATCAACACCAGAAGAGATTGAGTTCTTGCAGCAGCCTGGTTCAAGTTTCTAGCTCTAGAACACAGTCAAAAAGATGAAGAGAGGCTAGGGGTTAGTAAACCATTAGCCTCTTTTTTGTTGTAGTTGTGAGCAACTGGCAGCAAGCTATTTTGCTTGGTTTAGTGACCAGTCGTAGTCATAGCTGATTTTGTTAGCACGCGGTACTGACTTAGTTCGATATTGGTCTAAGTGTTGAATCAGTTGCTGTTGGTTACCAAAATCTACGTCGAACCACTCATAAATCGATGATAGTTGGGTCTTATTCCCTTTAATCAGAACACCTTTATCACTATTAATAAACTCAGAGGCTGCTTGTTCTAGTAAAGTCTCTGTGTTGTCAGACGTAAAGGCTTGAGGTTGGAGGTTTGGACACCCTAAGCTGGCACAGTTTACGGCGTAGTGTGTACGCGGATCTTGCCATATCGGTCTTAAGATGCGGTGTTCAATGTCGTTGAGTGTCAGTGATTTACCGTTGACGACGACAACATCATCTCCCCATGGACCAAAACTAAATAGGCCGCCGAGCTTGGTGATAGATTTAACTGGGTATGCATCGAGAATCAAATCAACAGTCACTGCATTGTATAGGTTGACCCAGTAAGCGTACTGCTCTGCTTTTGAGTACTCGAGTGAGTTTACCTGCTCTAACTGCTTGATGTATTGCTTTAGCTTTGTTTTATCTGTGTCGGTCACTGCTTGATAACGAACTAGAGTATTTTGCCCCTGTTTAACCAAATAGCTATCGAGGAATTGCTGCCAGCTTTGATGAGAAACCTGTTCTGAGTTGGTCTCATTGCTTTGATTCCAGTACGTCCATAGTTCAGATTTCGGTGCCGACCAAGCTAAGGTTGAAAAAAGTAGGCTGATAATAACGAGTAGTTGTTTCATGGCATTCTCCTGATAGCTGACTACTAAGACCTTTTGCTTTACGGTTTTCTTTCATAGCTCGTCAGTTAAATAACAGATCAGAGTTTGGTAGATACTTTAAGCTAAGGCTGAACCAAATAAAAAAGGTTGGCGCTAAGCCAACCTTTTCGAACTTTGATACTGCTTTTCTATTGCAAGGCTTCTTTATTTTAGGAAGCTTGGAATCTTCTCTTCATACGCAGAAATCTTATCAGCGTGCTGCAGCGTTAGGCCGATGTTGTCTAAACCGTTCAGTAGGCAATGACGACGGAACTCATCAATTTCAAACGAGTACTCTTTACCATTTGCGCTTACTTTCATTGCTTCTAGATCAACGGTAACTTCTGCGCCTTCGTTCGCTTCTACGAATTGGAAGATCTCATCTACTTCCTGATCTGTTAGGCGCACAGGAACCATTTGGTTGTTGATTGAGTTACCGTAGAAGATGTCTGCAAAGCTTGGCGCAATCATCACTTGGATACCGTAATCAGCAAGTGCCCAAGGTGCGTGTTCACGAGATGAACCACAACCAAAGTTTTCACGAGCAAGCAGGATTGAAGCGCCTTGGTAACGCGGAGCATTCATCACGAATTCTGGGTTTGGCTGTTCGCCAGCATCGTCTAGGAAGCGCCAGTCATGGAATAAGTGCTTACCAAAACCAATGCGGTTCACTTTCTGTAGGAACTGCTTTGGAATGATCGCATCAGTATCAATGTTGGCCGTATCTAGAGGAACGACTAATCCGGTGTGTTGTTGAAAACCTGACATGTTAAATCCTCTAATTAAAGTTCACGAATATCGACGAAGTGACCTGCGATCGCGGCTGCGGCCGCCATTGCAGGGCTAACTAGGTGCGTACGACCATCACGGCCTTGACGACCTTCAAAGTTACGGTTTGATGTAGAAGCGCAGCGCTCTTGTGGACCAAGACGGTCGTTGTTCATTGCAAGACACATAGAACAACCTGGTAGGCGCCACTCAAAACCGGCTTCTTTGAAGATAACATCCAAACCTTCAGCTTCAGCTTGCGCTTTTACTTGCTCAGAGCCCGGAACGATAAGCGCTTGTACATGTTTTGCAACTTGGCGACCTTTCGCAACTGCAGCGGCTGCACGCATGTCTTCGATACGAGAGTTAGTACAAGAACCAACAAACACTTTATCCACGTTGTAATCTGATAGAGACTTACCCGCTTCTAAGCCCATGTATGTCAGTGCTTTTTCAGCCGATGCTTTTTCAACAGGGTCTGCGAAGCTTTCTGGTGCAGGGATAGGTGCATCAACAGAAATTACCTGACCAGGGTTAGTACCCCAAGTGACTTGCGGTTTGATGTCTGCGGCTTCTAGAGTTACTACAGCATCAAACTCTGCGTCAGCATCGGTTTTTAGTGTGTTCCAGTATTCAACGGCTGCTTCAAACTCTTCACCCTCTGGAGATAACTTACGGCCTTTGATGTATTCGTAGGTGGTTTCATCCGGTGCAATTAGACCTGCTTTAGCGCCCAACTCGATAGCCATGTTACATACCGTCATGCGGCCTTCCATTGTAAGGTCGGTAATCGCCTCACCACAGAATTCAACCACGTAGCCAGTACCGCCAGCCGCTGTTGTTTTACCGATGATCGCTAGCACGATATCTTTGGCTGTAATGCCCGGAGCAACCTTGCCTTTTACTTCAATCTTCATGGTTTTAGCGCGAGCTTGCTTTAGCGTTTGAGTTGCTAGAACGTGCTCAACTTCTGAAGTACCGATACCAAATGCTAATGAGCCCAATGCACCGTGTGTTGCAGTGTGCGAGTCACCACATACGATAGTCATACCCGGAAGAGTAATACCTAGTTCAGGGCCCATTACGTGCACAATACCTTGGTATTTGTGGTTTAGGTCGTAAAGCGTTACACCAAACTCTTCACAGTTTTTTGATAGCGTTTCCATTTGGATACGAGCCATCTCACCTGATGCATTGATGTCTTTGGTTTGAGTCGAAACGTTGTGATCCATGGTCGCGAAAGTCTTGCCTACTTGGCGAACTTTACGGCCTTTTTCACGTAGGCCATCAAAGGCTTGAGGTGACGTTACTTCATGAACTAGGTGACGGTCGATATAAAGAATCGGGTTTTCGCCTTCCGCTGCTACTGCAACGTGCGCGTCGTAAACTTTTTCGTATAAGGTTTTGGCTTGCTGGTTTGTCGACATAGCTTTTCTTCCTTGGGAGCATCAGTCCCAGTGTTTGTTTCTAGCCAAGTCAGGCACTTTGGATGACTTGGCTTGATATTATTCTTATGTACTTGCTTAGAGCGTTACGCTTATGAAGCTAAGATGTACTCTGCAATTTTGTCACCCATTTCAGAGGTGGTTAGCGCTTGTTTGTCGCCTGCAAGGTCAGCCGTTAGCTCACCTGCTGAAAGTGCTTTAGATACCGCTGTTTCGATGTCTTGTGCTGCTGCTTCTTCGCCTAGGCTGTAACGAAGCATTAGTGCTGCAGAAAGAATCTGTGCAACTGGGTTTGCGATGTTCTTGCCTGCGATATCTGGTGCACTGCCACCTGCTGGTTCGTATAGGCCGAAGTTGCTTTCGTTCAAGCTTGCAGAAGGAAGCATACCCATAGAGCCCGTGATCATTGCGCACTCATCAGAAATGATGTCGCCGAAGATGTTTGAACACAGCATTACGTCAAACTGAGATGGATCTTTGATTAGCTGCATGGTCGCGTTGTCGATGTACATGTGGTTTAGCGTTACATCTGGGTAGTCTTTTGAGATCTCTTCGACCACTTCGCGCCACAAGATAGAGCTCTGTAGAACGTTCGCTTTATCGATTGAGTAGACGTTTTTGTTACGTAGGCGTGCAGATTCAAAAGCAATTTTAGCAATACGTTCGATTTCGTAGCGGTGGTAAACCTCAGTATCAAACGCTTTTTCAGTTGCGCCTTCGCCTTCACGACCTTTAGGTTGACCGAAGTAGATACCGCCAGTTAGTTCGCGTACTACCACGATATCAAAACCGCGCTCAGAGATATCAGCGCGAAGTGGAGAGAAAGACTCTAAACCCTTGTGAATTTGCGCAGGGCGAAGGTTACAGAACAGTTGGAAGTGTTTACGTAGAGGAAGTAGGGCACCACGCTCAGGTTGGTCATTTGGTGGAAGGTGTTCCCACTTAGGACCACCAACTGAGCCGAAAAGCACTGCGTCAGACTCTTCACAACCTTTCACAGTAGACTCTGGTAGTGGGCAACCGTGGTTATCAATTGCAATACCACCAACATCATACTCTTCGCGAGAGAAGCTAATTGCATGCTTCTTTTCGATCGCGTCTAGCACCTTATGTGCTTGCTGCATTACTTCTGGGCCAATGCCATCACCAGGTAGTACGGCAATTTTGTATGATTTATCAGTCATGTTAATCCTTTAATTCTTGTTACTGAGCTATTTGGCTCGTTTTAAATTTTGTCCCTAAAGCCAACAACATCGGCTCTAGGGCTCTGTTATTGGGTTCCTAAACTGTTGCGATTTTTTGCTGCTTCATTTCAGCAATGGTGTCTGCACGTTGAATGCTGTTGATAACGTGCAATAGCGCCTGACCAGAAGCTTCAACGATGTCAGTTGAAACGCCTGTGCCGTGGTACTTACGACCTTTATAGTTTGCAATAATGTCAGCTTGGCCTAAACCGTCTTCACCTTCACCTTTTGCGGTTAGGTCGAACTTATCTAGTACTATTTCGTAGCCAGTTAAGCGGTAGATACATTGGTATAGTGCGTCAACTGGGCCATTACCTACAGCCGCTTCGCATTTCTCTTCATCACCACATTGCAGCTTGATGCTGGTTGTAGACATTACACTACCAGATTGTACGCTTAGGTAGTTAAGTTTATAGAAGTCATCTTCGTCACGTAGGTTTGCGAAGTGCATTAGTGCTTCTAAGTCGTAATCGAAGACTTGGCCTTTACGGTCAGCAAGCTTCAAGAAGTCTTCGTACAATGAATCTAGGCTGTACTCGTTGTCTTTGTAACCCATTGCGTCCATGTGGCTCTTAACAGCAGCACGACCACTACGGCTTGTTAAGTTCAATGCTTTGTTTTTCAAGCCAATAGACTCAGGAGTCATGATCTCGTAAGTGTTTTTGTTCTTTAGCATGCCATCTTGGTGGATACCTGAAGAGTGGCTGAATGCGTTAGCACCAACGATCGCTTTGTTGTCTTGAATCGGCATGTGGCAAAGCTGGCTCACCAACTTACTGGTACGGTGGATCTCTTGGTGGTCTAGGCCGGTATGAACACCTAATAACTCTTGACGAGTCTTGATGATCATTGCGATCTCTTCTAAAGAACAGTTACCCGCACGCTCACCAATGCCGTTAATGGTACCTTCAACTTGGCGAGCACCCGCTTGTACCGCTGCGATTGAGTTAGCAACCGACATGCCTAAATCATCGTGACAGTGAACAGAGATGATCGCTTGATCGATGTTTGGTACACGGTCAAATAGCGTTTTGATAATACCGCCAAACTCGTTAGGCACTGTGTAGCCCACTGTATCTGGAATATTGATGGTTTTTGCGCCTGCGTTGATAGCAGCTTCAACCATGCGACATAGATTATCGATAGGCGTACGACCTGCATCTTCACAAGAAAACTCAACATCATCAGTGTAGTTACGTGCGTGTTTAACGGCTTTGACTGCCATTTCAACCACGTCATCGTAGCTGCGACGAAGCTTGTCTTGTACGTGTACTGTTGAAGTAGAAATAAAGGTATGAATACGGAACTGCTCAGCCACTTTTAACGCTTCAGCTGCTGCATCGATATCTTTCGCTACCGCACGAGAAAGGGCACAGATACGACTATCTTTGATGTTTTTTGCGATGGTTTGTACTGACTCAAAATCACCTGGTGATGACACTGGGAAGCCAGCTTCGATTACGTCCACACCCAGTCTTTCAAGTGCATAAGCAATTTGTAACTTCTCTTTTACTGTCAGGCTTGCAGCTAGAGCCTGCTCGCCGTCACGTAAAGTCGTATCAAAAATTATCACTTGATCGTTCATGGGTGCTTCCTTATATCGATATTGTATCGATTGCTATCCAAATTATTATTGAGAATGATGTTCTTTTAAAAGTGCCAGTTACAAAAAAACCCGCTCAGCGCGGGTTTTAATATTTGTGTAGTTCTTGACCCACAACTTACCCGCGCGATTGGTTCACGATAAGGAGAAGTTTCAGCAGTCGAGAAGAAGAAAAAATCATTACACAAATATCCGTAAATAAACTGTTAACACCATATTTACCGTAATTTATTCTGAGCGTCAAACAAGAAAATCCAATATCAGCATACATTAGCGGCGTTTTGGTTTGGTTTGTGCTGTCAGGGTTGTGTTTATTGGTTTTATCATCTGCTTGTGGTTTTTAGGTTGGGTGGTTAGTTTATCGTTTGGCTTATGTGTAGGTTAAAACTTTGTAGTAAATCTTTTTAATGGAACGATTCACCAAAAAAATCACAAGCGCGTTTAAATTAATTAATCAATTGATTAAATAGTGAGTAATTAATCTTCTGCCAGTGTATCGATTTATCCCTATAATTAATCGTGTGATTAATTAGGTTAGTAGGTTTCAGTGATGGCAGGGCGCAAAGCAGGACGACCGCAGCAGAATCTCGATGTCAGGCAGTTGCTAATTGAGCATGCTCGTGATCTGTTCGTCGTTCAACCATATGACAAGGTCTCCACTCGTTTAATTGCTGAACGAGCTGGTGTGAATATCGCGATGATTCGTTATTACTTTGGTAACAAAGCAGGGTTGTTTGAAGCAATGCTGCGTGAAACGTTGCGACCAATGCAGCTGCAGATGCATAAGCTGGTAGCAGAGAGCAGCCACGAAAACTTTCTCGATTTAATGCGGACTTACTACAAAGAGATGGTCAAGGTTCCTAAGTTCCCTCGCTTAATTGCCCAAGTGATGAATATGCCGCCTTCAGAGGTGCAGAGAGAACTGCTAGAGAAGGTCTTTCTCGATGTAACCAAACCCGCCCAAGATGTCATTTTTGAAAAGCTGATGGCACAAGGCGTTTTGCGCAAGGGTATGGATCCTAAGCTCTGCCGCGTGTCGTATATAAGCTTGATAGTGTTTCCTTTTATAGCACCTCCGCCTTTGCTGGCTATTCATGGCATCGAGCTTAATGAAGCCTTTCTCAACCGATTAATCGAACACAACATTCAACTGATGACGGAAGGCTTTATCAATGCACCAAGCCCTTCATCTTTGCAGGAACCAAAATAATGAGAATAAATAAAAAGCTCCTTTTCTTCCCAGCCTTAGCCGTTGGTGTGATTGGCCTAGTGGTGGCGATTAACTTGAAGCCAGATTTACCAACTAAGCCTGCCGGCGACAGGGCGCGCTTGGTTGAAACTGTCAGTTTAGAGAAGCAGATGATCGCGCCATTGGCGGTTGGTTTTGGTAAAGTGGTACCTAAGGTTGAATGGAAAGCGATTGCCGAAGTAACAGGACAGATCGTTTATCGACACCCCGATCTTGAGAAAGGGCAAGTGATCCCAGCAGGAACTGAGGTGCTTAAGATCGATCCTTTGGATTACGAGTTGAAGTTGGTACAAGCCGAAGCAGATCTTAAATCGAGCCAGACCTCACTAGAGAAACTGAACCAAGAAGAACAGAACCTGAAACAGACACTGAAGATCGAAAAAAATCGTTTAGTGATCAGTAATAAAGAGCTACAACGTAAACAAGATCTGCGTAAGAAAGGGCTGACCTCTCAGTCCGATGTCGATCTTCAACAGCAGAGCGCACTCTCCCAACAGAAGCTGGTGTTAGATATACAGAACCAAATCGCCTTAATGCCAGATGAAAAGCGTGTTGCACAAGCGGTGATTAAGGTCAATGTCTCTAAGGTCAAAGAAGCGCAACGCTCTTTGGATAAAACCACCATCACCTTACCTAGACCGATGCGAATCGCTCAAGTCGATATTGAACAGAACCAAGTGGTTAATCTCCAGCAAGAGATGTTCATTGCTCATGGGATTGACGTTATGGAGGTTGAGGCACAACTCTCTATTCACGATATGCAAACTTTAGCCTCAAGCTTTACTCAGTTTCCTCGAGATGCATCAGGCATCCCAAACCCATATCAAACGCCAACTAAGGCAAGCATTCAGCTGAACAGTGGCAGCTTAAATCTGACTTGGCCAGCCAAGGTTGCACGAATCAGTGAGACTGTGGATGAAAACCAAGCGACAGCGGGCATCATCCTTGAAATCAATCAAGACTATTCTGCGCTTCAGCCAAACAGTGCCACCCCTTTGGTAAATGGTATGTTCGTCAAAGCGGAGATTGAAGGCTTAGCCAATCCAAGTTGGGTTGTACCCGAACGCGCTCTACATGGCGATAAGATCTATTTAATGGATGAAAACCAGCGTTTGAAGGTTGTGAGTGTCGAAGTACTTTACCGCCGAGATAACCAAGTGGTGATTAGTGGCGAGTTGCAGACGGGAGACAAATTGGTTCTCAACGACGTTCTGCCTGCCATTGAAGGCATGCTGCTGAAAGAGTCTGGTTCAAATAGTGATGAGCTTTCCGCTGACAGTGAGGAGCGCGCTTCATGATTAAGTTCTTCTCAAGACACCCAACCGCAGCCAACTTGTTGATGCTTGGCTTGCTGATATTGGGTTTGAGTTCGTTATCTACCATCAAACGCGAAACCTTTCCTGCCTATGATCCGCCTTACATTATGGCAGCGATTGTTTACCCGGGGGCCTCTCCACAAGAGGTTGAAGAGAGCCTATGTGTGCGAATGGAAGACGCGGTCGATGGTTTAGCGAACATTGAAGAAACCCAATGTGAAGCGATCGAAGGCAGCGCACGTCTAATTCTTAAATTGAATGAGAAAGCGGATATCGGCCGAATGCTGGTGGATGTGCAAACTCAGATCAACTCGATCAACGATTTTCCTACAGAGATTGAATCACCTGTCGTACAAGAGCTGGATTGGAATGAGCCAGTCGTTGATATCGCGATTACGGCGGACACCTCTTGGCCGGAGTTGAAGGCATACGCTGAAGAGCTTAAACGCACTATGAAGCTCGATTACGATGTTTCACTGGTTGATGTCAGCGGATTCTCTGATCACCAATATCGTGTTGAACTTGATACCCAAGCGATTCGCCAACTCGGTTTGAGTGTCGGTGATATTGCCGATCAAATTGGTCGCCAGAATGTGAAACTGCCGAGTGGTAACGTTGAAACGCCAGACAAAAACTTCCTGATTCGCTTCGATGAAAGGCGTATCACGCCCGTAGAACTGGAAAGCATTGTAGTGGGTTCGGCGCCAAATGGCTCTGTGATCCGTTTACGAGATATTGCCAAGATCACCGACCGCTTTGAGCTGGATGAGCAGAAGGTGTTGTTTGATGGTAAACCTTCTGCGCTGCTCAAGATCAGTAAGAACAAAGAAGACGATGCACTGAGAATCAAAGAGCGTGTCACTCAGTTTGTCGAGGACCAGCGTGCAATTGCACCTGATGGTGTGACTCTGCAAATGACCAACGATCTCTCCTCTGTATTGTGGGATCGTCTGACCATGATGGTGCGCAATGGCTGGCAAGGTATTGTGTTGGTATTCGCAACCATGTGGCTGTTCTTCAGCCTACGTTATTCTTTTTGGGTTGCAGCAGGCTTGCCTGTAGCCTTTCTTGGCGGATTGTTCTTGATGGCCAACTTAGGGTTGTCGATCAACATTATGTCATTGGTCGGTTTGTTGATGGCAATCGGTATTATGATGGACGACGCCATTGTGATCGCCGAATCGATAGCCTCCCACCTAGACCGGGGGCAAAACGTCGATGACGCGGTGTATAACGGTGTTAAGAAGGTACTTCCCGGTGTGTTGTCTTCCTTCTTAACTACTGTGTGTATCTTCGGTAGCTTGTTATTTCTCGATGGGGAAATGGGCGCGGTACTTAAGGCCGTTCCTCAAGTGCTGATTTTGGTGCTGTCGTTGAGCTTGATCGAAGCTTTCTTAATTCTGCCGAATCACCTGTCGCATTCGCTACACAAAGAGAAAAACGATAAGCCAGCGCTGCGCTTCAAAACCGTGCTACTAGAGAAGTTTGAGAACTTCCGTAATACCACCTTGATGAGCATGGTCGAGAAGGTGGTGACTTTCCGCTACGCCTTTATGGGTGGAGTTATCACCTTGTTGCTTCTATCTATTTCCTTGATTGCTGGTGGTGTTGTGAAATTCCAACCGTTCCCTGAGTTGGATGGCGATATTGCCGAGGCGCGTATCATTCTTCCTCCGGGGGCGTCACTGTCTCAAACCGAGCGAGTGGTCGATAAGATTGTGGCTTCTGCTGAGCGCTTGAATGAGCAGTGGAGCGAAGAAGTGGAAGAGGGCAACACGCTAGTCGAACATATCACCAGCCAGTTTAACGCCAATGCCGATGCCAACGAATCTGGCCCGCACTTGGCTACCGTGCGCTTAGACCTTCGTGGTGCTGAGAGCCGCAATACGGTGATCGATGATTTCATCGATGCGTGGCGAGAGGATATTGGTGAACTCGCAGACCCAATTTCATTGGTTTTCAAGCAACCAACCATGGGGCCGGGTGGACGAGCGATTGAGATCCGTGCCAAGCATGATGACCTTAATGCATTGAAAGCTGCTTCTCTGGATATTCAAGCTTATCTGAATGAGTTTGATGGTGTTCATGGTGTGCTTGATGACATGCGCATGGGTAAAGAAGAGATCTTGGTTAAGCTGCGCCCAGGCGCTGAAACCTACAATGTGAACGGGCAGATGATTGCTTCTCAACTGCGCGCGGCCTTCTTTGGTCAGACTGCGGATGAGATTCAAATCGGTGTTGAGAATATCTCGATAGAGGTGCGTCTTGATAAAGAGCAAGCGGGTGACATTCAACAGCTTGCTAACTTCCCAATCATTACCGCGGACGGCAGCCAAATTCCGTTAGCTACGCTGGCGACGCTCGATTTCCAGCGTAATTATGTACGTATTCAACGTATTGATGGGCTGAGGACTATTAGTATCTTTGGTGATATTGATAATAAGAAAGCGAGCTCTTCAGCGATCTTGGCTCAGTTCCAAAAAGATGAAGCGCCTAAACTCATTCAGAAGTACCCAGGCTTACGTTTTGATTTCGAAGGGGAAGCGAAGGATGCAGCCAAGACGGGCGCCTCTATGGGCAAAGGCTTCTTGCTCGGTCTGTTTGGTGTGTTTGCGATTCTGAGTTATCAATTCAGAAGCTATTTAGAGCCTGTGGTTGTGATGCTCGCGATTCCATTAGCCTTTATCGGAGTTGTAGTTGGTCACTGGGTGCTTGGTCATTCCTTAAGTATGCCAAGTATGATGGGCTTTGTGTCGCTTGCAGGGATTGTAGTTAACGACTCTATCTTACTCGTTCAATACATTCGTCATCACGTTGATGAAGGAGATAGCGTGCATGACTCGGTGGTGAAAGCGAGTCGTGAGCGTTTCCGTGCCGTGTTCTTAACCTCGATGACGACGGCAGCAGGTTTGTTGCCTCTGCTCACTGAAACCAGCTTGCAAGCTCAGGTTATTCAGCCTTTGGTTATCTCGATCGTATTTGGCATCTTTGCCTCAACCTTACTAGTGCTGTTTATGATCCCTGCAGCTTACGCGATCTTGGCCGATTTTGGTTTAGTGAAAAAGCACGAGCCACTCTCTCTGTAGAGTTTTAAGTCAGAAAATAAGCAATGAATGATAAAGCGGCCTAGGGTCGCTTTATTTTTATATGAGGTGAATAAGCCTCTGATACGGTTGAATCATCGGTTTCTCAACCGTGGAAAATTTCATTTTAGTTCATTCAAAACGTCACTTAACTGTCATTTGTTGGGCATAACTTGACCCTTAACTGAATAAGGATTGTTAAGGAGAACGTATGCGTACTATCGAACCTATTGTCCTCTGGGATGTGGCATTTTCTGTTTTCTGTTTAAAGAACCGTTTTAGTGGCCAACATGCGACGTTGAGTAAGGCGGTCTCTCATACGGGGGATGGTCACCTCTATATATTGATTGCTTTGATTGCATTGCTCGCCGATAGCAAAACTGGCAGTGATTTTCTGATAGTGGGCTTAACCGCATTCGCTATTGAATTGCCGATTTACTGGTTTGCGAAAAATACCCTGAAGCGTCGTAGGCCCGCGGAATTCTCTTCTCTACTTCACTCTCATATTGTCCCATCAGATAAGTACAGCCTACCATCCGGGCATGCCGCTGCTGCTTTTGTTATGGCGACATTAATCGGACATTTCTATCCGAGCTTGTATCTATTTAGCTTGATTTGGGCCACAGCGATTGCTGTCTCTCGAATACTACTCGGTGTGCACTTTTTAACGGATGTACTCATTGGTGCAGCTTTGGGGATGGCATGCACCAGCCTTGCTATTAGCTTCATTCTTTAATTATCGAATGACCACATCACCAAGCGCTAAACCAGCAAATCGAAAGGAAGTTTCATGAAAATTTTATACGGCGTACAAGGCACTGGAAATGGTCATATTGCACGTGCAAGGGCAATGGCTGTCGCGTTTCGTCAACAAAACATCGATGTTGATTTTCTCTTTTCAGGCCGAGAAGCAAGCAAGTATTTCTCGATGGAGGAGTTTGGTAATTACCAAGTTCGTAACGGCTTAACTTTTTATAGTGAGCAGGGGCAGGTTAAGTATGGAAAGACGTTCATCAAGAACAATATCTGGCGCTTTCTCAATGAGGTTAAACAGATGGATCTTATGCCTTATGACTTGGTGCTTAATGACTTTGAACCAGTGACGGCTTGGGCGGCCAAAAGACAGGGTGTTCCTTGTATTGGTATCAGTCACCAAAATGCCTTTCGCTATGATGTTCCTAAAGAGGGAGGAAACTGGATTGAGCACTCTGTGATTCAACACTTTGCGCCGACAGAGCACTCTATCGGTTTGCACTGGTATCATTTTGAGCAACCAATCTTGCCACCTATCGTTCACACCTTAGCTCACCACGAGCAGACTAAAGCGCCCCAGGACTTCACTTTGGTCTATTTGCCGTTTGAGGATCTTGAAGCGATTTCAGAGCTATTGATGAAGTTTGTTTCGCACAGTTTTGTCTGTTATCACCCAAACGTGATTGAGCATAGCCAAGTCGAAAACATTACCTTTAAACCACTCAGTCATGCGGGTTTCCAATTCGACCTAAATCAGTGTTCTGGTGTGGTGGCTAATGGTGGGTTTGAGCTGCCATCTGAAGCGCTTACTCTGGGCAAGAAACTATTGCTTAAACCACTTGATGGACAGTTTGAACAACAGAGCAATGTGGCCACACTTGAAGCGCTTGGATTAGCTCAAACTATGAGCTTTCTTGACCCAGCGATTTTGCGTAGTTGGCTCAACGAAAAACAAGCTGAAGTTGTCTCTTATCCAGATGTCGCTAGTGCGCTTGTAGAGTGGGTTTTAGCCGGGAATTGGGCCAATCAAGATGACCTAAGAAAACAGCTTTGGGAGAAGGTGGACTTTCCGAGCTACGCATCGCTTACCTAATCCATAAGTGGTGTTTTTGGATTGAATGGTCAATCAATTCATCAATTCAATAAATTGTAACAAATGTAACCAAACGATAGAACAGCTAAATAAGTCGAAATGAAACTCATAAATAGCGCATTTTATGTTTTTTTATAACTATGCAAATTATTGATTTTAAAATATTAATTAATTATTGAGATAAAATTAAGTCATTCTTTATCAATCTTGTTGGTAGCCTACGATGTATTGGTTAATAGTAGTGGTAATCCGAAAAACATCGGTCTGATAAATATAAGAATTAGTGGTTATCTATTCCCATACCATTACAAATTTAATGCTGTCGTACCGACAAGAGGCAACTTGAATGTTAGATAAAAAAGACGCAATGAGTGCTATTGCTAGCTACAGAATGGAAAGCACACTTCGTGGAGTAGACTTAAACCTTTTGACTGTATTTGATGCAGTAATGCAAGAGCAAAACATTACACGTGCAGCTCACAACTTGGGTATGTCTCAGCCGGCTGTAAGTAATGCCGTAGCACGCTTAAAAGTGATGTTTAACGACGAACTATTTATGCGTCAAGGTCGTGGTATTCAACCGACTCAACGTGCACGTCAGTTGTTTGGTCCTATCCGCCAAGCGCTACAATTAGTACGCAACGAATTACCAAGTTCTGTGTTCTCTCCAGAGTCTTCTTCTCGCCTGTTCAAGCTTGCGATTTGCAGCCCTTGTGACATGCGTTTTGCACCTAAGATTATGTCGACGATTAACGATCAAGCACCGAGTGTAAAACTGCACATGGATGCTGAATTCGACCGTCAACTTTCTGAGCGTATGCGCTACCAAGAAATCGACTTCGTTATTGATTACGCTCGCTTTGATGAGCAAGGTTTCTCAAGCACTGAGATCTTCCAAGACGAATTGGTTGTGGTTGCTTCTTCTTCTCACCCACGCATTAACGGTGAAGTGACAGCTGAAGAGCTATTGAACGAGAAGCACGCGAAACTGTCTCGCATTCACGGCCAACGTAGCTTCTCTGAGCAAGCATACCGTGACCTAGATTGCATGCCTTTCTACGAAGGTACTAGCCTAAGCAACGTACTTTACGTTGTTGGTCAATCAGAGTTAGTGACGATTGCACCTCGCTGGATGGTAGAGCACGCAGCAAACAAAGAGAACCTACAAATCCTAGATTTCCCATTCGATAATGCGGCAATCTCTGGCTACCTAAGCTGGCACGAATCAAGTGAAAAGGACAAGGGACACATTTGGTTACGAGATCAACTAATGATGTTCTGTGGCGAAGTTGTGGCACTTAACTAAGCACTGAACTCTATGATTTATAAGCCCTAAGCCGGTACTCTGGCTTGGGGCTTTTTTGTGCTTGCTATCTTTGTTGACAGAAAACTTAGCGAGAGACGTACTATTACTGATAACTTTGAGCTCCATCAGTTGCCTTTTCCATTATCAGAGGTACACTTGTGCGCTCAAAAAAGCTTACAGGTGTAAGCCAAAGGTAAAGAGATGGCCAATTTAGATTTTCATATCGTAAAAAGACTTCGTGACCAAATTGCCCAAGGCGGCAACCGTACAGCTTTGAAACACAAAGTAGGTAATGTATGGCAAGGCATTAGCTGGCAGCAGTTTGGAGAACAAATCGATACGCTTTCATTAGCGCTATTGGCTCAGGGACTGAGAGTTCAAGATAAGATCGGTATCTATTCAAACAATATGCCTCAATGGACTGTGGCAGATTTTGCTGCTCTGCAAGCTCGTCTTGTTACTGTGCCGATTTACCCAACCAATACAGCTGCGCAGTCGTCTTACATCATCCAAAACGCGGATGTGAAGATTCTATTCGTCGGTGAGCAAGCTCAGTTCGATGCTGCGGTGAGCCTATTTGAAGAGTGCGAACAGCTAGAAGTGGTTGTGGCGATGTCTGATGATATCGATCTTCAGGGCCACAACTTTGCGGTATCTTGGAATGATTTCATGGCACGTGGTGTTGAGTCACAACAGGCTGAATTCGACACTCGTCTTGCTGATGCAAACATGGATGACTTACTGACTCTTATCTATACCTCTGGTACTACAGGTCAGCCTAAGGGCGTAATGCTTGATTACACCAATGTTGGCTACCAACTAGAAGGGCACGATGAGCGCTTAAGCTTAACGAAAGACGATGTCTCGTTGTGTTTCCTACCTTTATCACATGTATTTGAGCGTGCTTGGACTTTCTACGTGCTCTACAAAGGCGCAACCAACTGTTACCTGCAAGATACTATGCAGGTGCGTGACGCGCTGAGCGACGTGAAGCCGACCGTGATGTGTGCGGTTCCACGTTTCTACGAGAAAATCTTCTCAGCGATTCACGAGAAGGTTTCGAAAGCGCCGTTTATCCGTAAAGTGCTATTTACTTGGGCAGTAAACATGGGCGCGAAGCTGTCGGTTTGTCACCAAGAAGGTCGCACACCATCACTGATGCTGAAGAAGAGCCATGCACTAGCTGATAAGCTTGTGTTATCTAAATTGCGAGCGCTGCTTGGCGGTAACATCAACTTCATGCCATGTGGTGGTGCGAAGCTCGATGAAACCATTGGTCGTTTTTTCCACGCTATTGGCATCAACGTAAAACTTGGCTACGGCATGACTGAAACCACAGCAACCGTTTCGTGCTGGGATGACCGCTGCTTTAACCCTGACTCGATTGGTATGGCTATGCCGGGCGCGGAAGTAAAAATTGGTGCGCAGAATGAGATTCTTGTTCGCGGCCCAATGGTAATGCGTGGTTACTACAAAATGCCAGAAGAGACAGCGAAAACGTTCGACGAGCATGGTTTCTTGAAAACCGGAGATGCGGGTCATTTTGATGAAAATGGTAACCTGTTTATTACCGACCGTATCAAAGAGCTGATGAAAACCTCAGGTGGCAAGTACATTGCACCGCAAGTAGTAGAGGGCGCGCTCGGTAAAGACCACTTCATCGAACAGATTGCCGTTATTGCCGATACGCGTAAATTCGTTTCTGCACTGATTGTTCCGTGTTACGACTCTCTTGAAGAGTACGCTAAAGAATTGAATATCAAGTACCACGACCGCGTTGAATTGATTAAGCACCATCAGATCGTTGAGATGCTTGAGAAGCGTGTGAATGACTTGCAGCAAGAATTGGCTAAGTTTGAACAAGTGAAGAAGTTCAAGCTATTACCAAAAGCATTTTCGATGGATGATGGCGAACTGACGCCAACTCAGAAATTGCGTCGTAAAGTTATCAACGACAAGTATCAAGACGAAATCGAAGAAATGTACACTGAAAAGTCGAAAGATAAGTAGTTTTCTACTGAGATAAATTTTCAGTTGTTTAAAAATCCCCCTACGAATGTGATTGCATTTTTAGGGGGATTTTTTTATGCCTCAAGGCTTGGAATAATGTGCGAAGACGCACACAGGAAAGCGCTTCATTTATCGATAATTAGCCATTTATATAAATATTAAGTGCTTTTTTTGTCTTTATTTGTAGTGTTTGTAGCTGGTTATTTAACTCTGCTTAGGTTTTATTTGATGCTTTAAGCTGATAGTTGGTTTTTTGGCATAATTGTCGATTAACAGGTGTTAGACCGGATGATAATAAAGCGTTAAAGTTGTTTCGTATTACTGTTTGTTGTTATCACGACAGACAGCCATAGCCGAAAAAGTGGAAGTATTTCGAATTAGGCTACGAATAAGCCCTAGACTATGAAAAACCAGCCCAACATGTTCACCAAATGTGCTTGGAAACTGGTGAGGAGAGCAATATGACAACAAAACCTGAAACAGCAATGTTATCCGGCGCTGAGATGGTGGTGCAGTCTCTTATTGAAGAGGGTGTAGAACAAATCTTTGGTTACCCAGGTGGTTCTGTACTTGATATCTATGATGCGCTGCATGCGAAAACAGACGAAATCAAACACGTATTAGTACGACACGAACAAGCCGCTACCCATATGGCAGATGGCTATACTCGTTCTACCGGTAAACCTGGTGTAGTACTTGTATGTTCAGGTCCTGGCGCAACCAATACCGTAACAGGTATCGCAACGGCGTACATGGACTCAATCCCAATGATCGTTATCTCTGGTAACGTACCAAACAATCTCATTGGTAATGATGCCTTCCAAGAGTGTGACATCGTCGGTGTATCTCGCCCGATCGTTAAACACAGCTTCTTAGTTAAGAAAGCGGAAGATATCCCTGAAGTGCTAAAAAAAGCATTCTATATTTCAACGACAGGACGTCCTGGTCCTGTGGTTATCGACTTGCCAAAAGATGTATTAAATCCGCAAATTAAGCTTCCTTATCAATACCCAGAAACGATCAAGATGCGTTCGTACAACCCAACGGTTACGGGTCATAAAGGTCAGATTAAGAAGGCACTAAAGGCACTTCTTGAAGCGAAAAAGCCAGTACTTTATGTCGGTGGCGGTGCGGTTATATCTGAGGCCGATCAACAGCTGATCAAATTGGCTGAAGCACTGAATTTACCTGTAGTAAGCACTTTAATGGGGCTTGGTGCCTTCCCGGGCACGCACAAGAACTCTCTAGGCATGCTTGGCATGCACGGTTTGTACGAAGCCAATATGGCGATGCACAACGCCGATCTTATTTTTGGTGTCGGTGTACGTTTTGATGATCGTACAACCAACAACCTAGATAAGTACTGCCCGAACGCGAAGATCATGCATATTGATATCGACCCGTCGTCGATCTCTAAGAACGTGAAAGTGGATCTGCCGATCGTAGGTTCTGCGGAAAAAGTACTAGAGAGCATGGTTAACCTACTGGTTGAGCAAGGTGGCAGCAATGATGCTGAAGCTCTGGAAAGCTGGTGGAGTGAAATCAAGCAGTGGCAAGATCGCAACTGCTTAGCGTATGAAAAGTCTTCTGAGTGCATTAAGCCGCAGCAAGTTATTGAAGCTCTGCACAAAGTAACTAATGGTGATGCTTACGTTGCTTCTGATGTTGGCCAACACCAAATGTTCGCAGCGTTATATTATCCATTTAACAAACCGCGCCGTTGGATTAACTCGGGTGGTCTAGGCACTATGGGCTTCGGTCTACCTGCTGGCATGGGTGTGAAGTTTGCTAAACCGGATGAAGAAGTAGTGGTGGTAACCGGTGACGGCAGTATTCAGATGAATATCCAAGAGCTGTCGACTGCACTCCAATACAACATCCCAGTTAAGATTATTAACCTAAACAACCGTTTCTTAGGAATGGTTAAACAGTGGCAAGACATTGTTTATCAAGGTCGTCACTCAAACTCATATATGGACTCTGTTCCTGATTTTGCGGCTATTGCGGAGGCTTATGGTCACGTAGGTATGCGCATTTCATCTCCGGATGAACTGGAATCAGGTTTGGAAAAAGCACTAGCGATGAAAGACCGTTTGGTATTTGTCGATATCAGTGTGGATGACACCGAGCACGTATACCCAATGCAGATTAAAGGCGAGGGTATGGACAACATGTGGCTAAGCAAAACGGAGAGAACATAATATGAGACACATTATTTCACTACTAATGGAAAACCAACCGGGTGCGCTTTCTCGTGTGGTTGGCTTGTTTTCTCAACGTGGTTACAACATCGAGTCGTTGAACGTATCTCCAACTGATGATCCAACGCTTTCTCGTTTGAACGTGACAACTAACTCGAGCGAAATGCAGCTTGAACAGATCCAGAAGCAACTGCATAAGCTGATTGATGTTCTTAAAGTTCAAGAGGTCTCTGAACTTGAGCACATCGAGCGTGAACTATTAATGGTAAAAGTTCGTGCGAGTGGCTTTGCTCGTGCAGAAGTGAAGCGCACAGCGGATATCTTCCGTGGTCAGATCGTTGATGTGACGGCTTCTCAATATACAGTGCAAATGGCGGGTACGAGTGAAAAGCTGGATGCTTTCATTCAAGCGTTGTCTGAAGTGACTGAAGTACTTGAAGTGGCACGCAGTGGCGTTGTGGGCATCGCCCGTGGCGAACGTGCGCTGAAAGCTTAAACAACAAGCACTTAAAAAACAGTTTTATAGCCGCTTTTTTAAGCGGCTTTTATTTTGTTAATTTTATAGAGTGCTATAATCCTGCGCTTCACGCCTTCTTTTACTTGAGTTATCAATGAGAAATAGTAAATCGATAATTACATTGCTGATTATTTCGATAACACTGTCTGCTGCAGTGGGTCTTTACTATTTACAACGTTACCAAGAAGTAAAACAACAAAGTTTTGATTACTCTGCGAAACAAGCCCTTCATCAGTTGGTTTACGCAGAACGAGATTACAAGCTCTTAAAATCTCAGTTGGTTTCGGTGATGAAACTACTGAGTCATAGCCAAAGCCTTGTTAATTTCGCTTCCTCCCCCTCTGAACAAACCAAAAGCCTCCTCGAAGAGGTATGGCAGTCTGTGTTAGTGAACCAAAAATGGTATACACAAATTCATCTTATCGATGTTGAGGGTAAAGAGCTGGTCCGAGTGAATTATTCCTCTGCCACGGGCGCTGTGACAATACCTCAGCAATTACAAGATAGGTCTGACTCTAGCTACTATCATTTTGCTAAGAGCTTAGAGCATGAAGATATTGGTGGTTGGGGAATTGAGCTTGAAACCGAACATGGTGAATTGGCATATCCTTATAAACCGGTGTTTCGAGTGTTCACTCCTGTTGAAACTCCGGAGAAGCGAGTCGGTTATTTGGTGATCAATCTGGATGTCTGGGGGTTGTCTTCACGTCTTAATTTCGCACCTGATTATGATTTTAGAGCTGAAGTCGTCAATGGTGAGGGTTATTACATTGCGAGTCCAAACAACAGTAAATTGTTTGGCGATTCTGTTCCTGAAAGGAAAGGCTTTAACCTAAAAAACATCGCACCTCAAACATGGGAAGTCCTCTCTCGACAACAAATGGGCACTGTGTTTGAAGATGGTAACCTGTTCGCGTTTAACACGGTTCAGTTAGCTAATAATCAAAAGATGCACCTTGTTATTCAATTGAATCAAAAACAACTGCTCGCTAGAGCTGAACGCGATCTAAATGATCTTGCCCATGAAGAGATCATCGTGCTTTTCACTGTGTTGCTGTTCGCGTTCCCATTTGCTTATCTGGTGACGCATTACCGACGTCGTAGCTTAGAGAGTAAGTTAGCACGTGCAGCGTTGAATGGCATGTCTGCCGTGATGATCACTGATAAGCAGCATCGTACTATGATGATCAACAACGAGTTTGAAAATATGACCGGTTACAGCGAAGCACAAGTTATCGGTCATAATGCGCTACAACTTCTGTTGGAAAACACAGAGCAGCAGATCACCAGTGAATCCATCTGGCGACACCTAGACAACGAAGAAGTGTGGGAAGGGGAAGTGCTGTGTAAAAACAAACTGCGCATCCCTTTTACCGCTATTATGCGTGTCCATGCGGTCAAGAACAGTTCAGGGAAAGTGAGTTACTACATTACTTCGCTGGTAGATATATCAGTAAGGAAAGAGCTCGAAGTTCGTCTGCGTTTTCTGAGTGAGCGAGATGCTTTGAGTAATCTCTGGAATCGTCGAAAGTTTGAAGAACAGTTAGCTTATTATTCTCGTTTGGTTGAGCGTTACCCAAATGAGGCGACTACTTGTTTAGCTTTAGTCGATATTGATAACTTTAAGCGAATTAATGACGAGCTCGGCCACGATGAAGGCGATCGTGTGATTGCAAGAGTAGCTAAGCTTCTACAAGACAGCCTCCGTAGTACCGATTTTGTGGCGCGTGTTGGTGGGGAAGAGTTTGCACTGTTGATGCCGCACACCTCTCTGCCGGAAGCGAAACGTGTACTGGATCGGCTGCGAATCGAGATTGAGTTATCTGCGGGCACCAAGGTAACCGTCAGCGTCGGTTTCACTGATTTGACGAGTAACAGTACCCGTTCATACAAATGTGCGGACGTCGGCCTTTACGAATCGAAATCCTCGGGACGAAATACCGTCTCGATTTGTCCTAGCTATGCAGATGTTGCTTAGCGACAGACTCTATTTACTCCTAAATATCCTCCCACTTTCCCATCGAGTACTCTTTATATAGCTTGCAACTCAATAAGTGATGAAGTCGTTTCTTCTATGTATATATGAGGAATCTCATTTTTGAGCGACCTATGTCACAAATTCTGTACGGTTAGACCAAAGTCTAATGTTGGCGAAAATTTGAGCTAAAATGAACAATGAGTAAACTACCTTGCTTCAGATTACATCGTGTTAAGCGGTGTGATAAATAGAGTGTTTACCAGATATTAAAGGGATGACACCGTTAACTTAATTCAGCTGGTTAGCTAGCTTTTTCAATGAGTTGAAAAGCAGCAGTAGAATTAGGTTAGCTGGAGCAAGAGTTTGGGGATCATACAGTCTGGTTGAAAGAGGCGTGGTATGTTTGTCGATTTTTTAGTGAGATTAACCATAGGTACATTGGTCATTCTTGGTTTTAAGCTGAGTGCTTTGTATTTCTTACCTATGGTTTTACTGCTCAATACTCATCACAAAGAGTTTTTTGGGTGGTAGCCAGCTTGATGCTGAAAAACAAAAAACGGAGCTGCTAGGCTCCGTTTTTATTTGTTCAAAATTTATCGCTGCATTAAGCCGCTTCGATAACTTCTTCAATTCGCTTCATTGAACCTAGTAGGTGTTGATCAAGCAGCTCTGTCGCTTGTTCTACGTTTTTTGACAGCACGAGTTTCATGATCATTTCGTGCTCATCAATATTGAACAGATCATCTGATGCACTTTCTGCTGACATCGCTAGGAAGCGGTACCGCTTTACTTGATTGATCAAATCTTCAAAGAAGCTAAACATGTTCTCTGAGTCCGCACCTTCAAGTAGCGCAATGTGGAATTGTTGGTGACGTTCTTCCCATTCCACACAATCAAACTCTTCAGATACGTGCTGTACTCGAGAAAGCTTATGGTAAGAAGTCAGTACATCCAGTTCCCAAGTTTCATCCCCCGCAGAAATGGCTTTTTTCAGTAGAACTGAAGACACGACACGCAAGCTTTCATAAAGATCATTCAGCTCTTTCTTTGACACTGGCGATACCCAACAGCCTTTTTGCGGCTCGAGCTTCACGTATTTGCTCCAAGATAACTGTACTAGGGCTTCACGAATCGGAGATGCGCCAACGTTGTATCTGTTCTTTAGATCTGCAACAACGAGCTTTTGGCCTGGGGCTAACTCACCATTAAGAATATCCTGGCGAATCATCTTTGATACTTTGTCAGTGAGAGTAGGACTAGACATTACAAACCTCATGTATATTTGATTTCTAGTCTGCTAATCCGTCTCTTAGAAAGAGTCCATTGGAAGTTAACAGTACGTAGTTCTATTGTGATTGATAATACAGCGTACTGAAAAGTTAGGCAAGATTTTGTTTCATAAAAAAAGAGGGCCGAAGCCCTCTTTTATATTTTATGCGAATCGGTTCATTCTTATAGAACGTGAACAGATGCCGTGTTTGTAGTGCCTGAAGCTACTAGAGCACCAGAAACCATTACAACGATGTCGCCTTTGCTGCCGAACTCAGCTTCAAGTGCGTATTCTTTACCCATTTTGTAGAAAGCATCAGTGCTGTCGATAGACTCAACAAGAACTGGACGAACACCTTTAGTAAGAACAAGCTGAGCAGCTGTCTTTTGGTTAGTTGTCAGTGCAATGATGTTTGCAGTTGGGAAGTACTTACGTACTGAACGTGCAGACTTGCCGCCTTCAGTAGCAACGATGATTAGAGGAGCAGCTAGCTTCTCCGCTGTGTCTACTGCGCCTTTACATACTGCTTCAGTGATGCGTAGACGTGGGCTGTCTAGACGAGAACCTAACTCAGCTTTAAGAGCTGAATCAGTACGGTTCGCGATTTGAGCCATGATAGTGACAGCTTCAACTGGGTACTTACCTTTAGCCGTTTCGCCAGAAAGCATTACTGCGTCAGTACCATCCATGATTGCGTTCGCAACGTCACCCGCTTCTGCACGAGTTGGACGTGGGTTGTTGATCATAGAATCAAGCATTTGGGTTGCTGTGATAACCATCTTACGTGCACGGTTACACTTCTCGATCATCATTTTCTGAGCGAAGATTACTTCTTCAGCTGGGATTTCAACACCTAAGTCACCACGAGCAACCATGATACCGTCAGAAAGCTCAAGGATTTCGTCGAAGTTATCTACACCTTCTTGGTTCTCAATCTTAGAGATGATGTGGATATCGTTGCCGCCGTTTGCGTCTAAGATCTCACGGATCTCTTTAACGTCAGATGCTTTACGGATGAAAGATGCAGCTACGAAATCAACGCCTTGCTCACAACCAAACTTAAGGTCAGCTTTGTCTTTCTCAGAAAGAGCTGGAAGTTGAACAGAAACGCCAGGAAGGTTAACACCTTTGTTTTCGCCTAGTGCGCCGTTGTTAAGAACTTTACACTTAACTTCAGTTTCAGTAGTAGAGATAACTTCCATTTCTATTAGGCCGTCATCTACTAGGATTGTGTTACCAGCGTTTAGGTCAGCTGCGAAACCAGCGTAAGTTACCGCTACAGTCTCTTTGTTACCTACAACTGAAGTATCAGTTGTGAAAGTGAATTCTTGACCAGCTACTAGATCTACGTCGTTACCGCCTTCTAGCTTGATAGTACGGATCTCTGGGCCTTTAGTATCAAGAAGGATAGCAAGTTGCTTACCTACTTTGTCCATTACTTCGCGGAAGTTCGCAATACGAGTGCCGTGCTCTGCGAAATCACCGTGAGAGAAGTTAAGACGCATAACGTTCATGCCAGCATCTACTAGTTCAGTTAGCTTCTCTACAGATTCAGTTTTAGGGCCAATCGTACATACGATTTTGGTCTTTTTCATGGAAGGTACTCTCCGGTAAGTATTGTTACAATTTGAAATTTATTTAAGTTCTGAAGATTGGTCCGCTACATCAACATTTTGTGCCTGCTGAGTAAAATCGCGGGACTTCCAATATGCCCTTCAGAGTTGTAAGTCTTTCATCAATTTTAGTCATTTTATGACCAAAAGATTTTGATTCAACATCGGGTTTCTGTGACTTACACCAATATATCAGGTGAAAGTTGCAAAAAAATAACGGTCAGTTTTGTAATTTTTTTTCTTTTCGGGTGCGGATTCTACCACCTAATCAATTCAATATCACTGCTTAACAATTGTCTTAGGACAAGGTTTTATCGCTATTTATTAATTTTTTGGATCAAAATAAATGGACTAAATAGTTTCGTTGTAACTATAATATGTTTCATATCGAAACTTACTGGTCTTTTTTAAATGTCGAAACGAAACACTCAGCTCAGAAGACATGCAATTTCTAACCTAGTGAACGAAAAAGGGGAGGTTAGTGTTGATGAATTGTCCGCTAAGTTCGAAACCTCAGAGGTCACTATTAGAAAGGACTTAGCGTCTTTAGAGAAAAACGGTCAGCTTTTACGCCGTTATGGTGGTGCGATTTCGCTACCGAAAGAGGTTGTGAACGAGGAATTGGGTCAAAAAGTTTCGACTCGAAAGGTTTCGTTAGCGAAAGCAGCTGCAGATTTAATTCGCGACCATAATCGAATCGTGATCGACAGCGGCAGCACAACAGGTGCCCTAATTCAGCAACTAAACAGTAAGCGTGGTTTGGTTGTCATGACCAACTCGTTGCACGTGGCTAACGCGCTCAATGAGCTGGAAAGTGAACCGACGCTACTCATGACCGGCGGCACTTGGGATACCCATTCGGATTCTTTTCAAGGCAAAGTCGCAGAGTCAGTACTTCGCGCTTACGATTTTGACCAACTATTTATCGGGGCTGATGGTATCGACCTCGACAGAGGCACAACCACGTTCAACGAACTGGTTGGCTTAAGTAAAGTGATGGCTGAAGTGTCACGAGAAGTGATCGTGATGGTTGAGTCAGAAAAAGTGGGACGAAAGATCCCTAATCTAGAGTTGGCGTGGAATCACATCGACATCTTAATTACAGATACAGACTTGAGCAAAGAATCTCAGGCAAGTATTGAATCACATGATGTTCGAGTGATCTTAACGGATCCAGCTTAACAACTTATTTTAACTATTATGCATTTAACTTCCTATAATTGATCTTAATAAAGACATGGCCTTTGCTTGCTGCCAATAGGAATAAACGAAATTGATGGAGTCAAACTATGTGTGGAATTGTTGGTGCAGTAGCACAGCGTGATGTAGCTGAGATTTTAGTAGAAGGCCTTCGCCGCCTAGAATACCGTGGCTATGACTCAGCGGGTGTCGCTGTGGTTGATACCGAATCAAATCTAACTCGCGTACGTCGCCTAGGTAAAGTACAAGAGCTAGCAGACGCGGTAGAAGAGCAACAAGTGATTGGTGGTACAGGTATCGCTCACACTCGTTGGGCAACACACGGCGAGCCTTCTGAAGCAAACGCGCACCCACACATGTCTGGTGACATTGCAGTAGTGCATAATGGCATTATCGAAAACCATGAAGCACTGCGTGTAATGCTGCAAGAGCGTGGTTACGTATTTTCTTCTCAAACGGATACTGAAGTTATCGCTCACCTAGTTGAGTGGGAACTTCGCACTTCAGCTTCCTTGGTTGAAGCACTGCAGAAAACAGCAAAACAGTTGGACGGCGCCTACGGTACCGTTGTGGTTGATCGTAAAGATCCTAGCCGTATTGTTGTGGCTCGCTCTGGTAGCCCTATTGTTATCGGTTTTGGTGTGGGTGAAAACTTCCTAGCATCAGACCAACTTGCACTACTAAGCGTAACTCGCCGCTTCATGTACCTAGAAGAGGGTGATGTTGCTGAAGTGACTCGTCGTGATGTGACGGTATTTGACGTTGAAGGTGAGCGTGTTGAGCGTGAAATCGTTGAATCAAATGCAGAGCATGATGCAGGTGACAAAGGTAAGTACCGTCATTTCATGCAGAAAGAGATCTTCGAACAGCCTACGGCGCTGATCAACACAATGGAAGGTCGCATCTCAGATACGTCTGTGATCACTAACGCGATTGGTGTTAAAGCCGAAGAGATCCTAAGTAAGGTTGAACACGTGCAGATCATCGCATGTGGTACGTCTTACAACTCTGGTATGGCTGCTCGCTACTGGTTTGAGTCTCTAGCAGGCGTAAGCTGTGACGTAGAGATCGCTTCTGAGTTCCGTTACCGTGACTTCGTTGTTCGTCCAAACAGCCTGCTTGTTACTCTGTCTCAATCTGGTGAGACGGCAGATACACTAGCAGCACTTCGCCTTGCGAAAGAGAAAGGTTACATGTCAGCGATGACAATCTGTAACGTAGCGGGCTCTTCACTGGTTCGTGAATCTGACTTCGCATTCATGACTCGCGCAGGCACCGAGATCGGTGTAGCTTCAACTAAGGCTTTCACAACTCAACTAGCAGCAATGCTGATGATGGTGACTTCAATTGGTCGTCTACAAGGCCGTATCAATGAAGAAAAAGAAGCAGAAATCGTGCAAGCACTTCACCAACTGCCGACTGACATTGAGAAAGCACTGGCATTTGATAAAGAGATTGAAG
Organism: Vibrionales bacterium SWAT-3; assembly: GCA_000169995.1. Lineage (GTDB taxonomy): Bacteria > Pseudomonadota > Gammaproteobacteria > Enterobacterales > Vibrionaceae > Vibrio. The sequence continues at coordinate 41,431 of AAZW01000019.1, read as the reverse complement.
CGCTAGCAACAGATTTCGCAGACAAGCACCACACACTATTCCTAGGCCGTGGTGAGTACTACCCAATCGCAATGGAAGCGTCTCTAAAACTGAAAGAGATCTCTTACATCCACGCTGAAGCATACGCTGCGGGTGAGCTTAAGCACGGTCCTCTAGCTCTGATTGATGCAGACATGCCTGTAGTGGTTATTGCACCAAGCAACGACCTACTAGAGAAACTGAAATCAAACGTTGAGGAAGTGCGTGCACGTGGTGGTCTACTTTATGTATTCGCAGACCAAGATGCAGGCTTTGAAAGCGATGAGAACATGAAGATCATCAAGATGCCTCACGTGAGTGAAGTCACTGCACCTATCTACTACACAGTTCCAATGCAGCTACTGTCTTACCACGTAGCATTAATCAAAGGTACTGACGTTGACCAACCTCGTAACCTAGCGAAAGCGGTAACGGTAGAGTAAGTTAACTTAAACCCTTAAATAGGTGTTGTCGGAAGACAATATAGTTTGTCGATTCCAATAAAGTTTGATCATTTACAATAAAGATTGATCGTTTTTTGGCAGTATCTAGCAGACGGGGGAAGGTAAGCTACAACACTTTTGCCCCATTGTTCGGTAGACCTTTTACTCATTCATCTGCTGTTAATCTTAGTTTGCACTCCTAAAACTTATCCGAGCTAATTGGTAAATCAGAATCTCTGTTATTAGGCGACATTTGGCAGCCCAAAATTCCCTTCATGTGACTTAGGTTGTTGATTGTTAATTGAACCAATATAAACGGTGTTGCATTATAAAATGATAAAAGACGACAATTTTTCGTCTAATCAGCGTTAGCTGTTTTCTGAAGTCTGACGGTTTATGGTGCTTGTAAACGAATATATTGAAATATATGGGGCGTTCATGGAAGGTGTTGTAGTAGAAAAAAGTAAGATCGGTGAAATTACATATCTGCTCTATTGTAAAAAAGAGTCGGTAAATAATCCTTTAGTCATCATCTGTCACGGTTGGAGCAATGATAAATATGAAGGCTCTAATCTAGCTTTAAATTTAGCTCTTCAGGGTTATTCTATTATCTGTTTTGATGCAGATAAACACGGCGAAAGAGATGATGGTAATGCTCAAAACGTTAGTAGTCATTCGAGATTTATCAAAAGAATGACGGGTGTTATCAAGCAGAATTCAGATGACATAAATACACTCATTGAGCATTATCAGGAAGATATAAGGATTGATCCATCGAGGATTGCGGTTGTGGGTATCTCTATGGGGGCAATGTCCACATTTTATTCTTTGACCAAAAATAAACGGATTAAAGTTGCGGTACCAATTATCGGCTCTCCTGACTTTGTCGGCTTGGAGAAGTTCGCCTTAGAAGCCGATTCAGTTAATAAGATTCTTAGTGACGATGAGAAGTTAGCTATTAGGTATATGGCAGAGATTGATCCATGTTTGTACCTTATAGAAAATGAAAGTCGCCCTATGTTGATCATAAATGGTGAGAAAGATGATTGGGTTCCTGCTAATTTCGCGAAGGACTTTTATGAAAAAGTGAAGAGTAAATACGATAAAAACAATACTGAAATTGAGTTCAATTTAGCTGATGAATCGCATTACTTTTCCAACGACATGCGAGATCATACGATAAAATGGTTGAATAAAAATTTGTAGGCTAAAAGGTAAATCTTTAGCAATAAACAGCCATACAGACGATCAAGGTATTCAACATACTTTTTCGGCTCTTCTCCGCTTAGATGAGTCTATAAACTAACAATAAAACCGCTAACACATTGATTTACAATCGCTTCCCACCTTATATATCAGTGTTGTAGTTTGTCGTTATTATCTTCCGCTCTATTTAACTTTAAAGGCCAATCCGTACAGTCTGTAACGCTTGAAGAAAGCTCTCATTCAGTACTCGTCAAGTGCAAGCGAGATAGACGCTGTAAAGTTGTTGATCCTGAGACTGGAGCTCCGCGCACCGTCGACCACTACGTTCACCGTCGCCTGTCGGATTTACCTGTCAGTGGTCGCCCTTGCGTTATAGAAATTGAATTGGCTCAGACAAGGGATAGGCTCGGCCGAAGGTTGATTGAAGAGGCTGATTTTGTTGATAAGGGGAGTCGTTATACAAAGAGGTTCTGTCACTTTATTAGTGGACTGTGCCGCTATATGAGCATCCACGCAGTGTCGAAGCATTTAGACATACGCTGGGAAACCGTGAAAAATATCGATAAAGCATTCCTTCTCTCTACCTTGCCTGCTTTAGAGCCTAAGAAGTTGACCAACCTTGTTCATATTGGCGTTGATGAAGTCGCCAGGGCTAAAGGCCATGATTATATGACCGTCGTTTATGATCTCGTTTCAGGACAACTTATTTGGGTTGACCATGGGCGGACTTCAAACGTACTCATCAACTTTTTTGAACAATTATCACCGCAAACGAGAGACGGCATCCAAGCGGTATCAATGGATATGGGGCAATCTTACCAATCAGCAGTGAGAAACGCTCTTCCGAATGCAGACATCGTTTTTGACCGGTTTCACGTTATGCAGAACTACTCTCTTCTGATAAGGAAAGAGCGTAATAAAGCGTTTAGGAAAGGAACACATGACGAGAAGAAAATGCTTAAAGGGACGCTATTTTTACTCCTCAAAAATGCGCCGAAATTAAGCGATAAGCAGTCAGATAGGCTAGATGATTTACTGGAAAGCAATAAGACTCTTTGTACGATTTATATGCTCAAAGAGCAGCTTCAAGCCTTATGGGATGAACGTAATTTTGACTTGATGATCGCAGCGCTTGATGCGTGGTGCCAGCTTGCTAAAAAGACGAGGATCTTATCTCTCATCAACTTTGCAGACGCGCTTTGGGAGAGAAGAGTTGGGATCTGCAACTATGCAAAATATAAGCTGACGAATGCCCGAGTGGAAGCAGGGAATGTATCGATAGGTCTTCTTAGACGGAGAGCCCGAGGAGTAAGGGATACTGATTACTTTAAATTGAAGATTAGACAAACCTCAATCCTAGAAACTCACTCTACCATTTATCCGGAAATCAAGCTCATCTAAGCGGAGAAGAGCCACTTTTTCTAATCTGAGCGAAACGGTTTAGAGCAACACACCTAAAACGTTTTTGTCCAAAAATGAGCTTAAAAGCGATCAATCTTTATTGTACTTTTTTGGCTCTTTGAAAATGGTAATCTCTGAAAAACGATCAAACTTTAGCTTAAAAAACGGCCAGTTCTACCAGTTTTAAGTGCAAAACCGATCAAACATTATTGTCCGCTGACAGGTGTGTCGGCGGACAATAAAGTTTGATCAGTCACAATAAAGTATGATCATATACAATAAAGATTGATCGTTTTTTAACCTCCTGCTAAGTTTAGCTTAGTCGGAGGTTTTTTTATGTCAGATGCAGATAAGCCACTCAATAAGAAAGACCAAAAGCGTTTAGATGAAAAACGAGGCGAAGGGACGGGGAAGGACTATGTACCTTTTATTAAAGTCGGAGAGTTCAGCAGTTCTGGCGAAAGTGTACGTGTCAAAAGTGCCACTGTTGGCCGAGTTCATCACTTATTCTCTGGAAATGAGCTTGCCGTATTTTTGGTGTTCGATTGGTGTGAAGAGGTCATCGACATTCGAGAGCAGTTTCCTATTCCTCTTGCTGACTCTTTGATTATCTGCCGCCAACTAGGTATTCGTCACCCTCAAGAAAAGGGCGAGCTTAAAATAGTGACAACGGACTTAATCATCGATTTTGTTGATGGTTCCCAGTTAGTGATCCCCGTAAAGCCAGCTCTAGAGCTTGATGACAAGCGCATTGTCGAAAAGCTTCAAATAGAGAAAGCGTACTGGGAAGCAAAAAAAGTACCCTATCTCATTTTTACCGATCAAGAAGTCTCCAACGAACTCAAAATAAACCTGAAGTGGATAAAACCACTTATCGACTTAGATACTGAAGTCGAATACCCATTCTCAAAGCAAGATGTCATTGATCTTGCCGCTAGGTTAGCGAAGCAACCCAAAGCTTATGTAGCCCGATATTGTGCAAAATTGGATGATCAATACCAATTAGAGGAAGGGACTCACATCGGAATATTTCGCTATGGTATCGCCAATCAATATTTAAAAGCATCACTTGAAACTCCGTTTACTGAGTGGAAGTGCGAAGATGTGGAGCTCGTAGATAGCGATAGTGCAGATTTGGAGGTCGGCAATGCTTCTTAATCAAGTCTATCAAGACACAGATTCAAACGAGCGAATACGTGTTGTGTACGAAACGTTAGAGTTCATCTGGCTGATCAGTCTCGATGATGAATCGGCTTGGCCCATACTTATGCCAATCTCTGAGCTACATGAACTTATCGCAGCACAAACGATAGAGTGCATCAGTGAACCTTTTACTTTCTCTCATGTTGAGCCCGGCGGTGCACAAGCTCTCAAGCGAGATGAAGCCTATACGCTGCTTAAAATTCTACTAAAAGACCACAGTGAATTATTTGATAAGACGTCGCGAAACCGTCTAATTAGAAACGCAGTTGAAGTGACAGGAAAACCCCGGATTTACTTCATTCGTCAACTTCGTCGATATTGGCAAAGAGGGATGACGCCAAATGCATTACTGCCTGACTATCATAAGTCAGGTGGGAAAGGTAAATTTAGGCGTGACGTGGGCAATAAGCTCGGGCGGAAGCGAACAACTGCCGAGGGCATAGGTGCCATCATTACCGATGATGTCGCAGAAATTTTCAGTCTAGCAATTGATGGCTTCTTTCTTCAAAACGATAAGTTCTCTATCAAAGACGCCAAAGATAAAGCAATTGGCTTGTATAAATCAAGATATCCCGACTCTGATAAGACTTCCATACCGACTCTTCGTCAATTCCGCTATTTCTATGAATCTAACTACAAGAAACATGATGTAGTAAGACGAAGAACGCCATCCAAAGCATACGACAAGGATATTAGAGCGCTAACAAGCACATCAGCCTTTATGAATATCGGACCTGGAGGGCGGTATGAGATTGATGCAACGATTGCGGATCTCTATTTAGTTTCTGAGAAAGACCCGAATAAAATCATCGGTAGGCCAGTGGTTTACGTGGTTAAAGATGTTTTTAGTCGCATGGTTACTGGGCTTTACGTTGGTTTAGAAAATCCATCATGGGTTGCGGCTATGATGGCCATGTCTAACGCCTTTCTTGATAAAACGGAGTATTGTCGGAGCTATGGAATAGAAATCGATTCTTCTATGTGGCCTTCTATTGGTATTCCTGCGTCTATCATGGCGGATAAAGGTGAGCTTTTGCATAGGCAAGCTGACGTTCTCGTTAATGCCTTTAACATCCAATTAAGTAACTCGCGTTCCTACAGAGGGGATGATAAAGGCGGTGTGGAGCGCTATTTCAATACTCTTCAAACAAAATTCAGACCCTATGTCGGTGGTATTGTTGAGCCAGTCAACGGCAAGAAGCGCTTAGGACGCAGATATGAGCTAGACGCAGAATTAACCTTGCATGCATTCACTGAGACAGTGATTCACATCATTATCAACTACAACACTAGGCACGTAGTTAAAGATTATGATTTTGCCGAAGATATGCCTAATGACTTACCCGCAGTCCCCATTCAGCTTTGGAACTGGGGAATCAAAAATCGCACCGGTAAGTTAAGACCATGCAGTAAAGAGATGGTTGAAGTGAACTTGTTACCCACTGAAAAAGGGACAGTGTCTGAGGTCGGTATTGGTTTCAAAGGACTGAAATACACTTGCCGTGAAGCAATGGCTGAAGGTTGGTTTGACCGATTTAAGCAGACAAGACCAAAGAAAGTTGAGGTGGCCTTTGACCCGCGTCGAACCGATGTTATTTATCTGAGACCCGACAACAGTTATCAATCCTATTGGATATGTGAGCTTTCAGATCGTAGCCGTCGATACAAGGGAATGAGTTTCGTGGATGCTGCGGGTATTCTCAAGTCTTCTAAAGTTGCAGAGGCTTCAGCGAATCAAGCTAAGGATTTTGAGGCTCCTGACCTACAGGAAACGATGGAGAATATCGCCAAACGAGAGCGTGGTAAAAAGGCAAACACACCTAAATTAAAGGACTCACAAAGATTGGCCGGAATTAAGGGTAATCGAGATGAGGAGCGAGAATTTGAGCGAGATAATACCGCTGTTAACCTAAAGCCTGAGTCGAGGCAAAGTACTGCTGAAGTCATTGAGATTCAAACGGGGCACAATTCGGAAAGCATTGAATACCCGTCACTGGATGATTTTTTAGGAGATGACGATGATTAAGATTCACCATGCGGAATACGCAGATCCTGAAATCGAAGATTACCGAAATCAGCCTTTGATCAATGCACTACCTTTATTGAACTCACCTCAGAATACGGCAAAAGAGTTAAATCGTTACCCCAAAGTGCGAGACTCGGAAAAAACCTTACCTGGATACATCCGTCGCCATGCAATGATGCGAATACTTGATGGTTTTCTGTACCCGACAAAAGCTCACCTGCAACTGGAACAGATGATTTCAGGGATGATTCGCCGAGGATACCTTGGTCGAAATATCGCATCGAGTGACTATCAGCGTAACCTGTTAGATGTTGATAACGTCGATTTTTCCGCAGCATCGAGAAATGCGGGTAGTGCTGCGTTGGCAACGACGGTCATTGGCTGTTCTGGAACAGGTAAAACTACTGCCGTTCAAGCGATTTTAGATTCATATAAGCATCAAGCCATTTATCACCCAGATTATCAGCATACTCAGTTGGTATGGCTAAAGATTGATTGCCCTCATGATGGTTCAGCAAAGAGCCTATGTATCCACTTTTTCCGTGCGGTAGACGACGCGATTGGAAGCGACTACGAACTGCTCTATGTGAAGTCTAGGTCATCAGCAGAATCTATGTTGGGTGACATAGCCAGAGTATGCGCCCTTCATTCTATTGGTATCTTAGTCATTGACGAGATTCAGCATCTTAGTGCAGCGCGCTCCGGCGGTGCGACCAAATTACTGAATTTCTTCGTTACTCTCACTAACGTAATCAAAGTGCCAGTGTTGTTCATTGGCACGCCCAAAGCCCTAGAACTTTTTTCTCCTACGTTAAGGTCTGCTCGTCGCGCTGCTCAGTTTGGTAGTTTGAATTGGAATCGATTCGAGCACCTATCAAATACAACCGATGAAAGCGAATGGGAGCGCTTTTTCAATAGAATGTGGAAGTTGCAGTGGTTTCAATCACCGACACCGATTACGACACCAATGAAGGACTTGTTTTGGGAGCTCACTCAAGGTGTCGCTCATGTAGCTGTTTCATTGTTTTACCTTTGCCAAGCAAGAGCAGTGGTTGCGGGTAAAGAAGTGATTACCCTAAAGTTAGTCGAAGATGTGTTCAACGAAGAGTTGTCGATCATTCATCCGATGATCCGAGCGCTCCAAAGCGGTCGAAAAGAAGAAATCGTTAAGTATGCTGACTTAGACTTACCTGCCGATTCAATTCGTATTATTGGGCAAGCTAGCGATAGCGATGTGGATGAGCTTGAAGCTACTGGTGAGGTAACTGATGATAAATTGGTGGAACTCACAGGCATGTTGATTCTCATGGGACTTGGTGAGGATGTGGCTAAACTAGCGGCGAGACAAGCCATTGATGAAAAGCCTAGTGAGGATCTATTTGGGTTAGTTGCGCATATAAAATCGTTAGAGGATAAACCAGAGACAACAAGTAAGCCTGAAAAATCAAAAGTAGCCAAGCTAAAGCCTCGTTATGTGGATAACGATCTTCGATTGCTGAGAAGTGACAACCCAATGTCTACCTACAACAACCTAAAACGTGAAGGCATGATTCTTGACATCACACCATACCTCTAGGTACGAAACCGCTAACTATACTCTAATAAATGAAACGATTTGTTTGGTGGTTGAAGATGTTGACCTATTTTCCAGTCGCTCAGAAAGATGAGTTGCTCACTAGTATTATTGCTCGGTTTATCCAGCAAATGGGAATCAAAGATGACAAGATCGCATTAGACATTCTCTTTGGCAATAGAATGATCGTTCCTTCGCCTTTTCTACAAGGTCATATCGCGCAGCTTTTGGATCATATCGGTCACGTATGGGAAGTGAACCCTAAGCAAATCGTAGCGCGCTATACGTCCCTTCCGTTGTTTAAACCCTTCGTTGAGTCACACCGCTATAAAGCGTTGCAAGCCAATTTAATTCATAGTCGAGTGAACCCCTGTATGTCTCGCGCAGGTATTCCAGCTTCGGTTATCGAGTGGCCTACGACGTACAAGATTTGCCCTCTATGTTGGCAAGAACAAAGTAAGAACCTTGGTTTTACCTACTGGCAGCGATTGTTTCAGGTGCCTGGCGTTAACGCGTGCCCGCTTCATCAGAGCATTCTCATAGATACATACATACCGATTCACTCTACACACAGGCATCAGTTTGTTGATGCGAGTAGCTATCAATGCCAAACACGTTTTTCTGAGGCCGCTAACGCTTGCGACCTGAGAATATCCGAAATGGTAGAGATCTTACTCAACTCGAAAATAAGTTCGATTTCACCTGCGCAATGGACGCTCTATTATCAGAGGCTTGCAAGAGATGCAGGAATGATGATTGGTTCAAGAATAGACCATAAAGCAATTTCGGATTCCGTGCGCAGATATTGGTCAGATGAATGGTTGAACCAACAAGGCTTAGCACTTTGTGGGGCAAATACATGGTTAGTTGCAATCTTCAGAAAACATCGAAGGGTATTCAGCTATCTGCAACACTTCATTGTTTGTCTGCCACTTCGAGGCAGTTCTGTTGATTTACTAGAAGAGCTTAATCTTGCTAGAGGATACCCTATCATTGAAGGAGCAACACACCCTACTAGAGCGACGAAAAACATAGTCAAGCGCGATATAATCAGAAACCAGTGGCTTGGAATTTTAGAATCGTCACAAACTGAATCTCTTAAAAAGATAAGAACGACAGCCCTAGGTGCTAGGCTGTATTCTTGGCTTTATCGATATGATCGCGAGTGGCTCAATGTACACAAACCCAAGCGCGCTTCAAATTACCAGAATTATCGTGTTGATTGGCAGGTTCGAGACCGCCAGATAGTGAAAGCGCTACTTTCTATAAAGAACGAAACAGAGGGAAGAATACACGATCCTCGCCATTCAAAATCATGGTTTGCGTCGAAAATAGCCAAAAAGAGCTTGATCGAAAAAAAATTGTACAAACTCCCACTTTGCAGCTTGTTTTTTGATCGATATAGCGAATCGGTTGAAGAGTACCAAACAAGACGATTAAGCCGTGTTATGGTTCAACTCATTGAGTGTAATGATGTTTTAAGGCCCGTGTGTGAGATTGAACGACTTGCTGGACTCAGCCGTGCGCGTAGCAGGAAACCTGCACGGGAAATTCTCCGATTGGACATCCCAACCTGGCAGAGAGTTGCGGCACTTTCCTGAAAATGTACCGTTAATCAATATTGGAAGTATCCACACCAAGCGCGTTCTCAATAATAAAGTCCGGCCTTATATCAACGTTCAGTTTTCAGGTTTCCCGAAAAGTCGTGTCCCGGCGGAACTGATACCAATGTTGGTTGTTAATTCTCACTACTCGATCGAACAAAGAACGCACGCTTCCACATAAGCGCGAAATCATCGACATAAAAATATCAGATAATTTTCAAAGAGCCTCTTCAAACAAATCGCATTCAATCATTTTAAGGGAGGGTAACTTAAAGGCTGTTGTCCCTTGTATAGAGCTCGCTCGAGCACTTTTTTTACACAATGTACATCTAACACGTACAGCCTTAAGACCAAACGGGTTATTGGGGATGGCCGTTGTGGATGATACTGGAAAAGAGTGTTTTATCCGTTTCAACAGGTCATCGGATTACCCATTAAAGAATTTGAACTCCAAGGATGCATGCAAACACTTGAGGTGGTTGTTGCTTAATCCTGAGGCAACAAGAAGCTTCAACAGCATCTATGACAAGTTACAACAAGATGAAAATTCGGGGTGGAACTTTAACTTTGAGCCACCGCCACTTAAAAGTTGGCGATTTAAGCTTGCTGGTGAGTATGATGAAAGCGACCCAAGGCTTTTTTATGTTGAAGAAATCAAGATAGTTTACTCGTCTAGTTTTAACTATGGAAAAAAAGTCTCGATATTCCATCCAAAAAAAATCGATGTTATTCCTATTGAGCCAAGTAACGGCAAGCGCCCAGAAATTAACCGGACAGACCCAGATCCGCAGTTGGACTTTGAAGCTACGCCAGGCAGTCATAGAAAAAGGGATACCTTCAGTGAAGAAGGCTTTCGATTTGTCTGTAATACTGAAGATGAAGTAACCGTTTCCCCAGGAAAAGCATTATCGAGGGTAGCGCCTAATGTGAATACCACCGAAGAGCCAAAACGTGATACATCTGGAGTTGGTCACGGAACAGCAACAGGATCGGCGCAAGAACTAGACTGGGCGATCAATCGTAGTGATTGCGATGATCCAACTAGGCCTGAGACTCCGAAAGTAGTCGCACCTACAGGTAACTTTCAAATTTTTGAAAAGGTAATCAAGAAGCTCATGAAACTTCCTGATTATGAACACAAAGGTACACAGTGCTTGGCAATGCCAAAGCCGGACAATTCTTCCCTGATATACAAAAACAAGCTCACACAGGAGGCTCGAACCTTTCATTGTGCATATTTCTATTACCGGCAAACCCCGCTTGTCATCATTGAGGTGGATATTAGCGATATTAACGACAAGCATAGTCTAGGGTCTAGATTATTTGGGTTTTCTGAAAGTAGCAAAGATGGGCTTACGCACGTAATGAAAGCATGTTCCGAGAAAGGCGTTCGATGGGATGCTAAAGCAAACCAAGAACACTGTTCAGTAGTGGTTGAAATTAAGCACCCTTCTAGAACCAAAAAAATTGAAGGTGAAACTGTCCTCAGAACCGAAAGTGAGTATGAGACAGCATGGATAGAAGCGCTCCATAGGGCTGTGAAAAGAGTAACCTAGAGGGCTCTAAGTTTGCGACAGAACCCGAATTAACGATAATTTCCAGAGACTAAAGCCTATATCTTCGAGTTGATTAGGTATAAACATTAAGCTTATCATGAAGACTGTATAGTAAAGCTCGAGTAGATGAGCGTCCTCTTAATTTTTAATTGAAGAAAATGTTACTATCCACCAATCAATATGGTTGGCATCCCCATCACTATGGTTCCGCCATGAGCCGTGAGATCGCCCATGCGCGCCGCGGGCTTATTGTTAATCAGCACGGTTGCACTTCCTTTAACTACGCTATCTGGTGCGCCAACACAAACACATATCTGCCCTAGAGTGGCGGCTGGCAGGTTGCCGATCAATACTGTTGTTGGTAGAGGGAGCAATGGCCCGCCTACGTGAGGGATTGGCACCACTGCTGGTGTTTGCATCGGACACATGTGCATGTCTGTTGCTCTGGCTGCTGGAAGCATGTTCTTTCCCTATTGTTGCCCGTTTCCGCCAGAGGCGATGTTTAGACCCATTTCTACAAACTGTTGATAGCGTTCTTTCGCCTCTTCACCGTCAGGTAAGACTGCTGAAAGGTTAATGCTTCCAGCGACCGCTTGTGCGTACAAGTATGGGGGAGGGGGAACGGCAGGATCCTCTGGCTTAATCATACTGCCACCACTCCAAAAAGCTGCTTGAGCTGCCCAGCCAGCACCGGTTTCTAATCCCGCTTTTTCTGCCATTTGTTCTGCAAATCGGCGGCTTGTTTCATCAGGTGTATAAACCCAAGCTTTTGCTGCGCGTATGGCATTGGCTTCGTCTTCTTGCCAGTGATGCAGAGATGCGGCGCAGGTTACGCTCCACCAAATGGATTCACGAACTGGGAGAGCATGCGCAAGAAAAGTCACAGCATCGGCAAACAGCTCTTGCTCCATCGCCACAGAAATCAAATCGATAGGCGTAGTGTTCGCGTCTGCTAACTCTGCGAATGCGGCATTTGGCTCGTAGACACTTAAGATGTCTTGCGCGGATTGGTGAGGAACCTTTATCAACATCATCAATTTACCTTTGTAATTGCGCCTTGAATTTGCACCATGGCCCCTGCTTTTATTTGTGTCATAGCACTGCCGTTAACCGACACTAACGCTGCTTTTACATCGGCCTTACCTTGGCCTTCAATATTGATCATTGCGGCTTTCATCTCTGCTTTTGCTTTTCCTGAAACAGAGACTTGAGGAGCGTCGATCTTAATACCACTAGCGCTGATCTCGATTTTACTCGCGCCCACTTTGAGTTCGATCTTCGATTTACCGCAGATCGATACTTGGTTGCCATCAACGCTGACTGTCGATTTAGCCGCAATATTGATGTTGGAAGCGGCACTGAGGTTCAGATCTTTCTCACTGTCACCCGTCCAGTTGTCTTTACTTTTGGCGGTAAGCGTTTTTTCACTTTCGACTTGTATGTCTTCTTTAACGTTTAGGGTGGCACTCTTCTCAACTTGAGTCTTTTTCATGCCTTTAATCGTTGACTGGCTGTCGTTATTGACGTCCAGCAGCCAATCTTTTTCAGCATGTAAGTACACTTGTTCTTTGTCTTTTTGATCTTCAAAACGCAGTTCGTTTCCTTGCTTGCTGCTGCCCTTAGGCGTTGAACGAGTTTTGATGCCGTTTTGAGTATCCGAGCTATAAGGAGCTGCGCTGTTTTTGTTGTATAAAGATCCGGTCACGATAGGACGATTGGGATCACCATCAATGTACTGAACGATCACTTCATCACCAATGCGTGGTGTGAACTGAGAACCGAATCCCTTACTGGCGAACCCTTGCGATACTGGCAACCAACATGAACTGTTTTCGTCATTTTTGCCGCCTCTATCCCAGTGAAATTGCACTTTTATTCGGCCTAATTTATCTCGGTAAATCTCTTCTCCCTTAGGCCCGGTCACGGTTGCGGTATGTAAGCTATGGACACGCGGTTTATCTAGTATTTCTGGACGAAAAACCAGTGACGAAGGGATGCAAGAAAACTGATTCTGATAAGCGACGTCGTTGTTCGATTCTTCTCTGGATATGCGGTGTGATAGATGAGTGACGATGTACTCTTGGTTCATTGAACCGAGAGGATGGTTCGTTAGTTCAAATTTATAGCCACAAGCAAGCGTCGCTAAATTCGATGATGAGTGAGAGGCTGATTTCTTAAGATCTAACGCTTCCATATGCATTTTTGCAGCGTCACGGACTTCATTTTTATTTTCGTGACCAAATGCAAAGAGTTCTTGCGTCAATGAAGCTGACGCGTAACTTTCGGTGCTTTTTCGGGTGCCGCTATCAAAAAATTCAGCCAGATCTTGAGTATGATCGGCGACAGATACCTTTCCGCTGCCAACATGATGGGATTGGCTCCACGTTGTTAGTACGTGCTGCTGATTGTTGCCACCTATTTGATAGCTTAACTTTGGATCAGATATTTTCTCAAATCGTTGATTCGAATCGCCAATGCAGATTGTCGACTTATTAGATTGGTGGCGTACGTGGTAGTGCCACCCTTCGCTTGCTAACAAGCGCTGTATAAAAGCTTGGTCGGTTTCATCAAGTTGAACACAATACTCATGCTTCTTCCCGTTTCCGGAAAGTGAAAAGTGAAAATAGCTTTTGAGATCAGCTTGTTCTAGCAGCTTTTCAATGATCTGTTTCGTCGTCATGTTTTGAAAAATCTGACGACTGCGTTTGTATTGCAGCAAGCTAAGCGGATCCAATATCTCTACTTGATAATAAACTGGTGCTTGTCTTTGCTGTATCCTGTGAATTGCAGAGTGCTACATATGCCTGAAAAAAAGCGCTTTCCAGAATCAAACTCATAAGACACACAAACGGCTTTGCCTAGGTTTTTGGTATCGATCTCCATGTTGGCTGCGATGGAAACGGAAAACTGACAACCGCCGGATACGCTTTCTTCCCCAATTAATTGGGTGACGATATAACTTTTGTTATCTGAAAGCTTAATGGTGAGGGAGCGGGTTTGGTGCTTTAATTCGTTATTGCTCATATTCACTTAATTCACTATTAAATAAACAGTTCTAAAAGGCTGTTTATTGGATGAACATTCGAAATTATTACATAATAATTGATATTATTATTACTTGATGTGTTGGTATCAACTTTCATGCTCTGTACATTTAATCTATTTCGAGTTAGACCTTAATTCAAGGTAATTTGTTTATTTAATTATTATCTGAATAAGATGTAATCGATTACTTTGCGGTTATTTTTATTCTCAAATTTGTTTCATTTTTAAGACGCTGCGCTAGGGCGTTCATGTTTTTATGATGGCTATATCTTTGAGGGGATATTTAAGACATTGTTAATATATAAGGCTCTATCATGCTTGATTTGTTTTAATTCAAACAAAATCAGCAATTTATCTAATTTCATTTCTTTTTGTAGTGTTATTTTAAAGAGGTTGTATGGCCTAAAAATCCCCCAAACATGGCGTGAATGGGTCTTTCTATAATTCATCTCAAAGATATAATCTTGGCAATTAATAAATTTGCCACTTAGTATGAAACAATATTAGTAAAATGTTATTTTTGCTGCGCAAATAAGAATTTGGCAGGTTGAACTAACTCAATACCTCTACCGTTTTTCCTTATCTAAAAATACAGAAAATAGCGATTGAACTTTATTAGCACTTAAGCGAATAGTCGGCTGATTAACCCAATAGAGCAGGAACCTATGCCTTTTTCAAAGCATCAAATTGAGCAACTTTCTACACCTCTGAGTGATGATTCTATCTGTGGCGTTTACCTTAAACTGGATAAAGGTGCTTTTCGCCCATTACGTAATGAATTTAATGTCGCGCAAACAGCGCTGCGTAAGCTAAGTCAAAACCCCAGTGCTGACGAGAAAGACGCGTTACAAGAGGCATGTCTAAATAGCTGGAAGACTCTTTCAGACAGCTTGTTCGAACAGTTTTCAAAGACAACCAGAGATATCGAGCTCATCTCATGGTTTGTTGCCGCTCAATTCCTTCTCGATACCACGTTAGAAAGTGCTGCGAATAGCCTTGAGTGGTTAGCCGATTTAAGTGAGAAGTACTGGGATCACCTCAACCCTGTACTGCCAGTTGAAAAGCTCAAATCTGATGATGATAAGGGCAAAGAGAGAGAGCAAGCTGATGCGAAAGTTAAAGCATTTTTCCAATTAGTTGGTGATAGCGAGGAAAGCTCGATTCTCTATGCCCCGATGCTGCAACTGCCCTTAGTTGGGGAAGTGACGTTTTTTGATTTTCAAAGTGCAGAGAGAAAAGGCGAAATCAGCCAACTGAAATCTACGCTTACCACCACGGTGGCTCAAGAGCGTTCCGCGATTCAATTCAAGATGGAAAATGCCAAACGTTGTATCTTCCAGTTGGAGCGTTTGTCTACGTTAGTGAGCACTCATTGTCAGTCTGTAGGCAGTCAAACTACCAACTTTGGATTTGCGAAGTCACTGCTTACCCTCGTTGAAAACGCTTTGGTTCATTTAAGCGGAATTAAGTTGGCCCCGAAAGCGGAGGCCAAGGCAGTAGAGCAAGAGGTTGCCGAAAGTTCAGTTTCTGAAGGTGATCAGCCAAACCATATGGATCCAAAACAGATAGAGCCAATACCTATGCCATCGGAGCAGGCTCAGACCGTAAGCCAACACTTACACGCAGGAAATCTCTCTGAACTGGGTAACTTTAACAACATGAACCGAGACTTAGCTTTCCATTTGCTGAGAGAAGTCTCTGATTATTTTCGCCAGAGCGAACCGCATAGCCCAATTTCATTCTTGTTAGAAAAAGCGATTCGATGGGGATATTTATCCTTACCTGAGTTGCTGCAAGAAATGATGTCGGAACAAAACGGTGACGCTCTTAGTACGATTTTTAATGCCGCTGGATTGAATCATCTCGATCAGGTTTTGCTGCCGGAGATGAGTACTCCAACGGTGGACATTGAAAGCCCCCAGACACCTCAAGCGACGCCTCCCGTTTCGGAGCCGCCAAGTGTCGAAGAGCATGTATCTCAGACTTCCCCTGTAGATACCCAATCTAAGCAAGATGAAAAACCACAATCATCCGCTACGTCGGCTCTGAGTTGGTAATTGTGTTTAAAAAATAAGGAAAAATCATGGCAAGTATTTACATGCGTGTAAGCGGTCTTCAAGTTGAGGGCGCAGCGACTATCGGTCAGCTAGAAACGGCTGAAGGTAAAAATGACGGTTGGTTTGCAATCAACTCTTACTCTTGGGGTGGCGTTCGTAACGTTGCTATGGACATCGGTAACGGCACCAATGCGGATTCAGGCATGGTTGGCGTAAGCGAAGTTAGCGTAACTAAAGAAGTCGATGGTGCTTCTGAAGATCTACTGTCTTACCTATTCAACCCAGGTAAAGAAGGTAAAACAGTTGAGATTGCATTTACTAAGCCTTCTAACGATGGCCAAGGTGCAGACGTTTACTTCCAAGTTAAGCTAGAAAAAGCACGTCTAGTTTCTTACAACGTGAGCGGCACTGACGGTTCTCAACCGTACGAAAGCCTATCTCTTTCTTACACTTCTATTTCTCAGAAACATCACTACGAGAAAGAAGGTGGTGAACTACAAAGCGGTGGTGTTGTGACTTACGACCTACCGACCGGAAAAATGACTTCTGGTAAGTAATTCTTTCATTAGACATGCCACGTTCAGTGGCATGTCTATTTCATGAATATCTCATTTTAGGACACCGTTATGGCATTGAACTCACAACATAAGCGCGTTAGTAAGAACCGTGTCAGTATCACTTATGACGTTGAAACGAACGGCGCTGTAGAGACGAAAGAGCTGCCGTTTGTTGTTGGCGTAATTGGCGACTTTTCAGGCCACAAACCAGAATCAGAAAAAGTTGATTTAGAAGAGCGAGAGTTCACGGGTATCGATAAAGACAACTTCGATACAGTGATGGGTCAAATTCACCCGCGTCTTTCGTACAAGGTTGATAACAAGCTAGCTAATGATGATAGCCAGTTTGAAGTGAACTTAAGCTTCCGTTCGATGAAAGATTTCCACCCAGAGAACTTAGTTGATCAAATTGAGCCGCTTAAGCAGTTGGTTGAAACACGTAACCAGCTAAAAGTACTGCTAAGCAAAGCCGATCGTTCGAGAGATCTTGAGCGTCTACTGAAAGAAGTTCTGCAAAGCGCAGATGCCATCAACGGTTTAGCTCAAGAACTAGGTTTGAGCAAAGAGGGAGCGGAATAATGTCTGTAGAACAACAAGCAGTACAAGGTGCTACTGAAGCAGAAGCAACGCAGAGCTTTCTTGACCGAGCGATCAACGCAACAGCACAAACACCAGTAGATACGACAAAAGAGCTATTGAGCATCATGGCTTCTCAAGCGCTGGAAGGTACAGTGACTTGGGATAAGAACCTAACGTTGACGATTGAAAAAGCAATCAGCGCGCTAGACAGCAAAATCTCTGAGCAGCTGTCAACGGTGATGCAAAACGGTGAGTTCCAAAAAATGGAAGGCTCATGGCTAGGCTTGCAAAAGCTTGTGAAAAACAGCGAGCTAGGCCCAGATCTGAAAATCAAACTGGCGGATTACACCAAAGACGAATTGCTAGAGCAATTTGAAGATGCACCAGCGATCGATCGCAGCCGTTTCTTCAATATGGTTTATCAAGAAGAATTTGGTACAGCTGGTGGTCAGCCATACGGCGCACTGCTAGGTGACTACGAATTTGGTTACGGTGATGAAGACGTTGCTCTGCTACGTTACATGGGTGAAGTTGCTTCAGCGTCTCACGCACCTTTCGTTGCTGCCGCGAATGCAAGCATGTTCGACTTCAACGCATTCAGTAGCTTTTCTGAAGGCAAGCCAGTTGCAGCAGGCTTTGATTCGCCAGCATACGCAAGCTGGAATGCATTCCGTGAAAGCGATGACTCACGCTACGTTGCTCTGACTCTACCGAAAACGATGGCTCGCCTTCCTTACGGTGCAGAAACTGTTCCAGTTAAATCATTTGCATTTGAAGAGCTTCAAACTCGCGACAACGGTCAGCAAGTTGTGTCTTCAGACGGCGATTTTGTATGGAGCAATGCGGCGTATGAGTTTGGTCTTCTAATGACTCAAGCTTACACCAAGTACGGTTGGTGTACGGCGATCCGCGGTACTGAGAACGGCGGTAAAGTTGAGAACCTGCCAAACTTCACTCACTACTCTGATGCCGGTGACTTGCTACAGCAATGTCCGACAGAAGTTAACCTAACGGATGAGCGTGAGAAAGAGCTGAGTGATCTTGGCTTCTTGCCACTAGTTCACTACAAAAACACCAACTACGCGGTGTTTATGGGTGCTCAGACTGCGCATAAACCAAAAACGTACACAGACCCAGATGCAACGGCAAACGCGGCAATTTCAGCACGTCTTCCATACACAATGGCAAGCAGCCGAATCGCACAGTACCTAAAAGTAATGGGCCGTGATCGTATTGGTTCAAACCTTGATCCAAACGACGTTGAGAAAGAGTTGAACTCTTGGATCAACCAATACGTTAACCCAAATGCGATTGGTAACGATGCGAAAGCAACACATCCATTGGTTGAAGCGAAAGTGACAGTAGAAGAGCAAGCTGGACGCCCGGGTGCTTACTCTGCAGTGGCTTACTTACGCCCTTGGCTGCAAATGGAAGAGCTAACCACTTCACTACGAATGGTTGCGAACATTCCTGGTTAATTCTATTCGGGGGCGCTGTCCCCGAATGTTTTGAACTGAGTCGCTGATGTATACAGATTCCAAATTTGACCGCATTTTAGCTGAGAATCCTGCCTGGCAGGAGCTGTTAGTGTGCGCAAAAAGTCAGTCGGTGGCTCAATTCAAAGCATTGTTGGTTCGTTTGATCTCCGAGATTGATACGTCAATAAGTGAACAGTTGTCGGACGTTATCCAACACCCTAACTATAAGCAGTTAGAAGCCTCTTGGACGGGGCTTAAATCGTTAGCGCAGCAACAAGTATCCCAACGTCGAGTCAAAATCAAAATGCTCGACTTGAGTTGGAGTATGGTTTCGGCAGATCTCAATTACTCTTTCGATCTAAAGCAGTCATCCCTATACCGAAAGCTGTATTCAAATGAGCTGGATACCGCCGGTGGTAGTCCATTTGGCATGGTGATGGTCGATCATAAGGTCTCGGCTGATTACGCCGATGATCAGGAGTATGACGATCTCTACACCCTTCAACTGCTCTCTGAGCTAGGGGAGCTCTCTTTTTGCCCAATGGTGCTCGGAACCGACGAGTTTTTCTTTGGTGATGAACCGAGAAGGCTACTTCACGATAGTGCGAGGATTGATCGCATTCTTACTAGTCGAGATTTTGTTTCTTGGCAGCTGCTACGAGAAAAAAGCTCATCACGATTTTTGCACTTGGTGATGCCAGAACATTTGATTCGTCAACCATATCGTCAATATCAGGCTGGGTTTGTTTTTAACGAATGCCAGCAAGAGAAATATGCCTTATGGGGCAGCAGCGCTTACCTCTTGCTCGGTAATGTAATGCGAGAGTTTGACCGAATCAGTTGGTTTGGATTCCTGCGTTCTTACGATGAGACAGGTTCGTATGGGGCGATCGTTCAGGACTCAAAAGAGCTTAAGGCACAGGTAGACATCTACAGTGAAGATGATGGTTTTTGGTCGTCTCAAGGATTCATGCCTTTAACCAGTATTTACTTAAGTGGCCATAAAGGTTTCTTTAGCAATCAATCTGTTTGGCAAGCGCCTGATGAAGCTCAACGTCAGCTCGGTATGCTCCAAACCAACCTAATGGCTTGCCGATTTGCCCATTACATCAAGGTTCAAATTCGTGACCAAGTTGGTCGATATGACAGCGCAGAAAGTTGTCGACGCAGTCTAGAGCGATGGCTAGAGCAGTTCATTAGCAACGTCAATTATGGTGAGGATGCCGTACTTGCCCGATACCCGCTGCGATCTTGCTATGTACGCATTGAAGAGGCTCCTCATGATAAAACCCGCTACTTATGCGAGATCATGCTTCAGCCTCAATATCAATACGAAATGATGGATGCGAAAGTGGTGTTAACAACTTCGGTATCTGGCAGTGAGGTTGGAGAGACATCATGAGCTTAATGGCTAAGTTAACCCAAAGCTGGAATGACAATATCGACAGCGTTCGAGATGCGATTGTTGATAACGTCTGTGATCTTATTTCCAGCCGAGCACCTCTGTGCTCAGAGATGTTTTTATCGGAAAAAGGAACGATTGCCGAGTTCGGTATGCGCAACATGGCTCGCGCTCAAAGTAAAAACAACACCAGTGACATTGTCGCAGAAATTGAAGTGCTGATCCGAAACTTCGAACCTCGCCTGAGCCAGGTAGAGATTGATGTTCAAGAAGGGGAATTGGGTAGCAACCAATTGAGTTTTCGCCTTTCCGCCGTGGTGCATTCAGAGCTCGGTGATGAGGCGATCGTACTGGATTCTTTTTTGGATTTGAGCAGCAACAAACTAGATGTAAGGAAGTCGAATTTTGTCTGATTCATTGCTTTCCTATTTTGAACAGGAACTGCGCTTTATTCGCAATGAAGCCTCTCAGTTCGCGGAACGTCATCCGGGGACGGCTCGTGCGTTGGGAATGCGTAAAGACAGTATTGATGATCCTCAGATCGCGCGTTTAATTGAAAGTGTTGCCTTGATGAACGGCAAACTGCAGCAGCGCTTGGATGAGTCTTACCCAGAGCTGACAGAAAGCTTGGTGAACTTGTTGTTCCCGCATTATCTAAGGCCAGTGCCGTCATACAGCATGTTGGACTTCGCTATTTTTGAAGAAGCGAATGCAAAGCACAGTATACCTAAAGGCACAGAATTTGATGTCGCGAGTGAATCTGGTGAGCCAGTGGTGTTTCGCACTTCCGAAGATATAGCGCTGCTGCCAATTCAAGTTGCTTCGGCTGAAGTGCTGTTTGCGCCATTTGAACTGGCTAAGCCTGCGGGTGCAGAAAACGCAAAAGCGATGTTGGAGCTGACGATTAAAGCTACCGACAGCGGTATCGTGTTGCGTGATCTGGATATTGACCAGTTGAAACTGCATCTCAAAGGTGAAAGCCACTTCGCGTTGCGTTTGTATGATGTACTCGCCCACGGGCGCTGTCAGGTTTGTATCCAGAATAATGGCAAGAGCTACTCATTAGGTAAGTCTGCACTGCAGCCAATTCGCTTCGATGTGAATGACACTATTTTACCGTATCAAGCAGCAAGCTTTGGCGGCTTTAAGTTGCTGACCGAGTTCTTCATGTTCCCTGAAAGATTTCAAGGATTCAAATTAGACCTTGGCAATGTCATGCAACAAGCGATCGGCTCAGAGTTTCGTATTCAGATTTTCTTGAATGAGATGAGTGTGGTGCAAGCTCGTAGCATTCAAGCACAACATTTTTCTCTGTTTTGTACACCATTGGTGAACCTGCAAACCAAAGTGTCAGAACCTCTGCAAATCGACTTCACTCAAAAGCAGTACCCAATTTATCTTGATGCAAGTCAGGGTAATGATTTGGAAGTATTTTCTGTTGATGAGGTGCTAGACGTGACGGAGGGCGAACCGTTTCAGGTCTGTCAGATCTACGGAGACAAGTACAGCAGTACAGAGACTGCACTTCGTTGGCAGCTCGTACAGGATACCCACGAAAGAGGCGTGCTTCGCAGTGGCTTAAAAGTGGCTGATATTGGGCATGTTAGTGCCACGATGTCGTCGAGAGTTTGGTCGGTGACGACAACCGCGACTGATGGCATTCGAGCAGGCTCATTGCCTGTAAACAGCCAAGTGACATGTCGAGAATCTCTTACGATTCCAGCGGCTATGAACTTGCTGCGCCGCCCAACCTTGCCAGTGCGTAGTCGTGACGCAAATAAGAATGTATGGGCACTGCTTTGCCATTTGCACTTTAACTATCACGCGATTCTAGGGACGGATGACCCAACCGCTACGCTGAAAAATGTGTTTGATTTGTATAACCACAACCAAGCGGTGCAAAACCACATCTATATCGAGTCTCTGCAAAATATCGAGCAGGAGCAAGTGGTGGCTCCGATCCGTGTGTCAGGAAAAACATGTTTTGCTTACGGCACAAAAATTTCGGTGACGTTAGACGCAAGCAATGTCAACGGAGGCGTATCGCTCTTTGGTCATTTGCTTGACCACTTCTTCGCTTATTTCGCAGGCTTCAACAGCTTTACTCAAGTGGATATTTATTTGGAAGGCCAAGACGGTGTTTACCTGTCCTTCCCGAGGAGAACTGGGTGCAAGAGTTTGTTGTAAGCCGTTTCGCTTATGGTGCGTTTGAGGGGCAGCTAGAAAAAGCGTGGCAGGTCTTCAAGCATCAGGCTCATTTAAAGGCTCAGCGACCTGAAGTGAGGTTCAGTGCGGAAATTCTCCCAGCTTACTATCAAGCAGAAGTCTCTACGGTTACTTCGGAGCGAGAGGGTGAATTTACGGTAAAGACATCATTGGCGGCTTTGTCTGGCAACTCTGGATCGATGCCAAGAGCGATGTATGGCGATGCACTAAAAGCGCGTTTTGAACTTGGTGATGAAGCGCCACTCGACTTCTTCGACATGTTTAATAACCGTTACTACCGCTTGTACTGCGAAACAAAGCAAAAGCACGAGCTGACGTATCAGATTGAGGAAGAGGCGTTTCATTGGAATCGTGACCGTCAATCTATTACTGAAATGCTTTCCAGTTTGGCTGGGCAGACTGGAGATAAGGCACCAATGCCGGAATCTCATTTGGTGCAATATACCGGCTTATTAGGGTTGAAATTAACCTGCCCATTGGCGCTTAAGTCGATGTTAGAAGATTACTTCGAGTCGGAGTTTGAGGTTGAACGCAGTGGCCTAGAGTATTTGCCTCTAACAGAGTGTTCGTTAACTCAAATTGGCCAAGCCGGAAACAATCATCAATTGGGAATGGGGGCGTTGGTCGGGATGTCGACGCCAATGACGGGGCAGAAACTCAACATAAAAATTTGCCCTCAAGACTATCAGCATTACTTAAAAATACGCAGTGACAAAGAGATGGTTCTTGCGCTGGACCATATGGTTAGAAGCTATATGGGAGTGAATACCAAGTATGCCCTCTATATGAAGGTAAATAGCCAGTATCTGCCGAGAGTGAAGCTATCAGGCAGTCACCAAAAAGCGTTAAGAATTGGCCAATCCGCGTGGATGAGTCATCAATCAGATCATCAACAGTTTGTTGAAATGCCACTGACGAAAAGTTAGGAAACAGAATGATAAATATTGAACTACAAAGCTTGGTCAAAAGGCTTACTCCGTTACTAAAAAGTGCCCTGGAAACGGCTGCTGGAAATTGTGTAAGTAAAGGAAACTTTGCGATAGAAGCTGAGCATTGGTTTGTTCAGTTGTTACAGCAGTCCAAAGGCTGGGAGGCCGCACTACAGCAAGCATCAATGGCCAAAGAGTCGATGTTGGAGCGTTGTAATGACCGTCTGATGCACTTGGCTCGTGGTAATGACTCTTCGCCTTCTTTATCCCCTGAGTTGGTTGAGTTACTTAAAGATGCATGGATGCTTGCTTCATTAAACAATCAGCAATCGGTGGTGAATGAATTTCATCTGCTGATGGTGCTGAAGCAGCGTCTGGACCAAAGCGCTTACAACGGTGTGTTGAGCTCGTGGGTGTCAGTATTGTCTTCTGAATGGTTACGCAGTCAGTCGATGGTGATCAGCGGACCCAGTGAAGTCTCATCGTCTACCGAGAGCATGGTCCCAACCGGTGGTGACTCAGCGACGCCAGCTTTGGACAAGTTCTCGCAAAACCTGACAGAGGCAGCGCGTAATGGCGAGTTGGATCCTATTACAGGGCGCGGAGATGAAATTCGCAAATCCATTGATATTTTGTGCCGCCGCCGTCAAAACAGCCCGATCCTCGTTGGTGACCCAGGTGTAGGTAAAACGGCCATTGTTGAAGGTCTTGCCCAAGAAATCGTGAATGGCAATGTCCCACCTGCGCTTGCGAACGTTGAGCTGCGCAGCCTTGATTTGTCTCTTTTGCAAGCAGGTGCGAGCATCAAAGGTGAGTTTGAAAACCGCCTTAAAGATGTGATCAATGAGATCAAGCAGTCAACGACGCCGATCATCATGTTTATCGATGAAGCACATACGCTGATTGGGGCGGGTGGCACAGCGGGCCAGAATGATGCTGCGAATATTCTGAAACCAGCGCTTGCGCGTGGCGAGTTTCGTTCACTTGCAGCGACCACATGGGCGGAATACAAACAGTACTTTGAATCGGATGCCGCGTTGACTCGTCGTTTTCAAGTTGTTGCGGTTAATGAACCTAATGAAGAAGATGCTATCCACATGCTTCGCGGCGTGAAGCGCAGCCTTGAAAAGCACCATGGCGTTAAAGTCATGCAAGAAGCCATTGATGCCGCCGTCGCTCTCTCTATTCGTTACCTTCCTGAGCGTAAGTTACCTGATAAAGCAATTAGCCTGTTAGATACAGCGTGTTCGCGCATTGGATTGAGCCAAAGTGCGGCACCTAGACAGTTGGAAGCCATCGCAGAAAAAATCCGCTACACCAACAACGAGATCGAAACGTTACATCATGAGTCGGCATTGTGGTCGATTGAAAGCGTACGCTTGGAAGAAGCAAAACAGCGATTGGCGGCATTAGAACAAGAGCATCAGTCACTTGAACGCTCTTGGAACGCAGAGCGCCTCTTGGTGGAAGAGATCATTGAGTTGCAGTCTGGCTTAGACGCTGAGCTAAAAGAAAATGGCTCGGTGATATCGCATGAAGCAAAAATCCTGCTAGCAGACAAAATGGCAGCCCTGCGTGAGATCCAGGGTGAGCAGCCATTAGTCCTGCCACAGGTAACAGAACAAACCATCGCTGAAGTGGTGGCGCTATGGACGGGTATTCCAGTGGGCAACATGCTTAGCCAAGAAGTTGAGAAGTTGATGCACCTAGAGACTCGTATCGGTGAGCGAGTGATTGGTCAGACAACGCCGATAGCGGAGCTTTCACAAGCAATTCGCTTGTCGCGTGCAGGTTTAACCGACCCACGCAAACCTGTTGGGGTATTCCTGATGTGTGGTCCAAGTGGTGTGGGTAAAACCGAAACTGCATTGGCGCTTACCGACTTGCTATATGGTGGCGAGCGAAATATCACCATCATCAACATGACGGAGTTTAAAGAAGAGCACAAGGTGTCGATGCTTTTAGGCTCTCCTGCGGGTTATGTTGGCTACGGTAAAGGCGGTGTCTTAACAGAAGCGGTACGTAAGAACCCATATTCTGTACTGCTGCTGGATGAAATGGAAAAAGCCCACCCTGGTGTGCACGACATCTTCTATCAAATCTTTGATAAAGGCTCTATCTCGGACAGTGAAGGTCGACACATCGATTTTCGTAATACGATCATCATCATGACATCAAACGCGGCAGACAGTGCTGTTGTTAATGCATGTGAAAATGGTCGGCCGGATGTTCCGACGCTGACTCAGTCTATTTTCCCTGAGCTGCAAAAACACTTTAAACCAGCATTTCTTGGCCGAGCGACCATCGTGCCTTATTTCCCTTTGAACGATGAAGAAATGGCGCAAATTGCAACCTTGTCTCTGAACCGCATTCGCAAGCGCGTTCAATCCCACTACAAAGCAAGTTTCGAATTTCACCCTGATGTGATTGATCTGCTGGTCAATATGAACGATTCACCTGAAACAGGCGCTCGTGCCGTTGAGCAACTGATCAATCGTCAACTTATGCCGGATTTAGCGAATCAATGCATTGTTCGTATGAGTGAGAACAAGCCGGTAGAAGCGGTCACTGTTCACGTTGAAGAAGGCAAATTTAAGATTCAGATTCAATAGCATTAAGAGGCGACAGACCTCAAAAAAAACAATGGGTTGTATATCAACCCAACTAAAACAATAACGTAATTTTATTAACGCTTTTTGTTGAGGCCGTGTTTAACGCGCCCTTTTCGCAGCACAACATTATGAGTACTAACAGATGATGCATTCAGTCTTTTCTACACAACAATTGGAATGGATTCGCAAGAACTTAAAAATCGCAGTGATTCACGGTGGGGATAAAGAGCAGGACGGCAGTTTTATCTTTGAAAACTTGAGCCCTCGCTCAACCAAAACGTATGCACCTGTTGCACACGATATTGCTAATGCACTGCGTGAATCTAATTTCCAGTTCGTTGAGGTGTTAGCTGAAGACATCAACTTAGCGCAGTGCCTGAAAGATAAAGGCATTGACTTGGTGATCACAAACAGTGGTGGTTTGCAAGGTTTTGACTCCATGTGTCATTTGCCTTCTACATTGGAAATGCTGGGCGTGCCTTATGTAGGGCACTCGCCAATGACGGCAGGGATCTTGGATAACAAGCACCTGTTTAAGCATGAAATTAAAGCCGCTGGACTGCCGACTGCACCATTTATCACCATTGGTATTGATGAACATTTTGAAGATGCAGCAAAGCAAGATGCGATCGATCAAATTGAAGCGCAGTTCAAAGATGGTTTCATTGTTAAGCCAGTGTCTGGCCGAGCTTCAATCCATGTTTATCCTGTTTTTAACCGTAATGATCTCGCGGGTGTTGTAGAGCATGTACGTCAAGCGACGGGGAACACAGTAATGATTGAGCCTTTCCTTGGTGGTCGAGAGTTTGTTGTTGCTGTTGCGGGAGAGTATGTGTTTAAAGAAGGCAAACTGACGCAGTTTGAAATGCCGATGGCTTTCTCAATAACTGAACGTGTACTGGATGCTGACGAGCCGATTTTTACTTCTATGGATGTAAAGCCGATCACTCAAGACCGTTTGGTTGCTGTTAATGAAGAGGGGCTACGCAATCAGTTAGCTCTGATCGGTCAGAAGATTTATCGCCAGCTTGGCCTTCAAACGTTAGTGAGAGTGGACTTACGAATGGACAAAGAAGGCAACCTGTATGTGCTGGAAACCAATCCAAAACCGGATCTAAAGCGTCCGGAGGGAGAGAAGGTAAGTTTGGTTTGCCATGATCTGGCTCGTGAAGGTATGGATTACACAGACCTAGTTCAGTCGTTGGTGTTTAACCGATTATCTTTCCTCAAGCAAAAACGACCAATGTCGGTAGCGCATTGCCTCAATGAGCAATTCGACGCTCTAAGCGTGTGTTAGGAGTGAACTTTGAACTCTTTTAAGCAATATAGCCGCTTGTTGCTCGGAGCATTACTGGTTCTGTTATCACTAATGCTGATCTTTGTTGTTGGGTATGCACAAGCATTGAAAAGCTATCAACAGCACAGCCGTGATGCGATTTTAGCCCAAACAGAAGCCGCCCGAATCGGTATAGAACAAGTTCTCAGTTCCGGTGTGCCGCTTCAGGACTTTGCTGGTCTTGAGAAAGTGCTATCGCCAATTGCGAAAGCGGATTCTTCTGTGGTTGATATCCGAGTGATTTCTGGGCAGCAAGAGCTATATCGCTACACCGATGACAACTTTGTTGGCAGCTTAGTCACTATCCCTTTGAGCAATAAATTCGCTCAAGTTGGTGCTTTGGAGATCTGGCTGAGTGATGAAGAAATCGAAAGGAGCATCGATAGGCACTTCCAGCCGATGGTGCTGCTGGTGGTTTTGCTGACCGCTGTGTTTATTTTCTTTGTGTTGCGTAACCAAAACCCCAAGATTTACTTCACTGCATTTGGTGGTGTGTTCTTAGCCATGTCGGCGAGCGTGCTGTTGATGGTCGGTGCATTGTACAAATCCGGCTTGGAACATAAGGCGGACTCCATGGCGAACATTGTTACTCAACGTTTGGCCCCAGTACTGAATGCAGGGATCAGTTATCGTCAAGTGAGTGGCATCGATGAGATGCTAGACAGTTTTCGTCAGTCAAACCCAGAAGTCTCTTCCATTTCTGTTGTTCAGGGAGCTGAGTTGATCGCCAAAAGTAAAGCGCAGAACAGTATGTCAGTCGATGAGATGGCCGAATTTCTGGTCAGCGATACGAAAGGGAGCGAGGTGACGATCGCTTTTTTCCCTAAAGTACTGTTTGCGCAGTTGGTACGTACACTAAAGAACTTTGCCATTCTATTTGCTGGCTGTGCGTTCATTTGCTTTTCTTTTATTCGCTTGCTGAGCCACTCAGAGCAACAGCCAAAAAACGATATCGTATTGGCACAGGTTAAGCCGTTGCTGTTGGTTACGGTGCTGATGGAATCGTTAATGGCGCCGGTTTTACCTCAGTACTTAACGCAAATCGCGGTAGAGAATGGCGCGAGTGAAAGTTGGTCGTCTTACTTCTTTACACTCTACTTTGTCGGCTTTGCTGCGACGTTATTGCCTGTTTCGCGTTTAGTTGAAGTGTTTGATATTCGCAAAGTACTTGGTGTTGGTATTCTTTTATCTGCGGCTAGCTGTCTGTTGCTAGCGTACGAGTCCCAGTTAGCGATGGTGCTTATTGCTCGATTTACCTCTGGCGTTGGGCAAGCCGCGATCTTTATTGCGGCTCAAGGTTACATTCTGCGTTGCAGTGATCAATCTAACAAGACACAAGCCGCAGGCATCATCGTATTTTGCTTCAATGCTGGATTCATCTCTGGTGCGGCAATTGGTGCCTTGTTGGCTGATACGGTAGGCGTGCAAGGTATCTTCATGTTGTCGGCTTTAGTTGGTGGCCTGATGTATTTGTTCGCGTTGTCGCTACCGTCGATGATTCCTCAGGGGAGTGCTCAAGGTTCACTCAAAGAGAACTTGACGATGATGCTAAAAGATTCCGCTGCTTTGATGCGTGTACCGTCATTCATGCGCACCATGTTGCTTGTGGGTATCCCAGCCAAAATGATGCTAACGGGTGTCGTATTCTTTGCTGTGCCAATCCTTCTTTCTGATGTAGGTGTTGAGCGCGAAAGTATCGGCCAGGTGCTGATGGCTTATGCATTCTCAGTGCTTTTCATTAGTGGTAAGGTCACGCCAATGATTGACCGTATTGGCTCTGCAAAATGGGCGCTTTGCTTAGGAAGCATCGTTGGCGCTGTTGCTTTGGCCATTCTTTCTGCTGCCTTTTTATTTGAAGACATAACCTATCTTGTCCTCGTCGCAACGTTCGCAATGCTAGTCATGGGCGCTTCACACGGCTTTATTAATGCCCCAGTTGTGACTCATGTGGTGACCAAGGCTCAAGGTGCAAATGCCAACTCAGTTGCTTCGACTTATCGCTTTTTGGAAAGGCTAGGTCATGTGTTGGGGGCGGTCGTTGTCGGTGCTTTGCTTACTCACCTCGGAACGGACTACGCATTCTTTGCGCTTTCAACATTCTTTACCTTAGCTAGCTTGTTGATGTGGTTGTTTGACCGTGGTGCACAAAAGGAGGCGAAAGCGTGATTCGATTGATTTTACTTTTGGTACTGGCTGCATCCTCTCCCGTGAGTTTGGCTGATTGGCCTGAGTGGTTGGGCGAACACTTACAAGCTGAGAAGGCGGTACAGTGGGAAATCAATGCTAATGACAGCGATGTATTGTTCGCCCCACGTGGTGAACATCCGATGGTTTGGATCTTAGTTTCTCGAAAAGCGGACTCGTATGATGTTGCGTTGTCGACCATCTTAAAAGTGTTTCGTAGAGAAATGCCTAACGTTTCATTTCGTGCTTTCCTTTTACCTAAAAGCGAAGAGGAACTGGTCGCTTGGACGAAAGCTGCCGATAAAAAGGCGAACATGATCTACACGGTTGGATCTCGTGCGACCGTCTCACTGCATAAGGTTTACACTGGAGGTAAGCTGCCGGTTGTATCGGTGAACGCAAAAGATCCTGTGTTACTGGGCCTTACGGATAACTATCAATCAAGCGGCAACAACTTTGCTTACACCTCCTTGAATTTGCCTGCAGATATCACGCTGAGCTTTTTACGTCGCTTTAAACCAAGTCTGACTCAAATTGGTGTGCTGTATGCCAAGTCGAACACCAGTGCTTATCTCACTCAGTTTTTGCCACTTCAAAAAGAGGCTGAGAAGCAAGGATTGACAGTCTTTCCTATCGAAGTTGACAAGAATAATCCTGAGTTTGCTCTTCAACATGTGATGCAAACCACCGTTGAATCGATGAAGGTTAACGATGGCAATTTTCGTCAATCCTTGCTTTGGCTAACGGGTAGCTCAAGTCTTCTTAACCGACTTGATGAGATTAACCTGTATTCAGAGAAGCTTCCTCTGTTAACTGCAGTGCCTGATGCGGTTAATGGCACGCAACAAAGTGCGCTGATGTCTGTTGGTGTAGGGTTTGAGAACAATGCCCACCAAGCGGCTCTTTACGGCATTGAAGTACTTAAAAAGGGTGCAGCTCCTGCCGCTCTGCCTGTGGGAGTGCTGTCGCCACCAGATATCTCGATTAGCTTTAAACAAGCAGGTCGCATTGATGCGCAGCTTCCGTTTGTATTGATTGAAATGGCCAGCGATATCTATTCGCAAGATGGCAAGTTAGTGCGTTCTGCTGGTATGAGCATGGAGAGCCATTAACCATGATACGTGTCGTTTTCATTGCCGTTATGTTGACCGTGCTGAGCCAACCTGCTTTTGCCTATCAGCGTCCAGAGCGATTACTACTCGCAACCAAAGAATGGTTTCCTTATCAGTACCAAGAAAACGGGGAAATGAAAGGGCCGGGGATAGAACGAGTGAAGTGTGTCATGAGAGTGATGGACCAGCCGTATCAGCTCACGATGACTAAGTGGGATAAAGCCCAGCTCATGACAGAGGTTGGCTCACAACATGGTTTCTTCCTTGCGTCTCGTAATAGTAAGCGTGATGAATATGCCGATTATTCTGCGCCACTTGATCAACAGAATTGGAGTTGGTTCTCGCTATCTGATTCAACAGAGTTAGACAACTCAATGTTCAAAGCTCAGGTCGAAGTCGCTGCACTATTTGGCTCAAATAAATGGTTTTGGCTACAGAAAAATGGCTATCGCGTGACTAAAAAACCAAGGATGCCGAAGGTTCTGATTGAGTTAATGCTGAACGGAGAAGTCGGAGCGATATTAGGTAATGACGCTGTCATTGAAGAGACGATAAAAAAAATGGGTATCAGTTATCGAGCGATTTCCCGGACACGGGTTAAATCGAATCCATTGGGGGTGTATTTCTCCAAAGCATTTACTAAGAAATACTCCAACTTTCTTAATGAATTTAACGAGGCGGTTTCTCAGTGTCGTTAACTCCAAATATTGAATTTATTGAAGGTCAGTCAAATGCCTCTATCGATTAGAATTATTAGCTCTCCAGATGGTGAAAGCATCGCCCAATGGAATCAAGCATTTCCAGAAGATGGTGGAGATATCGGGCGTGCGTTTGGCGCGACGCTACAACTTAATGACGCAAGTCGTGAGATTTCAAGTACCCATGCGACGATTCGTAAGACCTCGCGTGGATACCAAATCATGGACAACAGCACCAATGGCCTTTACATCAATGGCTCTGATGCGCCTTTGGGTAATGGTAACCAATCGACATTAAGTGATGGTGATGTTCTTGATATTGGCCGTTACCGATTGTTGGTTTCTTGTTTCTTCCCTGAATCAGCGAAAGCGAAAACCCAGCAGCATCACTCTGATAGCTCTCGACTAGGTGATGATCCGTTTAGTACTGAATCAACACCTTTTATTCAAAGTATTCCTGAAGTAGATGAAGCGCCAGAGTTCACCATTTCGGCAACAGATGTGGTGGGGGATGACCCATTTGTGAATGATGCCTCAGTTAAGCAAGAACAAGCGTCTCACTTTAATCTTGATTTTCAGACGGATGAGGATGATCCGCTGAAAGACAGTGATTTTCTTGCGTCATTTCCAAACCATGAAGTGATGGCGCCTCCCTCTTTCACTCAAGAAGAGTCACCAGTTAACCAATCTCAGTTTGCGATTACTGAGTTTAAGAAGCATGAGCAGCGCTTACAGGAATGCACTGACAAAGCATTAGAAATGGCATTGGCAAGGTTGTTGTCTGACATTTCTCCGAATGCGATGGAGTCGATGTTTGATGACTTGTCGGACAACGGTTTTTGGTCTCGTAAACCGAAGTACTGGGATATGTACAAACGCTATTTCAACCGACAAGTGGAGAATCGCGATTGGCAAATTAAGTTTCAAGCGTACTTCAGAGATGCAATGCGTATGCAAAAAAACTTCGAAGGGGATCAGTAATGGTACGTCGTTTATGCCTGATGTGTATCGCCCTTATGATGTCAGGGTGCAGTTTATGGAGCGATGATCTGGTTGAGCCAAAACTGGTCGTTGATATTAAAGCTGCGACCAATATTAATCCTAATGTTGAAGGTAAGCCTTCTCCGGTAGAGCTCCGAATTTATCAATTGACGAATAATAATGCGTTTGAACTATCTGATTTTATTAAAATTTATAATGATGACCAAGGTGTATTGAAGGCCGAGTTGGCCGTTTCACGCCAGTTACCAAGCATTTTGCCGGGTGAAACTCGCCAGGAAATTATCCCACTTGGTAGTGGCGTTAAGTACATCGGTGTGATTGCGGGTTTTGCTGATTACAGAGAGGCGAAGAACAAGGTGATTTATAAGCCGCTCATTGTGAATTCAGCGGTTATCAGTATTAAAATTGATGGCATTAATATGTCTGTGTCAGGGGAAGAATAATAATGGATAATAATAAAGTCGTGTGGAGTGAAGGGATGTTCCTTTCCCCTCAGCACTTTCAACAGCAAGAGCGCTATGTTGAACATTTTACTCGCGAGTTCGCCGGACAAATTAGCCCTAATGCTTATGGATTGACCTCGCTAGAGCTTGATCGCTCGATGTTGAACATTGGCAAGGTTTCGGTACGTCGTGCTAAAGGCATTTTCCCTGATGGAACACCATTTGAAATTGAGCAAGCACTCGTGCTTGATGTGCCGAAAAATACTAGTCATAAGAAAGTGTATTTGGCCCTTCCGGTTTCAAGACCGGGCACTATTGATGTTGGAGAAGATGCGCGTCTTAGGCACTCTTCACAAGAGCACCCTGTTTACGATACCAGCCGAGAGCACAGTGACCCGGTTCAATTAGAATTAGCAACATTGAACATTCAGTTGCGTTTAGAAGGTGATGAGCTAAAAGATTTTGTGTTGATATCCGTTGCTGAAATCAGTGAACACAAGTCTGAGGGTGTTGTTGTGTTGAACCAAGCATTCGTTCCCCAATGCTTGCATTTTTCTGTCTCTAGTTATTTAACGGATAACGTTACGGACCTTTTTACGCAAATACAATACCGTTCTCGAGCGATTCATGCTCGTTTACAAGCGGAGTCCAGCAGTAAAAGCTATCAGTCGTTGATGCGTGATTATCTTTGGCTGCAAGTCTTGGGTACTTGGATGCCAAAGCTTGAACAATGGGGCCTAGATGGCTCGTTGCTGACACGTCACCTCTATTTAGAGTGCGTTTCGATGGCGGGGCAGATGCAGGGTTTGGAAGGGAAGATGCCAAAGTCTTTCCCTGCATGGAACCAAGATGCGTTATACAGCATCTTCTCGACCGTGTTTTCTGAGTTATTGGTGTTACTGCGTGAGGTTCAGATAGATAACGTATCAACATTGAACTGGGACAAACAGCTGTTCGTGAGCCGTCGCTTGCTACGCACACTGGTCGATGATCGCAGCTTATACAATCAAGGGCGCTTTGTGTTGGCCGTTTCCTCGTCCATCGGTGCTACTCGACTTAGTGAAGAGTTTCCTCGTGCTGTAAAGTTGGCTGGGAATAGTGATATTGCCGGCCTAGTACGGAATGCACTCTCAGGCGTCCCGCTTCGCCACCTCCCTTATGCACCCTCTGAGCTGAAGTCTTTGAATGACGCCGCTTACTTCGAAATCGATACTAAGTCTGAATTGTGGCAAGCGTTGATCAAACGTGATGAGGCGATCGCTCTTCATATTGATGAAAGAATTGATGATATCCACGTCGATTTTCATGTGATTAGGTAGGTAATGGATGGGCGGATTATTTAACGAAGAACCGACGGTTCAAATTCGACGAGTGGCATCGACCGAATCACCTCAAAAGCAGCATCAGTTGCCACCCAAAGCGGATACTTCCGGTACAGAACGATTGATTGAGAATCTTGCCATTTATGGTAGCCCTTTAATTAATGCGGCAACGGAGCTGTTGGGTATTTTAGTGACGATTAAGCGTCAAGGAGCACCGATAGACATCAACCGTTTTCGTCAAAAGCTTTTGTACGCGATTGATGCGTTTCGTTTGCGTGGTCTGCACTTGGATTACCACCCAAGCGTGATTGAAAAAAGTTGCTTTGTGTTGTGCGCGGCATTTGATGAAGCTGTGCTGTACACCACTTGGGGAGAGCGTGCTCGTTGGGAAAATCATTCGTTGTTGAGCAAGGTGTTTTCACAGCGCGATGGCGGAGAGGCCTTTTTTGTGTTGCTAGATAAGGGCAGCCAGCAGCCGAATAAACTTGTTGATTTTATTGAGCTTCAGTATGTGCTTCTAGCTTTGGGTTTCAAAGGGCGCTTTCGCCATGAAGACGAGAGCCAATTGCATGATATTACTGCTCGTGCGTACGGCCTCATTCGCCACTATCGCAGTGAAAGTCCTTTTCCGGTACCGCAGACACCAACGCTAATAGAAGGTAAACGTCCGTGGCTAATGATCAGTATGGGTAAAGTGTTAGGCTTGGCTTGCTTGGTTCTGGCATCCGGGTATGGCTTTACTGAATATTGGTACAACAGCCGCGTGCAGCCGTTGTTGGCACAGTTTAGCGCGATCGATATGTCAGACGTACTGAGAAAACAGCAGTGACTAGTGTACTAGTCCGATGCGGATTTGGGCGACAGAGTGAAAGCCTAGAGAAGAAACGGGAATGAAAGGAAAAGTGGTCACTCAGCAATGGGAGATCATTCTCGCGGTATTTTCTCGGGCAAGCGACGCACTTCGTTTATCGACAGAACTTAAACAAGCAGGCTATGAGTCTTTTACTCGTGAGACGGAACATGGTATTGAGCTTTATCTTCACGCAGGTGATGACT
The DNA here is from genome assembly GCA_000169995.1 of Vibrionales bacterium SWAT-3. Taxonomy (GTDB): domain Bacteria; phylum Pseudomonadota; class Gammaproteobacteria; order Enterobacterales; family Vibrionaceae; genus Vibrio. The sequence goes on along the minus strand of AAZW01000019.1, from coordinate 6,363 downwards.
TAAACACCATTCGTATGTTGAAAAATGAACTCAATGTTCGCTTTGGTTTGAACGTCAAGATTAAAAGAGCGCTGAAATAAGATGTTTAAAAAGATATTTTCTATTTTCTTGGTGATTACTGCCATTTTAGGGACGTTCGCATTTTGGCTTACAGCATCAGAAGAGCAACCAGTCTGGATAAAGTGGGGAATGCTCGTTGTCACCGTCGTTATTGTCTTCTTTACATGTGTTTGGTGGTGGAAACAGCGCAAGCTTAATCAAACAGAGAAAGAAGAGCATGATCAACACGTATTGCTTAAACAAGACACGCGCGTGATCCAGCAGCTGTTTCGTATCGCAACGAAAAAGATACAAGGACAAGATCGTAACAAGCTGGAAAGTCTTTACAGTCTGCCTTGGTACCTAGTTCTAGGTGGTGAAAAAGACGCTAAAAGTGCCATATTGCTACAGAATGGTTTTGAGCCAGTTAACGAGCGCTACTTGGATGAAAGTGATACGGAACAGTACCTACGCTTTTGGAGTAACGATAACGCAGTCGTTGTGGAAGTTGGTCACCGTATTTTTGATAACGACGGTATTGACGAGTCGCTTTGGCAAGTACTGGCGAAGCAACTACTTAAATACCGTCCGAGGCAAGGGCTGAACGGCATTGTGACGGTTATTGGGTGCGATCGCCTAATGACAGGAGACAAGAAAGAACGCACTAGGCTCTCAGGCATCTATCAGGAGGCTGTGTTGTCGATGGGTGCCGAGCTTAGCTTAAACTTGCCTGTTTACGCCGCTTTCTCTAAAGCTGACTCGATTGCAGACTTCACTGGTTTCTTTGAGAGCTTCACTGCATGTGACTCAGAAAATCCTTTTGGTATTACCTTTGAGGACGATGTTTCGCGTCGTTATGACAAACAGCAGTTTGAGGCAGAAAGCCTCGCGTTGATTCAATCCATTGCGGGGCAGCAGTTTGAGTTACTGATAAACGTCAGCAGTGACAAGTCGGGCTCTATAATCGCTTGGCCTTATCAACTAAGAATTTTCCTAGAGCGCGTTAACGAGTTTTTGAGCGACATTGGTCGCGAGAACCGTGTCCGAGAAGCCGTATGGATCCGCGGTGCTTATTTAATGTCATCCGGACAAAAAGGCATTGAGCATGATCTACTCACGCAGGTTGTGGCTGAACGTGCTGAGTTCAACACCAATAATCAAGTTGAACAGCAGCCAAATCGTCGTGGTTTCTTTACTCAGCGTTTGTTCAATAATGTCATCTTGCCGGAGAAGAATATCGTCGGTGTCAATGAATGGCGTCATGCGGGGTATCTTTTATTCCGAACCGCTGTTCTAGTATCCGTAGTTGTGCTGATTTCCATTGCAGGTCTGAAGTTACAGGAAAACTGGAATGTTGATGAAGATTGGCGCACAACGGCTCTATCTCAAATTCGTTTTTATCAAAACGATGTTCAGAGTCTGAGCAATGACAATTCTATGTCGGAGGTTGTGGCGGTATTAAGAGAACTCGGCGATGTGGTTGCTGAGGGCGTTCAACCTAAACCGTGGCATGAGAAGGTCAGTATTAAGCAAACAGATACGGCCGAGAGTGTTTACTCTGCTTATGAAAAACAGTTGCACCAGATAATGCTGCCAAAGCTCGAAGAGCTGATCAGCAGCGAGTTGTATGTTTATGTTAACCTTGGTAACCCAAGCCGAATCTTTGAGATTTTGCGTTACTACCAGATGTTGTTTGACCGAGAGCAACTTAACTTTTCGGAACTACAAACTTACTTGCTTGATAATTTGAAAGACCAAGGTGAGCTTTCTCCGGACGAGCTTTACTCTTTTTCTCTTTTAATTGAAGACTTGTTTAAAAGTCATTACGATAAGCAGTTACAACCGAACCTAGACCTGATAGATGTTGCAACGAACAACCTTGAAGGCTTGTCACCAGAGCGACTGATTTATGCACGTATTAAAGAGATGCCAGAGTACCGTACTCAAGTGGATCTCCGAAGCCAGCTCGGTGAGAAGTTCGATAGCTTGTTTGAGTTTACTAATGATTTCCATGGCTATCTGATACTAGAAATCTTTACTAAGCAGGGCTACAGCCAAATTGATTTGACGGCAAAGTCGCCTCTGCTTAGAAGCTTGATGAGCGAGTTTAAAGCGATTCAAGGTGATATGTCTGGCGCATCAGTCATTGAGCTTAGAGAACTGAGTAAACAGGTTCAACGTCTGTATTTTGCTGATTACATCTACTACTGGAAAGACCTAGTCAATAACATTCAAATCAAGCAGTTTGGGGATGCTTCGGTACTCAGCTATGCACTAAGAGACACACGTTCTCCGGCTACGAGTCCACTACTTGATGTATTGGATGCAGTTGTGGTGAACACAACATTGGCTGTCGCTGATCAACCGGATACGAAAGGACAGAAGCGTGCAGCCGGTCAACTAGGACTGAAGAAAGCGAAAAAGGTGTTGAACAAAGTCGACAAAGTGAATCGAGCAGTTGGCGATACCTGTTGAGGCTACAACCTTCATTCGTCGTAAATGAAGCATTTTTGCCTTTCTCTCGGTTTGTTAATAGGAATGGTAAAGATAAGGATACACCACTGGAGCTGTTGATCGTTCAAGTTGATGAGGTTAACTCGTTTTTCGATGCCGCATTGTCTAGTTCAAACCCCGGTAAATCATTCCATGCTTATGCCATTGCCCATGCGCAAGGTAGTAGCGACCCTATCGTAAGCTTCCGTCAAGCTGGCAGCAAGGCTCCGAACATCGTCGCGTCTTGGACGAAGAGTCTCAGTGAACAAGTTTGGAAACAAGTAGTGAATGGCAGCGTGGTGTATCTAAATACACAGTGGGATGAGCAAGTTTACCAGTTTTATGTGTCTGCCATTGAAGGGCGATTCCCATTTGATCAACATGGTCGTGGAGAAGTGAGCTTAGATGACTTTTCTCAATTCTTTAAACCAAGTGGCCGTGTAGCTCGCTATATAGAAGAAACCTTGAAGCCGTTTGTTTATTGGGATAACGGCAGGCTCAAGCTAAACGAAGTTGACGGCCTAACACTACCAATAAACTCAAATACTCGTAAGCAACTTGAATTAGTTCAAAAGCTGAGTGGCATTTTCTTCGGTTCTTCAGGGGGAGAGTTTGGGTTAAGGCTTGAAGTAAAAGCGAGCTCAATGAGTACCGACGTGACGGAATTCCGCTTACGAGAGGCTGAAACGGTTTACGAATACAAACATGGTCCAAGAGTGTGGCGCGAGATAACTTGGCCAACCGCAGGAGTGGATGGCTATTTGAGTGCAGAATTCTACAGCGGTCAGAACCGAGTAGCACAACAATCATTTACCGGTCAGTGGGCGTTGTTGCGCGCTATTTTTGCGAATAAGAGCAGCGCTACATCTAGCCGCTTGATCCGTAAGCTCAACTACAAAATTAACCAAAATAACATCGTATTGGATTACACGTTGCGTGATTCCAAACAGCAGTTAGATAAAGCATTGTTTAATCAACTGCATTTAAATAATTCTTTAATTTCAAATTAGTACTTAGTTGGAGGATATATGAAGCATAGAATGGAAGCATATGAGTTTGAGAATGCTGTCAATTATGTCGGTGAGTTTAGACTGAAGTTGGCTTTTCAGAGAAAAGTTTTTGTTTATGGAACACAGGGAAATGGAAGTTTCATTGTCAAAGGACTTAAGAACTTTTCAAATAAGACGTTGTCACGTAAAGTTAATTTATTTGAACCGGGCAGGCGTGGAGCTGCATATTTAGCGGGAAACTTTCAAATGATGGATCTCTATTATGGCCAGGCAGGAACGGGGTTACACCTGAAACGCGATCCCATAATCGCAGAGTTTGTACATCATGCTATGGGCTTTACAGGGCCGTTTTCGATGACAGTTTCGGGTCGAGATGCTTATATGAAAACGTTTAAAACCGGGATCGAAGGATGGGATGAAAGATCGCCATCAATTCACGCATACGATAAACTGACTGCAACGAAGGAAATGTCTCGTATTATTCGTTGGGGGATAGCAAAATTTGGTGGAACGCTGATCTTTGAAGGTAAAGATGTATATTATTCTCAAGTGTTTGATAAGACAGCCCCAAGAGTTGGTGATACTGACTTAGAAGCAAGAGAGCTTTTTAAGTATTTTAAACCCAATGCCTCTAAAGTTCCTTTTGGTCGAGGAAAACTTGTTTTTCATTGGAATGGGAAAGAAACTGTTCCTAGCAAATCCCATTTCATTTCAAATTGGAAATGGAATCAGAACCAAACTCACGAAGAAGGGAACTATGCACAAGATTTGAATGAACAAAACTTATTACCAATATGGAATAACTTTATACTAGCGCCATTTAGTATAGGGAGTTTATTCAATCCTAACTAATTGTTCTATATCAGATGTCTATTTATGAGTCTTATACTAAACATTATTGTAACGTCGATGAATTGCAGAGAGAGTTGCTTGCTTTACATTATTGCCGTAACTATCAAGTTCAAAAGGTTTTAGAAGTTAACTGGATAAACTTACAATTGATATTGGAGTTTGACACTAGTGCTATTCCTTTGAGTAATTTTTCTGTGGAAGATTTAGAGTTATTTACGGATCTGATGCCGAGCATCGTCGATGTTATCAGACACTGTCATCGTAAAGGTTGGGTTCATGGCGACATTAAACCCTCAAACTTGCTCTATATACCAAGTAATCATCATGTGAAATTGATAGATTTTGGAGCTAGCTATCGAATTGGAACTGATCGAAAAGTACTCGCTGATTGGCAAGTGACCCCTAGATTTGCTTCATCAAATCAGATATGTGGGGAAGGCTTAGTGGAACCGAAGGACGATTGGTATGCACTTAGGCAAGTTGTCGAACAGGCAGCACTATATGCCAAGGATGGTCTTATAGGCTCAACGCTTGAAAAATGGCGAGAAGCTCTGAAAACTTAGACTTAGAATGAAGGAAAGCTAATGAATAAAAAACAGCTTGCTGCGGCCAACCTCGACTTCGATGTGTCATCAATCAAAGGGACGGATGGAAAATTCATCCCTAACTTAGGATGCGCGATAGAAATTGAGCAATGGTTGAAAAAACTGTCTCTCGCATGCGGGAGAAGGCACTCTAACAGAGCCTTACCTTATTTAGAAAAAGCGATAGATGTTATCTATTCTGAGGTTGAGGCGGAATTGTATCGCCAGTCGGGAAACAACAGTAGCGCCTACGAAGCTAGCGCAGTGACTAAGCATCCAGTATGGCAGTTTTTTGTAGAACGAGTGACAAAAAAGTTTGGTAGTGTCGTTAAGGTGATTCAACCACACCGTTCACCAACGGAATCTGTCCGTTCGAAACTGATTAACCGTACTTTTTTCCAAATGCTGCATAACAAGCATGAAGTTTTGAAGCGTTCTCATAGCAGTATCTTAGCATCCGGTGAGCTTGGCCAAGCCAAGGTGGAAATTCTTGATGCGCAAGTTAGTGCTTTGCGAGATGCCTACTTTAATCATGCAAAATGCAATGCTGAACTTTGGCCTGCTATCAATGACCTGTTCCAAAAAGGAAATACCCGCACTGTTGAGGGCAAAGTAAACCTTGAAGACGGTTCACTGACATTTGAAGCCTCACAAGGGCTTTGTTGCGTAATTCATTGGAACTAAACCTAAAACCTACGATCTGATCAGCTATATTCACTCCCTCTCGTAGCCCTATGCCTAAACCTCGTTACAAAACAACCAACTGGAAGCAATACAACCAATCACTCATTAACCGCGGTTCTTTGACCTTTTGGATTGATGAAGAAGCGATAAGTGGCTGGACGCAAAGCAAACAGAATAAGCGCGGGAGGCCTCGTCGGTTCAGTGATTTAGCTATCACGACAGCCCTCATGGTGAAACGAGTTTTTTCTATGCCATTAAGAGCGCTGCAAGGTTTTATCAACTCGATATTTAGGTTAGCCCATGTACCGTTAAGTTGTCCGCATTACACCTGCATCAGTCGTAGAGCCAAGCAAGTTGAGGTCTCACTTAAGACAAAAACGAGAGGTACGATACAACATCTAGCTATTGATGCGACTGGCCTTAAGGCTTATGGCGAAGGTGAATGGAAAGTCAAAAAACACGGGACAGATGGCAAACGTAGAGTCTGGCGAAAACTTCATATTGCCGTGGATACAAACACTCATGAAATTATTGCAGCCGAGCTAAGTCTATCGACAGTTACAGATGGAGAAGTACTCCCGAATTTACTGAAACAAACTCGCCGAAGTATCCACGAGGTGTCTGGTGATGCGCTTATGATACGAGAGCATGTCACGATGCAATTAAGATTAAGCGAGCCGTTGCGCTTATCCTCCAAGAGA